>DATDRS010000214.1:0-55857 GCA_035291605.1 Anaerolineales bacterium | reverse complement strand
CACGCGGAGCGGAGCGAAGCGTGGCCCCCACCAGCGGGCCGCCCTGGCGCACCCCGTCTGCGCCCACCAACCTTGAAAGGCCTGACCATGTCCAAAACCAACTCCCCGTCCAACGCAAAACGCGCGTTGCGGCTGACCGCCCAGCGCAAGCTCGAACTCTATCTGGCCACGCGCCCGGCGGAAGCGCCGCTGGGCGAACTCTTGCGCCAGTATGGGGTCCACCTGGACGATCTGCGTCAGATCGAGCAGACCGTCGAGCGTGCCGCGCTGGCCGCCCTCAAAGTCCAGGGACGGCATGGGCGGTTACCAGGCGAGGTCTCGCCCGCGCGCGTGCTCCAACTGGAGCAAGAACTGGGCGAGAAGACGGCGGCGCTGGCCGAACTGAGCGTGGCCTACACCCTGCTCGAAAAAAAAGAGCGTGCGGCCTCGCCCGCCTCCAGTCAGGCCAACGGCTCCCGGCGGAGGCGCGCCAAATGATCTTGGCACTGGTGGCCGAGGCCTCGGCGCAAGGCCTGAGCGAACACCGGGCCTGCCAGGTGCTCGGGCTGACCCCGCGCACCCTGCAACGCTGGCGCCAACCCGTCCCGGCACTACCCGCAGTGCCGCGCCCGCGCCCAGTGAATGCGCTGACCCGCCCGGAAGCCGCCGCGCTGGTGAGTATCATCCGCTCACCGCAGCATGCCGACCAGAGTTGCCGAGAACTGGCCCTCAGTTTGGGCCAGGGAATCCCGGCCATTCCCGTCTCGCACGTGACCGTCTGGCGCTACCAAGTCGCCCTGGCCTGCAATGGGCCGCGTGAACGCCAGCGCCACGCCCACCCGCTCGGCGCGCCGGACACCGACTGGGTGACCGGCCCCAACCAGCTCTGGGACTATGACGTGACCTGGCTCACCACCCTGGAACGCTACCACTTCCTGTATCTCTACAGCTTGCTCGATCACTTCAGCCGCAAGATCGTCGCCTGGCTGGTGCGCGACACCTTCACCAGCGAGTCCCTGCGGACCCTCTGGGATCACGGCCTGCTCAACGAAGGCCTGCTCGAAGTCCCGCGCGACCAGTGGCCCCACGCGCTCAGCGATCGCGGCGCTCAGATGCGGGCGTATTCCACGCGGCAATACTTCGAGAAACTCGGCATCGCCCAACTTTTCAGCCGCCCGCGCCAGCCCAACGACAACCCGCGCACACCTGCCCCACCGCAGGTGCGGGTCGAAGCCCACTTCGGCACCGTCAAGACCCATCCCGCCTATCCGGGTCAGTTCGCCGACGTCCCCGAAGCTCTCACCTACTTCACCCAGTTTTACGACTGGTACAACCACATCCATCCGCTGACCACCCTACACACGGCTTTGCCGTTACCCCCCACCAGGTACACACGGGTCAGCTGACCCCCTTGCTCGTAGCGCGGGCCGCCCACCACACCCTCGCCCAGGCCGTGCGGCGCACCGCCTGCCACCATCCCTTTACTCCGGAGGAGCTTATGGCGGATACCCTACCCGATGTCTCTCACTATCCAGTCTACTCGTGGGCGGGACCTATCCTGGCTCCCGCAAATGAGGCGACACCTCTTGCGTAACTAAACGCTTTTGTTTCAGCGGTCGTTTTATTTGTATTCATTGTCTTCTCCTTTTTTGAATGATTTTGATGAGTTTCATAGAATTGGACTTGACGGTTTGACCTCTGCCGCATCTGCTTGGCCGGGTTCAACGCGAATGACCGAGACCAATGGCATTCCTAAATCACGCACCTTTTTTAGCAACCCATGCAACGCGGCCTGATCAATCACCGAGCCGGTTAAAAGCGTATCGCCGTTGTCTTCCAGGGTGATGGTCAGGCCCCCAAACCAGTCTGTCCATTGAACACCCAGATGGCCCTTGATCCTGATTTGATAGATCGTTGATTCATCTGGATCAGTCTTTGAGTTGAGTTCGTTTGACATGACCCTGTACCTGTTGTGGCCGCTCATAACCGTCTGTGCCACATGCTCAATGTACAGGTAGTATGTCTACAATACGGTATTGACGTATAGATACTAAAGTATTGTTTGGGGGTACTGTTTTGGGGTCACTGAGAGGGGAGAAGTTCTAAAGCTTTGGCTTTATGAACCGCTGGCTAACCCATAGGCCCCTTTGGGGAGCCCCCTTTAGGGTGCGTGCAGTTCCTGATAACAGGTTTGCGGGCAAACTGACGTTCAGGCTACAACAGACCCAACTCGCGCGCACGTGCTACCGCTTCGGTGCTCCTTTGGACCTGTAGTTTGTCAAAGATAATTCGATTGTGCCCTTTAACCGTGCTCAAGGCGAGGAAAAGCTGCTCGCTAATCTCACGATTCGAGAGTCCTTGGGCCATGAGTCGTAGTACTTCCATCTCGCGTTGGCTCAATGGCTCAATCAGGGGCTGGGCAGGCGGCAAAACAGATTTGTCTGCGCTCTTCTGCTCCTCAGCTTCAAATACAGCCAGCAACTTTCCTACATAGTCCGGCATAATCCCATGAGCAGCTGCTTCGGACAATAGTTGCGCCATCGGCAACCCTTCATCCACAAAGAGACGGATGAAGCCGCCCGGCTCTGCCAGCGCCAGCGCGTCACTCAGCAGCTGCACGGCCTTGTTCTTTTCGCCATGAGCATGGAGAGCCACCGCCTGTAGAACCATCACCTTGAGCCGTTCATCTTTCCAACCCTTGGCCTCCACCTGCCGGCGCCATGGCGCCAGCGCCGCCAGGGCTGAGGAGGGGTCTTCCTGGGCCAGATGTACCCGCGCCTGGCTGAGGGGGAGTTCGTGGGTCTGAGCCAGCTCAGCGGCTGCCGCCAGATTGCCCTGGCGAAGCAGCGTCAGCACTTGCGCGGCAGCAACTTCAGGGATGCGATACACAAAGTTCTGCTGGCGCGCGGACTGATCGGCCTGAGCTAAAATAGCGGCCGCGCCGGCCATATCTCCCTGGGCCAGTTTCAGGCGGGCAAGAAACACCTCACAGACAACGAATCTGTCAATAACTCGATCATACTGCCGCGCCAGGTGCAGGCTCTGTCGCCCGTGCTGCTCAGCGGCATCCAGGTCGTTCCATTCGTAGAGGACACGGGCCAGGCCAAGATGCGCTTCGTAGATAATCTGAAGCGGCTGATCACCTGCCAGTTGCAGGACGCGCTGGTAGGTCCCGGCGGCCCGATAGAGCTGGTTTTCTGCTTCCTCTACGTTACCCAGGCCGAGGGTCGCCAGTATCGTGGTGAAGATATCCCCGGCTGCCTGGCTGAGAGAGATGGCTTCGGCAAGGGCCCGGCGGCCTGCGGCACGGTCTCCAGAGAAGAGGTAGGCATACCCCAGGGTCCAGTTAGCGGTAGCGCGGGTAGACAGGTTGTTGGGATGCAGATACTCCAGGGCACGGCGCGACTGGGCAAGCATGGTTTCCACCTGGTACCGAGTGAGAGCCAATACAGCCCTGGCGGCGGCAATTCGTCCGACAAGGTTTCGGGTCTTGTCGTCCGCCTCGGTCCCTTGCAGAGCGGCTTCAGCAGCTTCTAGTTTCTCTTCCACGCCGGTCGTTTGACCATTAACCAGCAGCAACGAGGCATACCTCCACCACAACGAGGGCCTGGCATTCAGCACTGTCGTCGGCAGCGACTCCAGCCAGTCCAGAATAGCCGTCACCGCGCCACGAAAATGCAGGGGAATCCCTCTTCCTTCAATCAGCCGCTCGGCGCGCTCGACATCATTGGCGGCAGCCGCATGGTGAAACGCTTCAATCTCCAGGCCATTGTCTTCATACCATTGGCTGGCACGGATGTGCAATTCGTTCACGCGGCTTTCCGCATCCCCTGTAGACGAGGCGGCGCTCTGGTGCAGTCGCTGCCGCAGCAAATCGGCAAAGAGATGGTGATAGCGGTACCAGCGCCGCTCGTTGTCCAGCGGGACGATGAACAGATTGGCGCGTTCGATATATTCCAGGGTGGCTTGCCCGGAAGCAGCGGGGTCGAGCAGAACGGCGTCACAAAGGGGGCCGCACAGGCGGTCGAGGATAGACGTGCGCAGCAAGAAAGTCTGGACGCTTTCGGACTGCTGTTGCAGGACTTCTTCCACCAGATAGTCCATCACGAAACGGTGGCTGCCGGTGAAAGATTGGATGAAGCGGGCGGCGTCTTTCTGTCCCTGCATCGAAATCGCGGCCAATTGCAGGCCGGCAATCCAGCCTTCGGTGCGGGTTTCCAGTGCGGCGATGTCTTCTGCCGAGAGCTTAAGGCCCATCACCGGGTTGAGAAATTCGGCCGCTTCGGAGGCGGTGAAACGCAAGTCGGCGGCGCGCAGTTCGGTCAGGCGGCACCGGGCGCGTAACCGGGCCAGGGGCAGATCTGGATCCTCACGGGTGGCGATGACCAGGTGCATCTGCGGCGGCAGGTGCTCGAGCAGAAAGGTGAGGGCAAGGTTAACCGGTTTGGCCTCAATCACGTGGTAGTCGTCCAGGACGAGCACGAAATGGTCCGGGAGGGTGGTGATTTCATTGAGCAGGACCGTCAGAATCGATTCGATTGGCGGCGGCTGGGGAGCTTGAAGCACGCCCAACACCCCTGCTCCAATATTCGCCGCAATCGTCTGCAAAGCAGCGACGAGGTAAGCCAGAAAACGTGTGGGGTCATTATCCCCTTCGTCCAGCGACAGCCAGGCGGCCGGTCGCTTGCCACCGACGACCCATTCGCTGACCAGCGTGGTTTTGCCAAAGCCGGCGGGGGCAGAAATAAGGGTCACGCCTGGCGTGCGGTGCAAAGCCTCGTTCAGCCGCTCGCTCAGGCGGGGGCGGAGGACAACTTTAGGCCGAGGCGGGGGGATATAAAGTTTAGTGGCTAAAATTGGCGTAGGCATAGATCAATCATAAATCACACACCCCAAAATTCAAGAAGCGGTAAAACCTAACGTTCCGCTTCACCCGCTGGGCCTGAGCGCGGAAGGCCGGAGCGCAGCGGGGGCCAGCGCGAAGGGCCAGTCGGACCGCTTTGTCAACAGGCAATCTGCGCGACAGGCGCATGAAAATGACGGTGCCAAGCGAACGGCTTGACCCGTGAGGCTCGACCTGGCGACTTGCCCGTCGTCCGCTGGCGATCGAGCCCCACGGCTAGAGAGAATTATCAATCAACTAAGCACACTTGGCGAGTCGCCGGGCGCGGTTCTCGCGAAGCGGGTGAGTAGCTTCATCATTCGGTGTTCGGGTCTGCCAGCACACCCTGTCCGGCCCCTTAGGGCCGGGGGTGTCTAGGACTTCCAAGCGACACTTGCACCTGCGCTGCGCGCGGCGCAAGTGCAGATGTGGCCAACCAGCGATTGGCCAGACAGCGGTAAGCATGGCTGTTAGAACGAGCGTGTTGCCGCACGCGGTGCCACGCGTAGCGGGTGGCGGCCCAACTCGATTGTGAGATGGACGCTTTCGCCCATTGCTGCGCGATCTGGCCGCTACGCGACTCATGAGTACACGCTTTGCGGGGCCCTGCCTATCTCCGTGGTTGGGAATTCCAGGGCATCTTGACGAGCTTGGCTGGCCCAAGCACGCAAGCGTTGCGGTATTCGGGTTTACTGCGACGCTCCGCGTGCTGTGCCAACCCAGGCCTTTGAAGCGTTGCTCGCGCGTAGCGTGCTACTGACAGTCGTTCCTTAGTTTGCTGCTCGAACTGGGCCGCCTCGATGACTGTTCAGCGTCGTCAAAGGCTTCGCGGCGCCACCCCCGGCCAACACGCCTCCGGCGGCACCGGCTCGGTTGGGGATACGATACAAGCCCAGCACGCGATCTCGAAATCGCGCTTACAAGAGGGTGTTCTGTCAATCGACCATGTGCATGATGCACATGGTCAGTGATCGGAGTGAGTCTCAGTGCGCGTCGACCTCAGAGCCTCCCGATGTGCTTCGACACCGGCCGGACTTCCAGGAGACGAGGCAGTACCTGCGAATCGTGCCAACACAGAGTTGATAATCTCCATCACTGAAGAGGTTGAGCAAGGCTTGTGCCAATCGCTAAAGCGTATGGTGACGAAGTTGCTTAGGCCATCCGAGTGCGTCGTTCCACTTCGTTAAACGAATACACCGTCGGCCAATTGGGTGTAGGCGACGGTGTTTCGGACTTACGAAAATAGGATTGGAACCACAGACCCGCGGATCAGAGGTTCCAATCCAATTTTGAGTAGCGGGGCTAGGATTCGAACCTAGGACCTCCGGGTTATGAGCCCGACGAGCTGCCACTGCTCTACCCCGCATCGCGCGAAATGCGCCTTTTTTATTCGGCGCGCCGAGAGTATAACAGGCTGGCGCAGAAGCGTCAAGGTTTTTCTCAACTCGACAAAACGTAAGCCCCCCACCTTTGTCATGATATGATTTGTCCTCACCGTCCAACGCCTCACTCTAACTCTAAATCCAACTCCCATGGCCGCCCGCGATTTCATCCACCACCGCACTTTCCCCGGCACGACCGGCAACATCTTCGACGTCGTCCTGCACATTGCCGACTTCATCGAAAGCCTGCCCGCGTTCGTCTTCGCCGCAGTGCTCCTTGGCTTCGCCTGCCTCCCGCTGCTGGCTGTCTCTTTCTCGCCGCCTCTCATCCTCCTCTATCTTTTCTTTCTAGGCGATTGGGCGCTGCTGGCCGCGCTGCCGCGCGCGCAAAAATCCTTCGGCCCGGCGAAGCCGCCAACCCTTCTCCTGGCCGCCATGCGCCTGCCTTTTGCCGGGCTCCCGTGGCCCCTGGCCCTCGCCGCGCAGATCGCCGGCACAGGGCTCGTCATCTATGGCTTCTGGATTGAGCCGCACCGCCTCACCCTCACGCGCCAGAGGCTGTGCTCCCCGAAGCTGAAACCGGGCGCGTCGCTGCGCCTACTCCACATCGGCGATCTGCACGTCGAACGGATCACCAGCCGTGAGAGGCAAGTGATCGCACTCGCCCGGTCAACTGCGCCCGATGTGATTCTGTTCTCGGGCGACTTCCTCAGCCTCTCCTATCTGCGCGACCCTCAGGCATGGGAGGCCGTCCGCGCGGTTCTGGGCGAGCTCTCCGCGCCGCTGGGCGTCTTCGCGGTTTCCGGGAGTCCCGCGGTGGACCTGCCCGACGTAGTGCCGCAATTGCTGGAGGGCCTCGCCCATATTCGCTGGCTGCGCGACGAGAAAGTAACTATCGAACACGGCGGCAACGCTTACGACATCGTCGGCCTCAACTGCACCCACAAGCCGTTCGAAGACGAGCCGCGCCTGTTCTCCGTGTTGGGGCAGAGCCGCCCACCCCGCCCCCTCGACCGCTTCACCATCCTCCTCTACCACTCCCCCGACCTCGCGCCCGAGGCTGCTCAAGCCGGGGTGGACCTCCAGCTTTCCGGGCACACGCACGGCGGACAGGTGCGTCTCCCGCTCTACGGCGCGCTGTATGCAGGTTCGCTTTACGGCAAAAAATATGAGTCTGGCCGGATACAAGAGGGGAAGATGACGCTCTACGTCACGCGCGGCGTGGGCATGGAAGGCAAAGGCGCGCCGCGCGTCCGCTGCCTTTGCCCGCCGGAGATTACAGCGTGGGAAATCACCACCTGAATTTCATCTCTTCCTTGTGCCCGAACCCCTGCGCGTTATCTATCCAACGCGCCCAGCGCGGGATGAACTCGTAAAAATTGGATCGGTGGACCTCAGCCTCGAACTCGTGCACGAACGGGAACTTAGCGAGATACAATTCCCAGACCGCCTGCCATTCCGCGCCCGCCTGGAGCACGTAGGTCTCACCCTCCATCTGCACCCCGGCGATCTCCATCCACGACCAGGTCGCGTTTTGAATCGTGATCGCCGCTTGCAGGTTGGCCTGCAGATTCTGGCTGTGGCGGCTCTTCGGACCGGAGACCCAGTAGAGCTTCAAATTGGCGTCCTCGACGAAGAACAGGCTGGCTGCCATCGGCTGACCCGCGGGACTGACGGTGGCGAGCGTCAACGTCGAGTGTAACGCGAGAAAATTTCTGATTTTTGATTTGAGATTGCCAATTGGGTCAGCAACGTTCATTCTCTCTTCTCCCTTTCACAATGTCGTCCACTGCCTGTGGGCTGCCGTAGAACGCGGGCGGGAAGATGATTGCCCCCGCATCGGCGGGCTTGAGTTGGCTAACACTACTTCACCCCCCAGTGAATCGCCATCGTCCCAAACATGAGCCGTTTGAACCGCACGTCTTTGAAACCGGCTTCGGCCATGCGCCCGGCGAGTTTTTCGGCCAGCAAAAAGTTCTCGGTTGAGTCCGGGAGATACGTGTAAGCGTCCGAGGCCCCGGCAATTAATTGCCCGAGGGCTGGGATGACGACGTGCAGATGAAAGTTGATGAGCGGGCGCAGAAGGTTGCGCGGGGGCGGGGTTGTGTCGAGGCAGACCACGCGACCGCCTGGTTTGATCACCCGATACTGTTCGGCCCACGCCCGGCGCACGTCAATCACGTTGCGCATCAGGTAGCCGGAGACGACGGCGTCAAAGGCATTGTCTGGGAAAGGCAGGTTGAGCGCGTCCGTCCCAGCCCAGCGCACAAGATGCCCGTTGGGGCGTTCGCATCCCACGCGCATCATCTCGAGCGTGAAATCCCCGCCGACGACTTGCAGAGAGGCGTCACGGCGCAGGGCTTCAGTCGCCAGGTCACCCGTGCCGCTGCCGAGGTCGAGGAGTTTGCCGCCTCTGGGCAGTTGGGCGAGGTCGATCACCTGCCGGCGCCAGCGCACATCCTGCCCACCCGTCATCAGGCGGTTCATCAAATCGTAGCGCCGCGCAATCCGGGCGAACATGGATTGGACGTAGGCGGCGCGTTCAGCGCCAGTCAGGTGAGTCACTGCCCCGCCTCCGCGCGTTGTTTAACGATTTCGACGAAGATGGAAGCGAGGGGTTTGATCTTCGCTATCACCCTCATCAATCGGCGTACTCCCAGGGGCATAGCCGCTGTTCCAGCCAATCCACGGTGAAGTATAAACCGAGTCCGAGCAGCGCCATCGCCATGATGCCAGCGTACATGGCCGGATAGTTGAAGAGGGTGCTGCCCTGTAGGAAGATGTAGTAGCCGAGGCCCTTCTGCGTGGCGTAGAGTTCGGCGACGTAGAGGACGGCCACGGCGGTGCCCACGGAGAGCCGCAACGCCGTGAGCACGGCGGGCAGGCTGGCCGGGAGATAGACATAGACGAACAACGCGCGGCGCCCCGCGCCGAGGGAGCGGACGGATTGAATCAGTTCGGGGCGGAGGTTCGCCGCGGCGTCGCGGACGAGCACGAGGATCTGGAAAAACAGGATCAGGGTGATGACGACGATCTTAGCGAGGTCGCCCACGCCGAAGAAGAGGACGACCACTGGGACGAAGACGACCTTCGGGACCGGGTGCGTCAGGTAGAGCAGCGGCGAGAACAGCCGGTTGAGCCTTTGGCTCTGCCCCATCGCCAGGCCCGCAGGGACGGCGAGAGCGACGGAAAGCAACATACTGCCGATGACGCGCCGCAGGCTGACGAGAGAATGCGCGCCGAGTTCTTTGGGCAGTTGGGCGAAGAAGACGGGAAAGACTTCCAGCGGGCCGGGCAGGATGTTAGTGCGCGCTTTGAGCGGCAGCAGTCCCGAGCCAACGACCCACGCGAGGAGCTGCCAGGCGGCGAGGAGGAGGAGGGAGGCGACAAGCAGGGATCGCTTGCTCATGGCTCGTTGAGCGTTCAATCGAACGCCCCTGCCCCAGCAGGCGCGGTCACAGAATGGGGGTTCGCCTCCCCCAGGCGGGCGCGGAGATGCTGGCAGGTCTGCTGGTAGGCAACAGAACCACGGTAGTCGGGTGTGCCCGCCTCGGGGTTCTCGATGATTTCGATGCCTGTCCCCAACAAGAGAATCCTTCGCCCCAGGAACGCCGCTTCCTCAATCGCGTGCGTGACGACGATCGTGGTGAGGCGCTGCTCGGCGCGGAGTTCGAGCGTGAGGTTTTGTAGGCCTTCGCGCGTGGGCGCGTCGAGCGAGGCGAACGGTTCATCCATGAGAAGCAGGTCGGGGTTGAGGGCGAGGGTACGCGCGATCGCCGTGCGCTGGCGCTGGCCGCCGGAGAGCTGCGCGGGGTAGTGATGCCGCACCTCCTCGAGGCCGAGGCGTCTGAGCCAGTGGCCGGTGATGGCGCGGATATCGCCGGGTTTAGAGTCGAGCGGCGCGTGCTTGCCGTCCGGGCCGTAGAAGCCGTGGATGCGGAGGCCAAGGCTGATGTTCTCTTCGCACGTCGCCCACGGCAGCAGACCAAAATCCTGCAGGACAAGCCCGGTGCGCGGGCGGGGACGGGTGATGACCTGCCCCTCGATCATGAGCCGGCCGGCCGTGGGACGGCGCAAACCCGCGAGGAGATAGAGCAATGTGGACTTGCCGCAACCCGATGGGCCGAGGATGGCCCACGCTTCCCCCGCCTTCACCGACCAGTTGAAGCCTGAGAAGATGGCTGGACCGCTGGAGTAGGCGAAGGCGAGGGAGCGGGTTTCAATCATGGAACTCCCGACACTTCTTTACGGCAGGAAAGAGGCGCTCACCGAGTCAGGGTACGACACGTCCGTCGTGACCAATCCCTTCTCCTTCGCCCACGCATTCACGTCTTTGAACTGCGCCTCGGTGGGCACGGACTTGGCCGGGTAATCGGGCAGGGTGTACTTGCCGATGAGCGCGTCCGAAAGCAGTTGGTGGTTCAACAGGAGGTCGTTCCACTTCGTCTTGTCGGCGTTGACGTCGGCGACGGCCTTTTCGTAGGCGGCGAGGAAGCCTCTGACGGCTTCGGGATGGTCCGTGACAAACGCCGCGCTGAACGAGAAGACGCTGTTGCCGTACTCCGGGTGCTTGGTGTCGTCCACAATCACCTTCGCGCCGCCGGCCAGCGCCGCCAGCGCCGCCGGGTCGGGGACGGTGGCGGCCTTCACCGTGCCATCGCCGATGGCCGCGAGGCGGTCGCCGATCTTGGGGATGGCGACGTACTTGATGTCGTCCTGGGCGAGGCCTTCAGCCTGCAGGAGACGGTCGGACACGTATTCGATGACCGTGCCGTGCGAGATGGCGATCTCCACGCCTTTGAGACCGTTGACGTCGCTGATGCCTGAGTCCTTGCCCGCCAGGACGCGATACTGCGGGTAGGTCGGGGTGGCGGTGCGGGCAAAACGGACGATGACGATGTTGACTTGATCCTTGTTGTAGAACATGGTCGAGACAAGGTCGTTGATCATCGCGTCAATCTGGCCGCCCTGCATCAGTTGGTCGCGCTCGGCGGCGGAAGCGACGTTGACGAACTCCACTTTGACGTTCTGCGCGGCGAAATAGCCCTGCGCGTCGGCGACGTAGAGCGGCAGGCCGTCGAGGATGGGCAGCATGCCGATGCGGATCGTCACTGGCTCAGGTTCCGCCGTGGGCCCCGCCGTCGGGGCAGGCGCCGCGCCGCTGCACGCGGCGAGGAACAATCCGACGGCTGCCAGGATATGGGCCGCGAGATAAAACGGTTTCTTCATTACTTCTTCTCCTTGTATGTCCACGCACAGACATAAGTTGACACGAATAATTAGCGCACGAGCGATGGAAACACAGCGCGCCAGGCCAGATCACCGATGAGGCCCAGCAGGAACAGCAGGCCAAAGCGGCGGTTATGTACAAACGAGAAGCCCACAAAATAGAGCGGCCACACACCCGGCGGCAAGCTAGCCGGAGCTTCGGCCGGCTTAGGATGGCGGTAGACCTTGTAGGCATTGACGAGGAAGTTGAGCGCAAGGAACACGACCAGCGCCACAGGCGAGAAGAACCCGCTAAAGACGAGATACGCCATAATGACATACTGCGCCGCCATCATCCCCAACACCGTGTAGCGCGCTGCTTTTTCGCCGATGACCACCGGCAAAGTATGAATCCCCTTCTCCCTGTCCTTATCGTACTTGTCAATGTGCTTGCCGAAGATCACGGTCGTCGCGCCGAGGGCATAGGGCAAACCGGCTACCACCACGTTCCAGTCCCACTGGCCGGTGATGACGTAGTAGCCGCCGCCGATCATTAAGGGGCCCCACACGATGACTACGGCGATCTCGCCCAGGCCGATATATTTGAGCGGCCACGTGTAGAACAAGACGAAAAACACGCCCAAGCCGAGCAAAACCCAGGCGATCGGGCCGCGCAGGTAGATGAGATACGCGCCGAAGGCCAACGCGAGCAGACCGCTCGCGGCGGCATAGGTCAGCAGCTGGCGCATCGTCAGGAACCCGTGCGTCAGCGTCTGCGGGCCGTATTGGGCGCGATAGTAATTGTCGGTGTCCACGCCCTTCACAAAGTCGGTCGCGTCGTTGAGCAGGTTGTTGGTGGTGTGCGCGAACAGCAGGCCGAAGGTGAGCAGGAGCCACAGCCCCAGATCAAATTGGCTGGCGCGGTAAGCGAATAAGCCCGCTAACCCCGCCGAGATGAAGGTGATGATCAACACCCCGGAACGCGAGGCAATGAGAAATTTCGATACGATATCCAATCCATCCCATTCGTGCTTTTCGATGCGTGGGATGGTTTGCAGAGCTTTAGCCCACATGGCAATGTTCATAAGTCTCCTCCAGGTTTATCGAATCCAGGTTACGCATGGCGTCTACCAGGGATGTCATGCGATGCGCCCTCGGGTGTAACGGGCTGAGGTCGTCAGGCGCTGTAAATTTATCACCCCGCCAGCCAAACGGCCACTACCGCCGCCACGAAAATCGTCAGGCTGATGTAACCGTTGACGTTGAAGAAGGCCAAATCCACCTTTGAGAGATCGTCTGGCTTGACAAGCGAATGTTCCCAGATAAACAGCGCGGCGATGACGGTCCACCCGGCCCAATAGAGCCAGCCCAGCCCAAACCACGCTCCGATCGCGGCCAGCAACGCGACTGTGAGCGCATGACACACCTGCGCCAGCCGGAGCGCAAATGCTACCCCAAACCGGACGGGAATGGAATGCAGGCCCTCGCGGCGGTCAAAGTCCACATCCTGGCAGGCATAGATCAAGTCGAAACCGCCAATCCACACGGTGAGCGCGGCGAGGAGCAGCCAGGCCGGAATGTCGGAAGGTTTCCAAAAGGTCCCAGTGATGGCGACCCAGGCGCCCGCCGGGGCGAGACCGTCGGTGAAGCCGAGGATAAAGTGCGAGAGCCAGGTGAAGCGCTTAGTGTAAGCATAGCCCACGAGAAAGACGAGCGCGCCGGGGAAGAGCAGGAAAGCCACCGGGTTTAGCTGCCACGCGGCGAGGCCGAGGACGACGAGCGAGACCACCGCGCCGGCGGCAACAGATCGCGCCGAAATATGGCCCATCTGGATGGGCCGATTGGCCGTGCGCGGGTTGCGCGCGTCAATGTGGCGGTCAATCAGCCGGTTCAGGCTCATGCCCGCCGTGCGCGCCGCCGCCATCGCTACCGTGATCCATCCGAATTTCCACCAACCCGGCCAGCCGCCCGCCGCGAACAACATGCCCAGGTACGCGAATGGGAGCGCGAACACGGTGTGCTCGAACTTGATCATTTCGAGGAAGATGCGGGTACGGGCGAGCACTAGTTCAAAGTCCCAACTCCTTCCATTTCTCATCCACTCTCTTCTTTATCTCCTCGCTCATGCGAATCACTGGCGGCCAGCCGCGCGTGTAGCCCTCGTCTGGGCCTTTGGCGGTGGCGTCAACGCCGATCTTGCCGCCGAAGGAGTGACGGTAGGAGGCGTGGTCGAGGTGATCTACCGGGCCTTCGACCACCACGATGTCCTTGCTCCAATCCACGTTGCCTAACGCCTGCCACGCCACCTGCCGCAGGTCGTGGACGTCCACCCATTCGTCCACGACGACAATCGCCTTGGCCAGCATGAGCAGGCCCAGGCCCCAGATGCCGAACATGACCTTGCGCGCGTGGCCGGGATAGCGTTTCTTGATTTTGACGATGACCAGGTTGTGGAACACCCCTTCCGGCGGCATGTGGTAATCCAGCACTTCCGGCAAAAAGAGGCGGAGCAGGGGCAGGAACAACCGCTCGGCGGCTCGGCCCATATAGACGTCCTCGACTGGGGGCACGCCGACAATCGTCGTGGGGTAAATCGGGCGCTGGCGGTGGGTGACGGCGGTGACGTGAAAGACCGGGAACGACTCGACCGGGGTGTAGTAGCCCGTGTGGTCGCCGAAAGGTCCCTCGGGGAGGTGCTCGTTCGGGTCCACATAGCCTTCGACGACGATTTCCGCGTGGGCGGGGACTTCAAGCGGCTGGCTGACGCACTTCACAAACTCGACGGGCTTGCCGCGCAGCCATCCGGCGAGGAGGTATTCGTCAATGTTTGGCGGCAGCGGTGCCGAAGCGCACCACATCGAGGCCGGGTCGCCGCCCAGCACAATCGCGGCGGGAATTTTCGGTTTTTCGGCTTCCCGCGCTTTACGTTCGTGCTCCGCCCCACCCTTGTGGCGCTGCCAATGGACGATGAGACGCGCGTCGTCAATCACCTGCACGCGATACAGACCCACATTGCGCGCCTTGCTCGCCGGATCGCGCGTGATGACCTGCATCAGCGTGATGAACCGCCCGCCGTCGTCGGGCCAACACTTGAGAATAGGAAAGCGATTGACGCTGAGGTTCTCCGTAATCACGACTTCCTGGCACGCGCCCCTGCCGACCAGCGTCGGGCCGAGGCCGATGGATTTGAGCGCGCCCAGGAAATCCATGCCCCGGTCAATCATCGGGCCGAGGCCTTGCGGGAGGCGGAAGTCCACGAGTCTGGCGAGGCGGTGGTTGAGCTCTTCGAGGCCTTCGGCCACGCCGAGGGCGGCGGCCATGCGCGCCTCGGAGCCGAAGAGATTAATGGCGACCGGGATGTCGAAGCCTTCGACGTTCTCGAACAAAAGGGCCTTGTTCTTCGCCTGCGGCCCTTTCATCACCCGGTCGGCGATTTCCGTGATTTCGAGATCACGGCTCACCGGGGTTTTGACGCGGGCAAGTTGGTTGGTCTTTTCAAGGTAGGAGAGAAATTCGCGGAGGTCTTTCATAGAGTGTCAAAGTGTCAGAGTGTCAGGTGTCGAGGCGCAGCCGACACTTTGACATCTCGACACTTTATTCAGCACATTACTTTTCCCCCGTCCACATTAATCGCCTGACCGGTGATGTAGCGCGCGGCGTCGGTGCAGAGGAAGAGGACCAGGCCGACGACGTCCTCCGGCTCACCGAGGCGGGCCTGGGGGATGTCCTCGAGCCATTTCTTCATCATCTGCTCGTTCTGGCGCAGGTGGGAGGTCATTTCGGTGACGATGACGCCGGGACACACGGCGTTGACGCGGATGTTGTAGGCGGCAAACTCGCGCGCGCACTCGCGGGTCAAGCCGATCAGGCCGGTCTTGGAGGCGACGTAGGCGGCGCGGTTGCGGAGGCCGGAGGCGCGGCCCGCAATCGAGGCGATATTGACGATCACCCCCCCGCCCTGCTCCTTCATCACCCGCCCGGCGGCCTGCGAAGCGAGGAAGGAGCCGGTGAGGTTCACCTCGAGAGTGCGCTGCCAGTCAGAGAGCGGCAGGTCGAGGAGGGTGCTGTGCGGCTCAACGCCCGCATTATTAATGAGGATGTCGAGGCGTCCCCAGCGAGAGAGAATGCCTTGCATCAAGGCGCCGATCCCGGACGGGTCGGCGACATCAGCCGGGAATGCCTCGCTCACATGACCCGCCGTTAATAGAGCGGAAGCAGTATCCCGCGCGGTCGCGGGATCAATATCGTTCACTGCCACGCGCGCCCTGGCGCGCGCCAATCCAAACGCCAGGGCGCGGCCAATGCCGCGTCCGGCGCCAGTGATAAGCGCAACCTTATTTTCCAGTTCCATGGCCAGGGAAATTATACCGCTTTTGTCAGGATAAAAACGAGGAAGGACAACCTTTGGCAGGAGGAGAGGCTGAGCGCATCTCAGGCCTTGAGCGGCAGCCACATGGTGAAAGTCGTTCCCTCGCCCTCACGGCTCTGCACTTGAATGTGACCGTCGTGCCGTTCGACGATGTCTTTGCAGATCGAGAGGCCGAGGCCCGTGCCCGGTTCGCCCGAGGCGAAGCCGGTTTGACCACGATAGAAGCGCTCAAAGAGATGCTGCAGGTCCTCCGGCGGGATGACCGGGCCGCTGTTGTTAAAGCGGATGACCACGCCGTGGATGCCTCCGTGAACGTCGAGGTAGGAGGCGACGGTCGCGCGCCCCCCGGCGGCAGTGTACGCCACAGCATTACTGATGAGGTTGGTGAAGACCTGGATGATCTGGGCGCGGTCGGCGGCGACCTCTGGGACGTCGGGATTCAAGTCGTGCTTGAGGCTCACACCTTTGGCTTCGGCGCGCGTGGCGTGGATAGCGACGATATCGGCCAGCAGACTGTCGAGCCGAAGCGGTTCCCGCTTGAGCGGTGAAATTTGCGCGCGCAGGCGCGAGATGTCCAGCAGATCCTCGATCAGTCTGCGCAGGCGCTCGGTTTCACGCTGGAGGATGGGCACGTAGCGATCCATGACTTCGGGGCCGCGCCGTTCGAGCAGGCCGAGGTGCAGTTTAATATTGGTGAGCGGCGTGCGCAGTTCGTGGGAGACGTTGGACACAAACTGATCCCGGAGCCGATCGAGTTCTTTGAGCCTTTCGTTGGCCTCGGCCAGCTCGCGCGTCCGCTCGACCACGCGCTGTTCCAGCGTTTCGAGCACGCCGGCGCGGTGCAGCGCGCTGCCGGCAATTTCGGCAATCGCGTTGAGCAGGCGCAGGTCAACTTCGGTAAAGAGGCGCGGCGTGACGTCGCCGACGAACAAGACGCCGATGATCTCCTGGCCCGCCCGCAAGGGGGCGAACATCGCCGGAATGCTTGGCGGATTGGCTTGAGCCTCAGCCCATTCTTTCAGATCGGCATGGGTGTACGGGTTGGTCATCAGATTCGGCGCGAGATAAGGCTGACCCGTGCTGAAGACGTGTCCGAAAATAGAATCCTCGAGGCGATAAATCTGACTGCTCAGCGGGACCGGTGCGCCCTGTTCTAAAGCCATTGTGAGCGCGCCTGGTTCGGAAGTCGGCACGGCAACGGCCCCCACCCCCGCGTGGAAGATGGCCAGGCTGCGCGCCAGCATAATCTGCATAATGGCGCTGGTGCTTTCCGCCACGCGGAGCGCCGTGGAGACCTCAGCCAGGATTTCGAGCTCGTAGGCCCGCCGATGGGTCTCGGCGAAGAGGCGGTTCTTCTCGACGGCGAGGGCCACCGCGTCGGCGATCTGGCTGAGCAGGGGCAGGCGGGCCAGGTCGTAGCCGTTCAGCCGCGCCCAGACAAGATTGAGAATGCCAATCACCTGCTCGCCGACGCGCAGGGGCAGGTTGAGGCGAGACCGGTAACCGGCCTCGTAGAGCCGGCGCTCAAGCGGCAGGTCACGCTCAGCCGCCAAGTCGGGAGTGAGATGCGGCTGCCCGGCCAGGATGTCGGGCGTGGTCGAAGTCTCCGACAGGCGCACGCGGACGCCCCAGCTTATTTCGGTATACGGCTCGAGAGCGACGATCGTGAGGTATTCCCGGCTCTCGTCTATCAACGCCAGACTCACCTGATCGCAGACCGTGATCGCCTTGACGCCGGCGACGACTGCCGGAAAGGCCTGAGCCACGTCGGTCGTCGCGTTGAGCGCCCTCAGAATCTCGCTCGCCGAAGTCACTTCCTCGGCGTTGCGGCGCGTGGCTTCGAACAGGCGCGCGTTCTGGATCACAACGCCGGCCTGCCGCCCGACGGACTCGATCAACGCCCGATCGCGCTCGTTGAAGCGCCGATCAGGCTTCAGGCGGAACAATCCTAACACACCCAGGCACACTTCCCCGGCAACGATAGGGACGCCGAGGAAGCCTTGCGCTCCCGCCTGGACCCACTCCGGCAAAGCGTTCGGATGGGAGCCATAGTCGTCCAATAAAACGGATCGCTCTGTCTCAATAATCTGCCAGGCCAGGCCGGCGCCTTTGGGCATCGGCGGCGCACTTACCAAATTCGCAGGGGCATTGAAGTAGTAGGGCAGCAGAGACTCGCCGTCGGAGGCAATGACCGCCAGCGAGCCGGCGTCGGCGCTGACGAGTTCACCGGCCAGACGCACGACGCTCTGAATGGTAATTTGCATATCGAGCGCGCCGCTGATCGTGCGGGAGACCTCGTTCAAACGCTGCTCGCGGGTGAGGGCTTCGGCAGTCTCGGTAAACAACCGGCTTCTTTCAATCCCCAGCGCGATTTGTCCGGCCGCCTGTTCGGCGCGCGCAATTTCGTCGGGGCTGAAGTGATGCGGCTGGTGAAAGGCGACGATCACCGCGCCCAATTTTTGCTCGCCGGTGACCAGCGGCAGCCCCAGCATGGAATAAGCCATCGAAAGCTCAGCCGCGCGCCGGCTGAGGTAAGGCGAGTTGAACACGTCATCCACGACAATCGGATGCCCAAGCCGCAGCGCCGAGGCCGTCAGAGTCACCTCGCCAGGCTCCGGGCGCAACGCCGGGTAGCTCTCACGCTGTGGGCCGAAAGCGGCTATCGGTATCGGGATTTGCCGCCGCTCGTCCCACAAGGTGACATAGCAGGCATCGGCGTTCAGCAGCTCGCCCATCCGGTCGGCCAGCTTCTGGAGCATCTCCCGGAGGTCAATGGTTTCGACGGCCGTACGCGTGATCTCGTTGAGGAGCGCCAAGTCGCGGGCGCGGCGGGTTTCGGCCGCGTACAGGCGCGCATTTTGCAGGGCCGCAGCGACCGAGGTCGTCGCCGCCGTCAGCAGCGGGACCTGATCCGCGTGAAACGCGCTGCGGCGATTACTGTGGAGAGTGAAGACGCCCATCAGGTCATCACCGGCAATCAACGGGATGCTGATGCTCGATCTGACCCAGTCGTCGAAACCGGGCACCGGCAGCCAGTGCGGGTCGCGGGTCACGTCCACGGCAATCGCCGCTTTGCGCTGCGCCGCCGCCCAGCCGGCTAACCCGCGCCCGACTTCCAGCCGGATCTGGTGATCAAAGATCTCAACCTGGATCGGGTCCGCGCCGGTCACTGCCAGCAATTGCAGGCGCTGAGAGCCGGGCCGCGTGACAAACACTGCCCCTTTGGTCGCCGCGAAGGCCGCGCAAATCTGATCCATCGCTTTCATGGCGACCTCGCGCGGGTCGAGGCTGGTCGCGAGACTCTGGCTCAGGTTGTAGAGCAGTTCGAGACGGCGCTTTTCATCCGTCAACGCCTTGAACAGTTGCGCATTCTCGATGACGCCGGCGGCTTGCCGGACGAGCGTCTGGGCCAATTGGTGCTCGGCCAGCGTGAAATTCCGTATCCGGCGGCTCTCCCAAATTTCGACCTCGCCTAATACGCGCTCCCGGAATGAAACGGGCACAACGAGGGCCGACTTCACACCATATTCAACCAGCTGCGCCCGCTCAGGTTCGGTGAGGCCGGGGCTATCCACGTTGAAACTGATCACGTCGCCGCCGGTCAGTGTCTGGCTGATCGTTGGAAAATCGTTGAGGTAGTAAACGCGGCCGAGGTCGGATACGCGCTCGGTCTCCGAAGCCGCCTCACTCCAATACTCCGCCAGGATGGTCAGCGTCTCTTCCTCCCAATTGACCTCCTGGACATATCCACTGGTGGCGTCTAGCGCTTCGGTGAGATGCTTGGCCAGCAGTTCGAGGACGACATTAAGCTCCAGGCTGGCGCTCATATCCTGGGCCGCGGCGTACAAGCGTCCGAGATCGGTCGCCTTCGTCCGGACCTCGGCATTCAGCCGCGCATTTTCGAGGGCGGCGGCCGATTGGGTCGCGAGCGTCATTAACAGACGCAAATCCTCTTGATCGTAATTGCGCTCGGTCCGCGTGTCCCAGACTTCAAAATAACCAATGGCGCGGTCGTGGAGCGCAACAGGAATAATTAATACGGTCTGGCCGCTGCGCTGGTCGAGATTCTCACGTTCCGCCGGCGAGAGCGTGAAGTCCCCTGGATGCAAAACCCGAGGCGATCTGGTTTGGAGGGCCTGGGCTGTGTGCGCATAATCACTCACCGACCATTCGCCGCCCAGGGGGACCCGGAGACCGCGCCCGTCCAGCGCAGCCGCTTCCGGTCGGGCGTATTGATAGTCCAGGCGGGCCATATGGCTGTCGCCATCGTAAACGTAGTAGAAAATCGCCGTCGCATTGAGATGACGGACGATACGCTCGGACAGGCGCGCCAGGGCCTCGTTCGCATCCTGGGTGAACAGCAGGTCCTGGGTGCATTCGTACAGCAGGGTCTGCTCCACCAGCCGGCGCTGCGTTTCGGCGTAGAGTTGAGCGTTCTCCAAAGCAATCGCAAACTGGCTGGCGATGGATTCCAGGAAGCGGCGGTCGGCCTCGCCAAAGGCGTGGAGGCGGGAGGACTGGACGGACACGACCCCCAGGACGCGGTCGCGCGCAATCAGCGGGACGCCCAACCACGACCGCGCCGGGCGGGTGAGATACTGGGTTTCGACCGGCAGCGGGTTGACCTGCACATCGCCGACGAGAAGCGGTTGCCGGGTTGTAAGAACCCAGCTGCTGAACCCGCCTCGCGTCACGGGAATGTGCGCCGGCGGCAGAGGCTGACCATACTCGACCGCCAGAGCAATTTCCAGCTCGTGGGCTGCCGGGTGATTGAGGATGACGGCAAATGTGTCAGGATTGAGCAGCTGTTGGACCTGCTCGTGCAGACGCTGCAGCAGCACTTCGGTGTCGAGCACGCTGCCGATAGCCAGCGCCGTGTTGTATAGCCCCGTCAGTTCCTGCGTCTTGCGCTGCGACTCTTCAAACAGGCGCGCATTTTCAATCGCAATAGCGGCCTGGTCGGCCAGCAGACGTAGCGCGCGCAGTTCAGACTCCGGGAATTCGCGGACGTGCAGATAAGCGATATTCATCACGCCCACCACGCGCCGGCCGATCTTCAACGGCAAGCCGAGCATCGCCTCACCCCAATCGGCGGGCGAGTTAGCAAACAGGGGATGACCGCGGGAGTCAGGCACGACGATCATCTCGCCCGTCCGCGCGACGGTGTAAGTCATGCCCTCAGGCCGTGGCTCGGCCCAGATGTGCTGGGTGCGGTCGTCATGCCAGAGCATGGCGCCAAATGTCAGCCGCTCGCCGCCGTCGGCGTGATACAGGAAGATGTAGGCATCCCGTGCGTCACGCGTCAACTGAAATGCGCCTTTCAGAATGGCTTCGAGCACGACGGGAAGCTCCAGCGAGGAGGTCAGGCTCAGGCTGGTCTGGCGGACCGCCTCCAACTCAACCGCGCGCTGCTGCTGGGCGGCGAACAGCCGGGCATTCTGCAGAGCCAACGCCGCCTGGCTGGCAAAAGCCCTCAGCCGCTCGGCATGGTCAGGCTGATAGAAGTTCGGTTCAACCTTTTCCAGCGAGAAGAAGGCCACGGCCCCCTCCGGCAGGATGATTGGCGCGCCCGCCCAAGAGTGCAGGCGCGGCGTGGCTTCCGTGCCGATCCAGCCCGGCTCCAATGAGGTGTCGGCGACGATCAGCGGCTGACCAGTCTCAGCCATATGTCGTAAATTGGCTGTCGTTGCCAGGTCGAAACTGACTGTTTTCAGGCTCGCCGGCGACAAGCCAAACTGCTCATAACCATGAAGCCGGGCGAGGCGAACCTGCTGGTTCTTAACCACCATCACGTTCGCGGCATCGCAGGGGGCCACCCGCTTGACTTGATCCAGCAGGCAGTCGAGGAGGGTGTCGAAATCAAGGGTCGCATTCAGGACGGCGCCCACCTCGCGCAACGCTTCAGCCAGCTCGCGCTGGTCGCGCTCGGCCTGGAACAGGCGAGCGTTCTCAATCGCCACGCCCACCTGGTCGGCCAGCGCCCGCGCCAGGCGTAAGTCGGCTGAGGTGAACTCGCGGGAGGCATCCGTGGAAAATACCTCCACCAGCCCCACGGCCCGGCCCCCGGCGCGCACCGTGAAGGCCAACCCGGCCGCAACTCCAAGCGGGTTGAGCCGGCTCATTTCAGCCGGGTCGGCGTCGGAATCCGCGGTCCGCATCATCAGGACCTCATCGTCCTCCATAATCCGCTGGACAGACGGGAAATCGTTCAGGGGCCAAATCACGCCGATCTGCGCGGCATAGTCTGCACCCCGGGCGTCATAAATCGCCCGGACCGTGATCGTTCGCCGCTCGGGATCGTAGGTCGAAATCTCGCAGCGTTCCATCTGCAAAGCCTGAGCGATCGCTACGGCCACCTGCGAGGTGAGCGCCTTCAGATCCAAAGTGGACGATACGACCCGCGCCACATTCAGCAGCGTGACCATTTCCCGCTCACGCCGTTGCGTTTCCTCAAGCAAACGCAGGCGCTCAATCGCCACCGCCGCCTGGTTGGCAAAAGCTGCCGCCAGTTCGGCGTGCCGTTCGGCATAGAACTCCGGCGTTTCCCTGTCAAGATTGATCAGGCCGATGACGTGCTCCTTGACAACCAGAGGGACGCCCAGCCAACAGCGGATGTATTCAGCCCCGGCCAGCGCGTGCCAGCGCGCGTCGGCGGTGGTATCGGGGATGATCACGGGGCGGCGCGTTTCGAGCACCTGCCGGATGTGCTCCAGTTTCTCCAGGCGATAGGGCGCGCGGATTTGGCGGGAGGTGTGGAAACCGCGATGGGCCACCACGGTCAATGTCTCGCCCGAGATGAGCATGACGGCGGCGCTGTCATAGTTCACGACGCGAGCCAGTTGTTCCAGGATGATCTGCAGGAGCTGCTCGCGATCCAGGACTGAGTTCAGCGTGGCGGCTACTTCCTGCAAGGTTTCGGCCCGCTCGCGCTGCTCGCGCTCAGCTTCAAACAGACGCATCTTTTCAATAGCCGTGGCTAATTGCCCGGCAAAGGTGACCAGCAGGCGCTCGTCCGCCTCCGTAAAAGCCTCGGCCCGGTCGCTTTCCGCATTAATCACGCCGATCATGCGCCCCCCCACCCGGAGAGGCGCACACAACCCCGAGCGTGTTGGCGATGACCCCGCCCAATAAGCCGACGCCTGCGTGACGTTGCCAACGCGTTGGGGTTGGCCCGTGGTGATCGCCTGCCATGCGATCCCCTGCCCGGCCGGGATGATCTGGGGTTGAGGGGGGTTAGACGGGTCGTGATAAGACGGGTGAACACGCAGATTCCCGGTGGCCTCGTCCAGGAGGAGGAGGCCAAAGTTAATCGGGTATAGCGTGGCGCCTATGAGTTCCGTGGCGCGCTCAATTAACGCCTCCTCGCTGGTCGCCTCGGCTCCGGCGACGGCGGCGGCGTGCAGGGCGGTGAGTTCCTGCAATTGGCGGCGGGTAGCTTCAAACAGCCGCGTCCCGGCCACGGCGCTGGCTGCCTGATCAGCCACCAGGGTCAGCACGTGGAGCTCGGCTTCATCGAAATGGCGCGGCTTGGAGTAAGCGACGTTGAGCACGCCGACCACGCTCAGACCAAACTTGAGCGGGAGGCCGACGATGGCCCCGTGCCGAGCGCGGCGCGTGCCGGCGAACAAGGGGTGAGTCGGCAGTTCGGGGATGACGAGCATTTCCCCGCTGCGCGCCACGGTGTAGGTCAGACCATTGGGGCGCGGCTCGTCGTAGAGGTTGCCCCGTCGGCCGTCCGCCCAGGACGCCGCACCAAAACTGAGTTGTCCCGTCTGCGCCTGATAGAGATAAATATGGGCGTCGTGAACCTCGGGCGCGAGTTTCAGCACATTCTGGAGGATGGTGTCTAACACGGCCTGCGGTTCAAGGCTGGAGGCGAGGTTCAAACTCATCTGGCGCACGGCTTCCAGCTCGGCGGCGCGTTTTTCGATCGTCGCAAACAGCCGCGCGTTTTCGATGGCGATCGCGGCCTGGTCGCCGAGCGAGCGCAGAATGCGCAGTTCGGACTCGGGAAAGAGATGGGGCTGGTCAAAGGCCACATTCATTACGCCCACGACCCGCGTCCCGATTTTGAGCGGCAGCGAGATGATGGCGCCCTCCCACTGAGCGGTCAGCGGATGGCGGCGCATATCCGACACCACCATCGGCTGTCCGCTGCGAGCCACGGTGTAAGTCAGGCCATCGGAACGAGGCTGGCTATACGGCAGGTCGGTGCGCCCATCGGCCCACAGGGCCGCGCCAAAAGCCAGCTGCGCGCCGTCATACAGGAAAATATGCGCATCCTGCGCGGTCGGCAGAATTTCGAGCGTGCTGCGCAGGATGGCGTCGAGGACGTCCGGCAGCTCAAGATGCGAGGTCAGCGTGAGATTGGCCTGCCGCACGACCTCGAGTTCGACAGCCTGCTGGCGCGCGGCCTCAAACAGCCGGGCATTCTGTAGCGCCAACGCCGCCTGTTCCGCGAAAAGGCTGAGCCACTTAATGTGCTCCGGGCGATAGAAATTCGGCTCGACTTTATCCGCGGCGAAGAGGGCGATGACTTCCCCCTGCACGACGATTGGCGCGCCGGCCCACGAGCGGACATGCCCCCCCGGTTCACGCCTGATCCATTCGGGGTCCGCCCAGGGATCGGGAATGACGACCGGTTGGCGCGTTTCGATCAACCGCTTCAGGATGGGCGTCGCGGCGATCTCAAACTCCAGGTCACGGACGCTTTCCGCGGCCCTCGCCCCGAACTTCTCGTACCCGCGCGTACGCGCAATCCGCACGCGGCCCTGCTCCGCATCCACCCGCATGACGTTCGCGCTGTCATATGGGATGACGCGCTCCATCTCCTCCAACAAGCGGTCGAGGACCGCATTGAAGTCAAGTGTGGCCGTGAGGGACGCGCCAACCTTGCGCATCGCCTCGGCCAACTGGCGTTCCTGTCGTTCGGATTCCAGCGCCTCCCGGTCAACCTCCGCCTGCTGGTAGGCGTCGTTGACGTCTTTCAGAAAAGCCAGCCATTCCTGCGGCACAGCCTCGAGGTCGCCAAAATGCTTCGTAATCTGGCGGCTCAACGCATGGTGCCAGGGCTGGGGTGAATGGCCGTTATCCTGCGAGGGGGCGGCGGCCGGGATGTTTTGCGCCTCGGCCTGGTCGGAGGCGGAGGGGAGGGGACCGGGGGCAGAGGCGCCCGGCTTCGAGTTATCCGGTGAAAGAGCGGCTTTCGTCTTCGGGTCCGAGGGCATGTTCCTTATTATAAGGGAGAATAGCGTAGAGCGGTTGGGTGTGCTAGGGGGTAAGAAGGTACAGTGTATGAGCGGGCGCGGTCGGTGACCTTTTTCCCAGTCGGGGCAGGGGAATGACCATCTTGCAAATTAGCAAGTTATCGCTATACTTGCTCAAAAGATTGGATTTTCTCAGGGCAACGCGGGTGTAGTTCAGTGGTAGAACGCTTGCTTCCCAAGCAAGATATCGTGGGTTCGAATCCCATCACCCGCTCCTCCGGCGCATGGCAGATAGCAGATGGCCGATAGACCGTTTGCTACCTGCCATTTGCTTTTACTCCGCCCTCGGCGATAAGCTCTCCGCCCCGTAATTCCCCCGTAACAACTGCCTCTTATCGTAGACTCTATGCTGATGCCCTCTGTCTCGGCGCCTCAATCCATCCTCGTCGTGGACGACGAAGATACCATCCGTGACGTGATCCGGCGCTATCTGGAGCGGGACGGGTTCGTCGTCCGCGAGGCCGCCGACGGCTACGCGGCGCTCGACGCCATCGGCGAAGCGCTCCCGGATTTGATCGTGCTGGACCTGATGCTCCCCGGCGTGGACGGATTGAGCCTCACCCGCCAACTGCGGATGCTCAAGCCTCCCGGCGCCGAGGAACGCAGCCGCGTCCCCATCATCATGCTCACGGCGAAAGGCGAAACCAGCGACCGGATACGAGGCCTCGATTCAGGCGCGGACGACTATCTGGCCAAACCCTTCAGCCCGCAGGAACTGGTGTCGCGCGTCAAAGCCGTGCTGCGCCGGACGAACGAGAACGCCGCGACGATGGCAGGACAAGCGCTGGAATTTGAAGGCCTGCGGATTGATCCGACTTCGCACACGGTGACGTTGGATGGACAAACGGTCCCACTGACGGCCAAAGAGTTTGACTTGCTGTGGTTCTTCGCGCGCCACCCCCGGCAGGTCTTCACCCGCACACAGCTGCTCGACCGGGTATGGGGCTATGAATTCTTCGGTGATCCTTCCACCGTCACCGTCCACATCCGCCGCCTGCGCGAAAAAATCGAACGTGATCCGTCCCAGCCGCGTTATATCCTCACCGTCTGGGGCGTGGGTTACAAATTTGAGAGTTGAGGCCGACTTGACCGCGGCAGGCATCTCATGCTTCGGCCCCGCCTGAGCCTCTACTTGCTCAGCATCTTCACGGCGCTGGCGTTGACGATCACGCTGGTCATCGCCATCATGCGCCCGCCGATGGACGATCTGCTCCCGCTGGCCCTGCTGTTTGGATTCACCGGCGCGGCTTCGGCGGTGATCGGGTTCGTCTCGCACCAGCTTGGCTGGTGGCGGCAACTCCACACGCTTAACCAGACGCTCACGCTTGGTTATGTCCTAGCGGCCGCGCTCACGCTCCTCAACGTCTGGATCACTGCGCGGCTCATGTTCATCAACGCGCACGACCTCACCCTGGCGGGCCTGCTCCTGCTCTTCGCGGGCGGCATCTCCATTGCCTTCGGCTACTTTCTCTCCACCTCGATCACGCAGACCCTGAGGGAACTCGTACAGGCGGCCGACCGGCTGAGCGAGGGCGATTTCGGCGCGCGCGTTCAGGCGGCCGGGCAGGACGAAGTGGCCCAACTCGCCCAGGCGTTCAACGCCATGGCGGCGCGCCTCGAGCAGGCCAACGCGGAGGCCAGGAAGCTCGACGCCGCGCGGCGCGACCTGGTCGCGTGGGCCTCGCATGACTTGCGCACCCCGCTCGCCTCCCTGCGCGCCATGCTCGACGCGCTGGCCGATGGCGTGGTCGCCGACCCGGAGACGGTCGCGCGCTACGTGCGGCAAAGCCAGGCCGAGATCAGGCGCACGAGTGGACTGATTGACGATCTCTTTGAGTTGGCGCAGCTCGACGCCGGCAATCTGATCCTGCGGTGCGAGGCCAGCTCCCTCGCGGACTTGATCTCCGACACGTTGGAGGGCTTCACGCCGCGCGCGCAGGCAAAAGGCATCGCCCTGAGCGGCTCGGTCGCCGCCGACGTGGATCCGGTGTGGATGGCGCCAGAGAAAATCAGCCGGGTGCTGCAAAACCTGATCGAGAATGCGATCCGGCACACGCCGTCCGGCGGAGAGATTCGACTGCGGGCGGCTGTCCAGAATCACAGCGTCATCGTCGTGGTGAGCGATACAGGGGAAGGTATCGCGCCTGAGGATTTGCCGCGCGTGTTCGACCGGTTCTATCGCGGCGATGCAGCGCGGGCGCGAAGCCAGGCACAGAATGGCTCGGCGGGAGGCGGGGCTGGCCTCGGTCTGGCGATTGCCAAGGGTCTCATCGAGGCGCACGGCGGGCGCCTGTGGGCCGAGAGCACGCCCGACCGTGGGACGACGATGCGCTTTACGCTGCCTAAGATCGGCAAGGAGGCAACGGGATGAAGAAGAGCCTGTATCTCTGGGCGTTGATGCTGCTGGCGGCAGCCTGTGCCACGGCGCCAGGGGTGGGACCGGTCAGGCTGGCGACCTCGGGGGAACCAACTTCTGCTCAGTCCCCCTCGCCCCAGCCGACTACCCCCAAGCCTTTAGCGGAGGTGACATTGAAGAACCACGGCCCTGCGCCTGAACTGACCAACGAGGTCTGGTTGAACACTGACAAACCCCTGCGCCTGACCGATCTGCAGGGCAAAGTCGTGCTGATTGATTTTTGGACCTTTGGGTGAATCAACTGCCAGCATGTGATTCCCTCGGTGAGGGAATGGCACAAAACTTACGGGCCGCAGGGGCTGGTCGTGATCGGCAACCACTTTCCAGAGTTCCACTACGAAGCGGATCTGAGCAATTTGAAAGACGCCCTCCAGCGCCTGGACGTCCCCTATCCGGTAGCGCAGGACAACGACGGACGAACGTGGGACGCCTACCGCGTGCGCTACTGGCCGACCCTGTTTCTCATTGACAAGCGTGGGAACATCCGCTATCAACATATCGGCGAGGGACGTTACATCGAAATCGAAGCGGTCATCCAGACCCTGCTCGCCGAGCCAGCGCCTTGAGGCGCGACGCCACGCTGTTCACCAGGCTCGTCCTGCATCCCATAAAACGCCCGGCCTTCAGGTTGGGCGTTTCGCTTGTTCTTCGCCTGCCATTTCCTACCATTTTCCAACGAAAACGGTTGGCCTGGCAAACAATTTGGAACCATTTACATATTGCAACTTTGGCGCAAAGGAGGATAATAAAGATCGTTCGTTACATTTTGCGGCGACTCGCGATATAGAGTCTGATGACAGATATGCCTCCCGCCAGCGCCAAGATTCTTTATATAGAAGATAACGCGGAAAACCGCTTGCTGATCAGGCGCGTCCTGGAAGCCGAAGGCTACACGGTGATCCTGGCGCCGAACGCGAAGGACGGAGTGGCGCGGGCCATGGCCGACCCGCCGGATTTGATTTTGATGGACATCAACCTGCCGGAGACTGACGGCTACACGACCACCGCGCAGATCAAAGCCACGCCGGGACTGGAAGGGATCAAGGTCGTCGCCCTCACCGCAAATGTCATGAAGGGCGACCGGGAAAAGACGCTCGCCGCGGGCTGCGACGGCTACATTCAAAAACCGATTGACGTGGACCAGTTGCCGCGCCAGATCGCGCGCTATCTGGAAAGCTGACCAAGCCGAGCCGGGGTGAAGGCCCCGGCTATTTCAAATCCATTGTGTGAGTGAGAGAACCGGTATGGCTGAAAACGTGACCCCACGCCGTGAGCCAGTTCAACCCAAGGATGCCACGGTCCTGATCGTTGAGGACAACGTGTCCAACTTCGTGCTGATGGCTCGCATGCTGGCCTACATGGGTGTTCCCCGATGCGAGTGGAAGACCTCCGGCTGGCAGGTCGTGGAGTTTGCCGATACGCTTCCTAGGATTGACCTGATCCTGATGGATATCCGCCTGCCCTACGAGGACGGTTATGCGGCCCTCGCCAAAGTCCGCTCCGCCCGCCGCCTCAAGGACACGATGATTGTCGCAGTGACCGCCGAAGCCAGCCAGGAACAGATGACCAAGGCCCGCGCCGCCGGTTTCGACGGATTCCTGGGCAAGCCGCTCGACCCCGATCGCTTCCCGGACCAGATTCGCCGCCTGCTCCGGGGTGAGCAAGTATGGGAAAGATAACCTGAGGCGGCTATGCGCAGCCCGTGGCTCAGCAGCATTTTCGGGAGAGGACGTGCGACGATCCGGCTAGAGAGTGCGCGCGGCGGTCTAGCCCGGTCGCTGCTGCTCGTCCTCCTCCCCCTCGTCCTTGGCCCGCTGATCACAGTCGGCCTGCTCCTTTACCGGGAAGCGCAATCGGGTATCACTGGTCAAGTCCTCGCCCAACTGACGGCCCTGTCCGATCTCAAAGAAAAGCAAATTGACGATTGGGCCTTCAACCGCCAGGCCGACATGAACAACCTCGCCAAAGCGCCGGACGTGCTGGCGGCGGCGCAGGCGTTCGTGCTCGAAGCGCAAGGCCCGGCGGGGATGCGCCCAGCCGGCCTGGCCTTGCAGGCCCGCTTTGACGCTTATTTGCGAGACACGAACAACGCGGATTATGTCGCGCTCCTGCTCGCCCGCGCCGACACCGGTGAGGTCGTGCTGGCCAGCACCTCCGGCCAGGGCATGCTCGAACAGAAATTCATTGACGAGCAATATTTCCGAACGGCGCGCACCACCGCACTCGTCGCGCCCGCCAGATACAACCCCCGCCTCAACCGCAACGAGGTGACCATCGTCGCCGCTGCGCCCATTCAGGACCCGCAGCAGGGGACGATTGCCGTGGTGATGGGCCTCATCCCCGACGACCGTCTGCTGGACATCGTGGCGCCCACCTCCGGCCTGGGGAGCACCGGCCGCGCTTACGTGATCACCGGCGACGGGTACGAACTGGGGGTCAACGTTACCCCCGACCAGCCTAAACCCTCCAGCACGGGCATTGACAACGCCCTGATCCGACACGAGAAGGGCATTCAGCAATATACGAACCAGGATCAGCAGCGCGTCGTGGGAGCGTACAAATGGCTGATCCGCCATGAGATTGCTTTGCTCGTTGAGCAGAATATCAGCGAAGCGTATGGGCCGCTGGCCCGTGCGGGCCTGATCTTCGCCGTCATCATGATCCTGGCGGTCGTCATCAGCATCGTCGGTGTGCTGATTTTCACACGCTTCCTTGCCCAACCGGTGCAGGAACTGACTGACCGCGCCCTGCGCATGGCGGGCGGCGACCTGAACACGCGCGTGTCCATCCAGCGCGCAGATGAAATCGGCCTGCTAGCCCAGGCCTTCAACAGTATGATGGACCAGCTGCGCGACTTGTACGAGGGCCTGGAAGCCAAAGTCGAGGCCCGCACCCGGCAATTGCAGGCCGCGGCTGAGGTCGGCCGCGCCGCGACTTCGATCTTGAACATGGAACTCCTGCTCGCCCGCGCCCTCGAACTGATCCGCGAGCGTTTTGGCTATTACCACGCCTCCATCTTCCTGCTGGACGAAGCCGGGACGTACGCGGTTCTGCGGGAGTCGACCGGCGAGGTGGGGGCGTTGCTCAAGGCGCGCGGTCACCGCCTGGCGGTTGGCTCGAACTCGATCATCGGCTGGGTCACGGCCAACCGCCGCCCGCGCATTGCCTCGGAGGTCGGCAAAGATCCGGTCCACTTCAAGAACGAACTCCTCCCCGACACGCGCTCCGAAGCGGCCCTCCCCCTCCTCATCGGCGACCGCATCCTCGGCGCGCTGGACGTGCAGAGCCGCGACGCGAACGCCTTCAACCAGGCGGATATCGAAGTCCTGCAAATTCTGGCCGACCAACTGGCCGTCGCGATTGAAAATGGCCGCCTGTTCACCCGCCAGCAACGCATCGCGCAGTTCGAGCAACTCGTCGCGGGGATCACAACTAAGATTCACCAGTCGCCGAGCTTTGACGCCGTCATCGAGACCGCGGCCACCGAGTTAGGCCGGGCCCTCGGCGCGCACAAAGCCGTGGTGCGGTTGACTCTCGCGAAAGCGCCGCAGCCTGATGGCGACCCGAGGCCGACCAACGGCGAAGGCCCGCCCTCGGGCGAGCCCGGGGGTCAATCCTAAGCCCCGGCTATACGATCTCCACCTGCCCTCAAGGATTCCTGACTCCTGACGGACAGAGACGCGGGATGCCGCTCCTGGAGAACCCGAGATGACCCCCTCCCTTCCCCCCTCCTCGCTCGAGCAGTCGCCGGGCGATGCCACTGATCCGGCTCACCGGGTGTTTCAGGTCGCGCTGGTCATGCTGGTCCTCGGGCTGGTGAGTAATGCCTTCTCGGCATTTTTCGGCATCCGCGCTCAAGTGTGGCGGAGCATCCCCGGGTTAGCCGCCTCCGGGCTGTGGCTTATCTATACCCTCGTCTGTGCGCTCAGCGCCTGGCTCAGCCGCCGCGGACGCGTCCGGCTGGCGGCCTGGCTGGTCCTCGGCGGCCTGATCGTCAGCATACCGCTGGCGACGCTGTTCATCTCTCGCCTCGGGCTGGTGACCGGCGCTGGGTTGATCGGGATGATCACAGTCATGGCAGCCGCCATGGGGCTCCCGCCGGCTGAAGTGCGCCGGGCGACGCTGATCAGTGCAGCGATGGGTGTGCTGACCGCGCTCTTGGACCTGTTCGGCCCGGCGAGCCGTCTGACGCCGCCAGTGATCCTCAGCGCCCTCGTCCCGCTGATTATGGCAGGGGTCATGGGCGTCTACGCCTACTTCCTGCTCCGGGAATTCAAAGCGTTTACCCTGCGCAGCAAGTTGATCGTGGCCTTTCTCGCTGTCACTCTCATTCCGCTGAGTGTGCTGGCCCTCTTGAACGACCGGCTCACCAGCGCCCTACTGCTCAGGACCACCCAGCGCTCGCTCAGCGCCGCCGCCGCGGAAACGGCCAACCGGATGGACGACTTCGTCAACACCAACCTGGATGCCGTCAGCACCGCTGCGCAGTTCCCGGCGCTGGGGGAGTATCTGCTGCTGCCAGAGGCAGAACGGGACGCCGGGACAATCCAAAGCCAGGTCATCAAGTACCTCTCTTCCCTGAAGAACAGGCGCAGCGGCTCGACCACTGGCGCGGCGACTTATCTCCTCTCCTATGCGCTCCTGGACCGGGAGGGGTTAGTGGCGCTGGACATCGCAGCGAAGAATCTTGGCGAGGATGTTTCGGCCCGCGATTACTTCGCGCGGCCCTTCCGGGAGGGTGCGCCGTTTGCATCACCGGTCCAGTTCGAACCGGGGGCCGGCGCCGTCGTCTACTTTTCCGCGCAGGTCCTTGGCCCCAACCTCCAGCCGGTTGGCGTACTGACCGCGCGCTACGACGCCGCCATCCTGCAGCAACTGGTGGCGCAGAGCAACGACTTAATCGGAGAGCGTTCAAGCGCCATTCTCGTGGACGAACATCATCTCCGCCTGGGGGATGGGGAAAGCCCTGAGTTGATTTTCAAGTCCGTTATGCCGCTGTCTCTCGAACGCATCGCCGAACTGCAGGCCGCCCGGCGTCTGCCCCTCCGGCCGATCGAGGAACTTTCGACCAGCCTGCCTGATTTAGAGCAGGCCCTGTCCCAGACCGGTTCCCGGCTGTACTTTATGGGCAAATTTCACGCGGACGACGACCTTGAGCAAGCCGCCGTCGCCTCGCTGAAGACCCAGCCCTGGTGGGTAGTCTTTGAGCAGACGCGCTCAGCCCTGCTGGCGCCCATTGAAGCGCAGACCCGCCTCACGATTTTGCTGGCCTTGGTGATGGCCATCGTCGTCATGGGCGCGGCGGTCGGCGCGGCTCGCGTGCTGTCCAATCCCATCACCCGCCTCACGGCCATTGCCCGCCAGATCGCGTCTGGCAATCTCAACGTGCGGGCGCGAATCGAGTCCGACGACGAGATCGGCGCTCTGGCTTCGGCTTTCAATTCTATGACCAACCGGCTCCAGCAGGCGTTGATGAATCTGGAGCAGAGCGTGGCCGAACGCACCAGCCAGCTCCAGGCCGCCGCCGAGATCGGCCGGGCCACGACTTCGGTGCGCGACCTCGACGAGCTCCTGCGCCTGGCGCTGCAATTGATCCGCGAGCGCTTCGGTTTTTACCACGCCTCCATCTTCCTGATGGACAAGACCAGCTCGTTCGCCGTGCTGCGCGAATCCACAGGCGAGGCCGGGGCCCAGCTCAAGGCCAGCGGTCACAAACTGGCCGTCGGCTCCCGATCGTTGATCGGGTGGGTCACGGCCAACCGCTATCCGCGCGCGGCCCTGGACGCGGAGGAGGATCCTTTCCACTTCAAGGATCCGCTCCTCCCCAACACACGCTCCGAGCTGGCTATCCCGCTGGCCGTCGGCGGGCGGCTGCTCGGCGTGCTCGACGTGCAGAGCACCACACCCAATGCCTTCCACGCGAGCGATGTCCAGGTCCTGCAAACACTGGCTGACCTGTTGAGCGTCGCCATTGAAAACGCGGAGCTGTTCCAGCGCACACAGGCCAGCCTGGAAGAAGCCCGGATGCGCTACCGGCACACGATGACCGGCACGGGCCTGCACACGCTGCTCTCTGATCATCCCCGCGAAACGGTGTATGAGCTGCGCCCCGGCGCGGCTGAGCCGGCCGCCGGGGCCGCGAGCCGCCCCATTGAAATTCCGCTGCGCGTGCGGGGAGAAGTCATCGGGACGCTCGAGCTGCACGGGCGGGCGCCAGACGAACTCAGCCTGGAAGAGCAGGCGGTGCTGGAAGCGACCGCCTCACAGATGTCGGTGGCGCTTGAAAGCGCCGTCCTTTTTGAAGAAACGCAACGTCGCAGCCGTCGTGAACAACTCATCAATCGCATCGCCGACCAAATGCGGACCAGCCTGAACCCGGAGACGATCATGCGGAACGGGATCCGTGAACTCGGCAAAGCCCTGCGAGCGACGCAAGTCGTCGTGCAGCTGCACTCGCCCGGCAGCGCTCAGCCGGACGAAAAGGAGGCGCCCGGATCATGACCCTGTCCGCTCCAGCAAACACGCCCCGCTTCCGCCAGCAAATTCCTTATGGTCTGAGCCTGATAGCGCTGGTGATGATCAACCTGGCGCTGGGCACGATTATTCTCATCATCGCCAACTTTGTCAGCGTCAACAACGCGGTGCGAGACTCGACCCGGTCCGCGGAGGAACTGCCGGCGATCTCGGCGTTGCGCGCCGAGGTCTTCCGGCTCGATGCACAAACCGCAACGGAACTGGGGAAAGACCTGCCCAACTATGCAGCGATTGACGCACAGCGCACGGTGGTCGCCGGGCGGCTGACCACCGTGCAGACCCTGGGCGCTGTAGAGGCAGACGAGTACGCGCCGGTACTCGAACAAATCCGCCTGACAATGCAGACTTTTGACGCTCAGATTGAAGCGGCGAGAAAGGCCCGCATCGGCGCGGACCTCTCAGGGGTGATCTTCGAATTGCGGCGCAGCTTCGACCTGGCCGAAGGCCAGCTGGACGCCTTATATCAAACCGATGAGCAGGAATTCATTGACGCAACCAGCCGCTCGTTTGCCGCCTTGCGCACCGTCCAGGGCATTTTGGTCGGCGCCAGCCTCATGATCCTCGTCCTCGGCTCGGTGTTGATGTTCAGCATCCGCCAGTCAGTCCGGACCGAAATCGGACGCGCCTACGACCGCTTGCAGGTCGCCGCCGAAGTGGGGCGCGCGGCCTCCTCCATCCTCGAGCTGGATGAGCTATTCACGACCACGCTCAACCTGATCCGCGACCGTTTCGGCTACTATCACACGGCGATTTTCTTGATGGACGGCGAGGGCCAGTATGCGGTCCTGCGGGAGGCGACCGGCGCCGAGGGCCGCCAACTCAAAGAACAGGGCCTCCGCCTGGCGGTCGGCTCGAATTCGATGGTCGGCTATGTGACGGCCCACCGCATCGCGCGGGTGGTGTCCGACGTCGAATCAGATCCGACCTACCTCCAGAACGATCTGCTGCCGGCCACGCGCTCGGAAATCGCTTTGCCCCTGAGCGTGGGCGAGCGGTTGCTCGGCGTGCTCGACGTGCAGGCCGACCGGCGCGAGGCTTTCTCTGAAGCTGACGTGAGCGTGCTCCAAACCCTCGCCGACCAGATCGCCGTCGCTATCGGCACGGCCGCGCAGTACGGCGCTGAGCAAACCCGCGCCCGGCAAATGACCCTGCTCTCCGAGGCAGCGCTCGAGATGACCAACCCGCAGGCCGACGAACAGAGCGTGCTGAGACTGATCGCCTGGCACGCGACGAAACTGGTGCGCGCCGAGACGGTCAGCCTGTGGCTGCCAGCCGGGCCGGACGAAATCGAGTTGAAGGTTGAACTGGAAGCGTCCACCGGCGCTACCCATCCGGGACTGGTGCGCCGCCTGAAGAAAGGCGAGGCGGCGCCAGGGCGGGTGTTTGAAGCCGGGCAGGCCATCCGGCAGGGAGGCGATTCTGTGGCGGACGACCGCCCCGCAGGCGAGACGGCCACTCTGGCCGTGCCGATGTCCTGGCAGGGCGCCGTCATTGGCGTGGTCGTTTTTACGCACACGCGGGCCGGGCAGGCTTTCACGGACGAAGATGAGCGCGCCGCCCAACTCTTCGCCACGCAGGCGGCGACCGCATTGGAAAATGCGCGCCTGCTGAATGAAACGCAGCGCCGCGCCGCGCAACTGGCTGTGAGCGCAGAAGTCGCGCGGGTTGCCACCACCCTGCACGATCTGCCCGAACTACTCAGGACCACAGTCAATCTCATCAGCGAGCGTTTCGGGTTCTACCACGCCGGGATTTTCCTGGTTGACGACAACAAAGACTGGGCCGTGCTGCAGGCCGCGAACAGCCCCGGCGGGCGGCGGATGTTGGCGCGCAGCCACCGGCTGCGCGTAGGGCAGCAAGGCATCGTGGGTTATGTCACCGGAACCGGCCAGCCGCGTATTGCGCTCGACGTCGGCGCGGATGCCGTTCACTTCCAGAATCCCGACCTGCCGGAGACGCACTCCGAAATGGCGCTGCCGCTGATCGCGCGCGGTGAGGTCATCGGCGCGCTGGACGTGCAATCGGTCGAAGTCAACGCATTTGTGCCGGAAGATGTCAAAGTCTTGCAGACGCTGGCTGACCAACTCGGCGTGGCAATTGAAAACGCCCGGCTATTTGAGGCGACGCGTCGCAATCTCGAAGAATTGCGCGCCTTGCAGGCGGAAGCGCGCCGATTGGCGCAGAGGGGGGGTGAAACAGCGGCCTTCGTCTATGATGGCGTTGATGTGCGGCCGCTGGCGGCGCCCGTCGAGTCCCTGGACAGCGCCGAGATGCTGCAAATTCCTATCGCCGTGGGCGGCTCGCAGCTGGGCACATTGCAGGTGAAGCGGCCTGGCGCAGACTGGTCATCGGAAGACGTGGCGCTGTCCGAGGCCATTGCCGAGCGCATGGCGCTGGCGCTGGAAAACGCCCGGCTGTTTGAAACGACCCGCGCCACGCTGGCTCAGACCGCCCGGCTGTACAACGCCAGCCGGGACATCACCGCGGCCTCGACGCTCGAGGGCGTCTTGCGCGCCGTTCTCCTCCACGCCCTGGAGCCGCACTATGCGCGGTTTGTGGTGGCGTTCGTCGAGCTGGACGCCAGCCAGCAGGTACGCCTGTTGAAATCGGCGGCGGTGTGGGACAAGGACGCTGGCGCGCGCTACAAGGTGGATCACCAGTACTCGGCTGACCAATTGCCGATGATCCGGCGCATCCGGCTGGACGGGCCGACGGTGATGCCTTCGCTCGACGCGCCGGAGATGGATGCCCTCAGCCGCGCCGTGTTCCGCTTCCAGGGCGTCCAGGCACTGGCCACTATTCCTCTGTTGGCGGTTGGCAGGCTGATCGGCGTTTTCCTGGTCGGGACAGCCGAACCGCACGCATTCACCGACGACGAACTCCGCCCCTTGCAGGCGCTGGCTGACCTGGCCTCCGTCGCGATTCAAAACCTGAGTCTTTTGGAGCAAACGCAGACGACCTTGACCGAAACCCAGCTCCGGGCGCACCGCGAGCAGACCATCGCCGCGATCAGCGCCCGGATCCAGGCGGCTACGACGGTGAAGAACATCTTGCAGATCGCCGCCGAGGAATTGCGCGATGCCACCGGCAGCACACGCGCGGTCGTACGCCTGGGCCGAGACGGAGGAGGCGGAGGATGAACCGTAACGCTGCCTCCCGATACACCCTGTATGGAGTCTTGTTCGGCCTCGGCTTCCCGCTGGTCTCCACGCTGGGCGACGTGCTTTTGCACGGGCTGCCGCTGACGCTGGCAAATATCCTGGAGGTGCAGAGCAGGACCCCTCTGCATTGGGTGGTTGACACTGCGCCCTTCTTCCTCGGCCTGTTCGCTTACCTGGCCGGCCAGCGACAGGATCAGGTTACCCGGCTGACTAAAGAACTGCAAGAGCGCTTGCGAGAGCGCGAGCAGGCCCTGGTTCGCCTCCGATCCGCACAGGTCGAATTAGAGCAGCGCGTCACGGAGCGCACGGAAGAAGTGGCGCAGGCTTCCGAAAGGATGCGCCGCCGCGCCGCTCAACTCGAAATCAGCGCCGAAGTGGCCCGCGCCGTCGCCTCCGTGCGGGACCTGGAGACGCTGCTCTCGCAAGTGGCCCGCCTGATCAGCGCACGCTTCGGCTTTTATCACGTAGGCATCTTCCTCCTCGACGAGGCCGGAGAATACGCCGTATTGCAGGCCGCGAACAGCGAGGGCGGCCAGCGGATGCTCGCGCGCGGCCACAAGCTCAGAGTCGGCCAGGTCGGCATCGTCGGTTACGTCACGGGCGCCGACCAGCCGCGCCTCGCTCTGGATGTGGGCAAAGACGCGGCGTACTTTGATAACCCTGACCTGCCGCAGACGCGCTCCGAAATGGCCGTGCCGCTTAAAGTCCAGGAGCGGGTCATCGGCGCGCTGGACGTGCAAAGCCGGCAGGCCGCCGCCTTCGGCGAGGAAGACATCGCCCTGCTGGCCCTGCTGGCCGACCAGGTCGCGATTGCCATCGAGAACGCACGCTCCTTCCAGCAGCAAGTCACACTGATTGAGGCGAACCGGCAGTTGCTGGAACAAGCGCGGCGCGCCGCCGAGCAACAGCGAGCGCTGGCGGAGGAAAACCGGCGGCTGTTGGAACGTTCGGAGACCGCCGTTCAGGAACTCCAGGAGTTGGCGCGCCGCCTGACCGGCGAAGCTTGGGCGCGGCTTACGTCAGAACAGGGTGGAGAAATCTTGGTCGAAGCTGCCCAGCCCGACGTCGAGCTCACCCCCGGGCTCGCCCGAGGGCGGGCCTCGGCCAACCCCAGCGCTATTTCTCATCCCATTGTTTTGCGCGGTGAGGTGATTGGGACTGTCACCCTGGAGGACGCCGACCCAGAGCGCCGATGGTCGGAACACGAGACGGCCGTCCTGGAAAACCTGGCCGAACGCCTGGCCCTGACATTGGACAACGCCCGGCTGTTCGATGACGCGCAACAGCGCCTCGCCGAGCTGACCATCGTCAATACGATCAGCCAGATCGTCGCCGCTCAGCAAGACCTGCAGACGCTCGTCACACAGGTGGGCGACCGGATCCTCCAGACCTTTGGCGTGCGCAACGGCTTTATTGCTCTCTATGACAAGCAGAGCCATATGATTGAAATCCCCTATTTCATGGAAGGCAACCAGCCTGTTCGCCTCGCGCCTGTGCCGCTGGGCCGCGGACTGACCTCCGTCGTCATCCAGACCCGCCAACCGCTGCTGATCAATGACAACGCACGCGAGCGCGCCGCCGAACTGGGCGCACTCATCATCGGCGAAGCCCCGCGCTCCTTCCTGGGCGTGCCCATCCTGGTGGGTGACGAAGTCATCGGCGTGATCAGCGTGCAGAGCCTGACGCGCGAAGGTCTGTTCGGAGAGTCCGGCGTCCGCCTGCTGACGACCATCGCCGCGAATGTCGGCATCGGCATCCAGAACGTCCGCTTGTTTGCCGACGCCCAGCGCCAGGCGCAGCGTGAGGCGCAAATCAACCTCATCACCCGCAAACTGCGCGGTTCGCAGACGGTCGAATCAATCCTCGAAACCGCCGCCCGCGAACTTGGCCGCGCGCTCGCGGGGCGTGTGGGCCAGGTCGCCATCGAGGCCCGCCCTCGGGCGAGCCCAGGGGTCACACCCCCCTCCCCCGCGGATGGCAACGGGCCTGGCGGAAACGGAGGGCGCCAGTCATGAGCGCCGTCGAAGACCCCCTTCAGGGGGCTGTCTCCTCGTCCAACCCCCGGCGTGATTTTCTGGCCCTCACTCTCGCCGCCACCGGCGTTGGCCTGGCGATCACGGCCATCTTGCTGGCAGCTTACTGGCAAACGCGGCAACTGCCGTACCTGCTCTCGGCTGGCCTGGCGCTCAGCCTCCCCGTAGCCCACTGGGTGGGCTGGGCGCTGGCCCACCGCTCCTCTCGTCCCGCTCTCGGATCAGCCGTCGCTATCGGTTCGCTTGTCCTCGCCGTCGTCCTGCCCCCGCTTCTGTTCGCCGATTACTGGCCCATCGGTTCCCTGCTGGCGGTCACAATCCCCATAGCCGCTGGGTTGGCCGGCCAATCCCGGCGGGTTTCGCTCTTTGTGATCGTCGCGCTGTTCACCGCTGCCGCAATGCTGGCGGTTGACCTGTGGCTCGCGCCCGAGGCCCGCTTAGCGCCGTGGCGGATGGCTCGGGATGGCTTCATGCTGGCAGCGGGTCTGCTGGTTCTCTTCCTGGCCATCCTGGCCCTGCTTTTCTGGTGGACCCAACTGCGCCAGATCAAGTTCAACCTGGCGGCGCAACTGGCGCTCGTCTTCATCGCCATCTCGACCTTTTCGATCCTGGTCATCATGAGCATCCTGCTGTGGCAGGCGCGCGACACCCAGATCCGGCAGGCGGGCGAGAACTTCAAGACGCTGGCCGAGGTCAATGCCGAGCGCGCGGGCAACGCCCTGGAACAGCAGATCGAGACTCTGCAACTCCTGAGCCGCGAGAATCTCTTGATTACGGCGGTGAGCGAAGCGAACGCTGCGGCAGTCACCCCTGATCCTGACGCGCTCCGCCAGCGCGATAAGACGTGGCAGACGCTTGACCGGATCAGCAGCGAAGTCCGCCGGTATTTCAGCGGCCCGGCGGCGGCCGAATTGGCAACCTTCCGCAACAACAACCCGGCGTTCAGCGACCTGATCGTTACCGACCGCCTGGGCGCACTGGTGGCGACCCAGGGCGACAAACCGGCCCACTTTTTCTTTGGCGACGAGCCGTGGTGGAAAGCGACGTTGAAGGAGGGCCAAGGCGACATCTTCATCGGCGACGTCGCGTTCGCCCCGACAACCCGCACGCCGCGCGTGCTGATCGCCATCCCCATCCAATCCGCCAGCCGTGAACAGGTGATTGGCGTGCTGGCTGCGCGCTACGATCTGCGGCTGATCCAGCGCAACCTCGAACTGCAATTTGCGGCGAGCGGCGCATGGATTGACATTGACCTGCACACGCCCGAGGGGATGCTCATTGCAAGTGGAACTACCCAACCCACCGGACAAGCCGAACAGGTCGAGCCTCTCAGCCCGACCATTTTCGAGCAGCCGGCCTCCGGCTGGTTCCGAGGCGTGCATCATGGCCAGCCGGCGGTGGTGGCGCACGCCCCACTGAACACTACCAGCGGTGTGGCCTATACGCCGTTCAGGCGCATCAGTCAGACGGAACTCGAGCCCGCCACGCTGATACCATTGACTCGTCTGGGCTGGCGACTGATCATCAGCGAAAGCGAAGCCAGCGCCCTGGCAGAAGTGCCACGGACGGCCAGGCTCGCTGCCCTGTTTGGGTTGATCGTCATGGCCTTCGTCGTCATGGCGGCGCCAGCCGCCGCCCGCGTGGTCAGCCGCCCCATCAACGCGCTGACCACCACGGCCACAGCCATTGCCGACGGCGACCTGACACAACACGCCAGTCCGGTCGGCCCGGTCGAATTGGTCACGTTAGCCGAGGCCTTCAACACGCTGACCGTCCGCCTGCGGGCGTCCATCACCAGCCTGCAGGAGCAGGTGGCCCAGCGCACGGCGCAATTACAGGCCAGCGCCGACGTGGGCCGCACGGCCTCGTCGGTGCTCGACCCGGATGAACTGGTGCGCCGCACCGTAACCCTGATCACTGAGCGGTTCGGGTTCTACTACGCCGCCGTGTTCCTCATTGACGCGACCGGCCGGCAGGCCGTGTTGAGAGAGGCCACCGGCGAAGCGGGGCAGTTGCTCAAGGCGCAGGGGCACAGACTCGCCGTGGGCGGGCAAAGCATGGTGGGCACAGTCACGGTCGCGCGCACGCCGCGCATCGCGCTGGACGTTGGGAAAGAAGCCATCCGGTTTGCCAACCCGCTCCTGCCCAACACCCGCTCGGAGATCGCGCTACCGCTCGTCGTCGGCGATCAGGTGCTGGGGGCGCTCGACGTGCAAAGCACCGAAGCCGCCGCGTTCGACGAGAGCAGCGCCGCCGTGCTGCAAGGCATGGCCGACCAACTGGCCGTCGCGCTGCGGAACGCACAGTTGTTTCAGGAGACGAGCCGCAATCTGCACGAGTCCAGCGCCCTCGAAAGGTTCAGCCGGGCGATTTCTGGCGCCGCAGACATCCAGGCCATTTTGAGCGCCCTGACCGAGCATCTGCTGCCGGCTGGCGTCTCAGAGGCGGCGATCTTGACATTTGAGTACGAAGCGCGCCGGCCGTCAACCACTCTATTGCACCTGCGGCGTATCCGGCAAGTCACGATCGCGGCGCATCGCGACCTGCGCTCGGGCGGAAGCCCATTGACCGGGACCACGATCGCAGGTGACCGCCTGCCCTTCCTGAATAGCGACCCGCTCGACCAGCCGCTGGTGGTCACGGATATCAACGCTGGGCCGTACCTGGACGAGATCAGCCGCCAGACTTATGCTGAACTTGGCGTCCGCGCCCTGCTCGGGGTGCCGCTCGTAGTCTCCGGCCAGTTGCAGGGACTGATCCAGCTCACACACTCGGAGCCGCGCTCATTCGACCCGCGCGATATCCACCTCCTGCAGACGGCGGCGGACCAGGCCGCTATCACGCTGTCGAATATCCAGTTGCTCCATCAAACGACCACCGCGCTGCGCGAGTCGTCGCAGTTGTATCAAATCACCAGCGGCCTCTCTCGTGCGATCACGATTCAGGAGATGCTGGAAGTGATTGTACAGAACGCCATGCCCGCGGCGGCAGAGTTTGCCTCGCTGTTCGGCTACGAGATGGCCAACGGGCGGGTGCAGGCCATCCACCTGCTTGGCTCGCGCAGCACGGGCGGACGGGAGGCGCCCCCGCGGCGCTTTTCGGTTGACGAGGCGCCCGGCGTCCAGGTCATGGCTGCGCAGGAAGGCCCGCTGGTTGTCAGCGACATCGCCGCCGACCCGCGCTTTGACCCCGCGAGCCGGGAAACCTATCTCCAAGAAAATATCCGTTCCATGGTAGCGATCCGGCTGATTACCGCCGGGGAGTTGGCGGGCGCGCTGCAGGTCGGCAGCCGCCAGCCGGCGACTTACGCTGACGACGAGTTGCGCGTGCTGCAAGCCGCCGCCGACCAGGTAGCCATTGCGCTGGAGAACCGCAACCTGCTCGAAGACGCCCATCGGCGCGCCAACCAGCAGGCGCTGGTGAATCAAATCTCCACGGCGCTGCGCGCCGCCGCCACCCGCGAAGCTGCCCTGCAAACGGCGGTGCGCGAAATGGGAGAGGCGTTGAACGCTGCCAGGGCCTTCGTGTGGCTCCGCTCGGACGCGGGCGCCCTGGCCCTCGCGGAGGAGTTCACGCGGGAGGGCATCGCTCCATTCGGGCTGGACCGCTTCCCCCTCCCCGACGTGCTGGAGGCCGCTGATCAACGCGCCGTCATCGCCAGCGAAAATGCGGCCGACCATCGCCTGGCTGGCATCCCCGACCTGCAAATCACCGCCCACATCGCCGTCCCGCTATTAGCCCGCGGCGAGTCGATCGGCGTCCTGGGCCTGCACGCCTGCGGCGAACCGCGCCGGTGGATGGCGGATGAATTGGCGCTTGTTCAGGAAGCTGCCACGCAGCTGGCCCTCAGCCTGGAGAACATCCGCCTCGTGGAACAGTTGCAGACTTCGTTGAACGAAGTGGAGGAATTGAACCGGGTGTTCACGCGACAGGGGTGGGCCGAATATCAGCGGACCAAACGGGCGCAACCGCTGAAGCAGGTCTTCACCCCGGCGGTCGAGGAGACAGACGGCCACGGCGCGACGGCTCCGACGTTGGACTTGCCGTTGAGCCTGCGAGGCGAGAACATCGGCGCGATCACCCTCGCGCTCCCGCCGAATCAGACGGCCCTCACCGCAGATGAAATGGCCCTGGCCGCGGCGGTCGCCGACCAGGTGGCGATCTCGTTGGACAACGCTCGGCTGATTGAGCAGACTCAACGGCGCGTCTCCGAGCTGGCGATCATCAACGAGATCAGCCAGGCGCTGACCTCCCCGCTCGACCTCCGCAGCCAGCTCAAGCAGGTCGGCGAGAGTCTGCTCCGGCTCTTCGCCGTGCCGACCGGCTACATCGCCCTGTACGACGCGGAGACGGACATCATCGAAATCCCCTTCTTCGCGGAGGGAGACGAGCGCGTCTCGATTGCTCCTTTCCCGCTCGGCCAGGGCGTCTCTAGCGTGATCATCCGCTCGCGTCAGCCGCTGATCGTCAACTCCGACGCCGAGCGACGGCTGCAGGCGCTCGGCGCACGCGCCGTCGGCAAACCAGCGAAGTCGTTCCTCGGCGTCCCCGTCATCGTGGGCGACGAGGTCATCGGCGTCGTCAACGTGCAGAGCACCGAGCAGGAGGAGTTGTTCACCGAGGCGGACGTGGCCCTGCTCACGACCATCGCCGCCAACGTCGGCACGGCCATTCAGAACACGCGCCTGTTCGAGCAGACGCAGGCCGCCCTCGCCGAGAACACCACACTCTACCGGGCCAGCCGCGCGCTGGCTGAGGCCGAGACGCCGCAGGATATCCTCGAAATCATCATGACCTACGCCTTGCCCAAAGCCGCCGACCGGGCGTCGCTGCTGGTACTCCACTCCAGCACGCTGGGAGAGCCGACGGAGGTTGAGTGGGTCGGCTTCCGCGCGCTGCAGGGCGAGTACCGTCGGATGGGTCAGCGCCTGCAAGTTGACGAGGTGCCGCTGTGGTTCAACTTGGGGACCGAGCCTCTGGTCATTGCCGATGTCCGCCAGGCCCCTGAGGTGGACCCGGTGACGCGCAGCACCTTCGAGCGATACGACGTCGTGGGCATCTGTCTCGTCCCGCTGCACACGGGCGGCCGGCTCACCGGATTCCTGGCGGCGCCTTCCAGCCAACCGGCTGAGTTCGCGCCCAAAGAGGTCCGGCTGCTCCGCGTCATGGCCGATCAGATCGCCGTCGCGCTTGAAAAGTTCCGGCTGCTGGCGGAAACCCGCCGCCGCGCCGACCAACTGGAAACCGCCGCCCAGGTGAGCCGCGCCTCCATTTCCGTGCTCGACCCGGACGAACTGATTGTGAAGACCGTTGAACTGATCCGCGAGCGCTTCGACCTGTATTACGCGGCGCTCTTCCTCGTGGACGAGAGTGGCCGGTGGGCCATGCTGCGCTATGCTACGGGCGAGGCCGGGCGGACATTGATGGAGCGCCAGCACAAACTCGAAGTGGGCGGCCGGTCCATGGTGGGGACGGCCGTGAGCCACCGCCAGGCGCGCGTGGCCTTAGATGTGGGTAGGGAGGCCGTGCGCTTCGCCAACCCCCTGCTGCCCGACACGCGCTCCGAGATGGCGCTCCCGCTGGCAGTGGGCGATACCGTGCTAGGCGCGCTCGACGTGCAATCTATCCGGCCCAACGCCTTCTCCGATGCCGACGTGACCGTGTTGCAGACGATGGCCGACCAGGTCGCGACGGCCCTGCAGAACGCCCGCCTGTACGCCGCCGCGCAGCAGGAGTTGGCGGAACGCAAGCGCGCGGAAGAGTCCCTCATCAAGTTCCAGTTGGGCATCGAGCGGTCTACCGAGGCCGTCTTCATCACCGATACGCAGGGCAACATCCTGTATACCAATCCCGCCTTCGAGAAGACTTACGGCTTCAGCCGTGAAGAGGCCATTGGCCGGACGCCGCGTATCCTGAAATCAGGGCTGCTGCCGGCGGAAAGCTACAAACAGTTCTGGGCCACGCTGCTAAGCAAAAGTACGGTGGCCGGAGAAATCATCAACAAGACGAAGAATGGCCGCCTCATCAACATCGAGGGCGCCAACAACCCCATTCTGGACGAGGCGGGCAACCTCATCGGCTTCCTGTCCGTGCACCGGGACATCACCGAACGCAAGCGCGCCGAACTGGAAACGCAGCGGCGCAGCCAGCAACTGGCCGCCGCGAATGAGATCGGGCGGGCGGCGACCTCCACCCTCGATCTGGATACCTTGCTCCGCACCTCCGCCGAACTGATCCGCGATCGCTTCGGCCTATACCAGGCCTCGGTGTTCATCGTCGAGCCGGGGTCCAACCTCGCCGTCCTGCGCGAGTCCACAGGCGAAGTGGGGCAGCAGCTCAAAGCCATCCGTTACCAACTGGCCGTCGGCTCCAAGTCGCTGGTCGGGACAGCCATGGCCACCCGGCAGCCGGTGATTGTGCAGGATGTGACCCAGGACCCGGATTATCTCGTCAACCCCCTGCTCCCCGATACCCGCGCGGAAGCAGTGATCCCGCTCATGGCCGGCAACGTCGTCATCGGCGCGCTGGACGTGCAGAGCACCATCGCCAACACTTTCGGCCAGGGCGAAATGGCTATCCTCACCACTATCGCCGACCAGTTGGCAGTGGCCGTGCAGAACGCGCGCCTGTTCGAAAAGACCTCGCGCCAGGCGCAGCGCGAGAAACTGGTGAGTGAAATCACCGGCAAAATCCGCGCGGCGGGCGATATTGACCAGATTCTCCGCACCGCCGTCGCCGAACTTCGGCGGGCGCTGGGCGTCAGCCACGGCGCGGTGCGCCTCGGCCTGCCGCCGAGATTCAACGACGGCAACGGACAAGGAGACGAGGGCAATGGTGCGGGGGACGGCAACAAGAACAGTTAAGACGAGAACAGCGACAGGCGATGAGCGAGATATGGCGACAATTATTGCGATCAGCAACCAGAAGGGCGGTGTAGCCAAGACCACGACCTGCGTCTCGCTGGGCGCGGCGCTGGTCGAACTCGGCCACGAGGCGTTGGCGATTGACCTGGACCCGCAGGCGAACCTGAGCCTGGCGCTGGGCGTCAACCCGGCGAGCCTCCACCGCACCGTCGCCGACGTCCTGCTGGGTAACTACAGCCCGATCAGTGTGAGCCGCGAAACCTCGCTGCCCGGCCTGGACCTGATCCCTGCCAATCAGAACATGCAGATGGTCGAGAAATTCCTGCACGTGCGCGACAACTACGAGCAGGCGCTCCGCCAGGCGCTCGCGCGCGTCGCCTCCTACGATATCATCCTGTGCGATTGCCCGCCGGCCCTGGGCGCCATCACCCTCAACGCGCTCGCCGCCGCCGAGCTGCTGCTCGTCCCGACGCAGTGCGAATACTTCTCGGCCTACGGCCTGAACGAGATGCTGGAACTCGTCCGCAATCTACGCGAGCGCACCAACCCCGGCTTGAGTTACCGCATCCTGATCACCATGTTCGACCGGCGCAACCGGATTCACAACAACATCCTCGAGCAGGTCAAAACCGCGTTCGGCGACGCCGTGCTCAACACGACGATTGAGGTGGACACCAAACTGCGCGAGAGCGCGGTCTTCGGCCTGCCCATCACCGGCTATGCCCCGAACAGCCGCGCGGCTCAGCAGTACCGCGCGCTGGCTCAGGAGTTAATGCACTATGCCCGACAAAAAGCTGCACCGTCGGCTTGAGAACCTGTTTGCCGACCGCCGACCGGTAGCCAAGGATACCCCTCCCTCCCCGGCGCCAACGCCCACGACGGAACCGCCGGCCGCGGGCGCGCCGATCCCGGCCGAAGCCGCCCCGCGCCTGCTAGGCTGGACGTGGGAAGCCGACGAGGCGGGACGATACACTTTTTGCTCACCTGAAATCACGACCGTGTTGGGCTACGCCCCCGAAGAGATTCTTGGGCAGGCGCTGACGAACCTCCTGGTCGAAGATCCCCTTCAGGGGGCGGAAGATTCAGGCGTAAGGGAACGGGTCATGGAGGCCATCCGCCAGGCCCAGCCGCTCACCGACCTGCGTCTCGCCGTCCGGCGCCAGGATGGGCAAAGTGTTTATCTCGTGACTCAGGCCCGGCCACTCTTCGACGAGGCCGGCCGCCTCAGCGGTTATCAGGGGGTGACGCACCTCGCCACGCCGGCCGTGACTCCCGGCGAGACGCGCCCCGCTGAAACACCTCCGGTTCAGGCGGTCACTCCCGGCGGAGCCCCGGCCGAGGCGTTTCCCATTCGGCCCGAAGCTGAGGTTCCGGCGCTCGATGAGACTCCCCCTCTCTCTGCCATCGTGGCGCAGCCCCCGGAGACTCAGCCCTCGCCAGCTCAACCCGGCCTCCGGCTGACAGCCGCCGAGTGGCGGGCTTTCTTGGAGAAACAGGGCGGCCAGTCCTGGGGATATTTGGACACCGTGCGGGGGCTGGCCCATCTTGGCGATTTCACTACCTCTGAAATGAAGATGGCCGTGGATCGCGGCGGAATGGTTTTCTACGACGCTCAGTCGGCCAATTTCGCCCTGGACCACGCAGCCAAACACGCCGGACGCGCGATGGCCATCCCGATTCAGCTTCAGGACGAAACCATCGGCGTGCTGGACTTCTTCGACGAGAGCGGCGGAACCTGGTCAGAAGACGACCTGGCGCTTGTGCAAGCCGTGACGGACCAACTGGCGCTGGCGCTGGAGAATGCCCGTCTATTCAACGCCACGCGCGACCAACTGACCAAGCGTACCCTGCTCTACGAAGTGACCCGCGCGGCGGCCAGCGCCGCCAATTTGCAGGAGGCTCTGCAGAGCGCCGTCGAGGCCCTGGGGCGCGTGTTACCTGAGGCCAACCTCGCCATCCTTCTGCTCGAAGCCGATAACCGGACGCTGCGCATCCGCGCCTCGGTGGGTTTCTCGCCCGACATGGCGAGCACGCTGATGACGCGCCTGGGCGCAGGCGTGGTGGGCCGGGTCGCCCAGACCAACCAACCGATCCTCATCCCCGACGTCCGGCAGCACCCCGACGATCTGGTCTGGAAGAGCAACACCCTTTCCGAGCTCGCCGTGCCGCTGGCGCTGGGCGACCGGGTCATCGGCGTGCTGAACGTCGAGAGCCCGCGCGTCAACGCCTTCGACGAGGCGGACCTGCAGCTGCTTTCAACGCTGGCCGGCACGCTCTCGGCCATCATCGTCAACAACAACCTGCTCGCACAGATCAACCGCGAACGCGAACGTCTGGCCTTGCTGAACGACGTGCTGGCGGCCCTGACGCAGACGCTCGACCTCGACACCCAGATCAGCACGGTCTTGTCGTTCGCGCCGCGGCTCGGCACCCAGCATGGCTATCTTCTCCTGCTGGGCGAGACGGAGGCCGAGACGATTTTCCGCAGCACCCTGCCGGGGCTGGATCACTTCACCGAAAGTGAAGCCCGCGACTTCGGGAACACGATTGCGAAACGCGGACTGGAGCGGTGGGTCATTGAAAAGCGCCAGCCGGCAGTTGTGCCCGACACGCGCAAGGATGACCGCTGGTACACCGATCCCGCGCACGTGGAGGAGGAACCGGCGCGGTCGGTGATATCCGTCCCGCTGCACACCCAGCGCGGCGCCCTCACAGGAGTGCTGGCCTTTACCCATCCCGTACCGGGGACGCTCACGAAGGATCAGTTGTCTCTCGTCGAGTCCATCACCGCTCAAGTGACCGTCGCCGTGGAGAACGCGCGGTTGTACGAGCAGACGCGCACGCAGCGCCGCAGCGCTGAGTCCTTGGCGCGCGCCACGCAGGCGATGAACCGCAACGCGCTGGACGAGCCACAGTTGATGCGGGCGCTGGTGGACGAGTTGTTCGAGGCCTATCGGCCTGACTCCGTGATGGTTTCGCGCTGGGAACCCGCTTCGTACATGCTCACGCCGGACAAAGCTCGCTTTGACGACGAGGCGGTGGATCCCGAGGCGCAGGCGGCGGCCTGGCAGAGCTTCCGGGCTACCGACCGGCCTGACCTGCTGACGATCATCGAGACTCACCAGGGCGCAATCAGGCCCCTCGCCGAGAAAGACGGTCAATGGGCTGAATCGATGGCCTTCCCGCTGATCTACGGCAGCGAAGTGGAAGGCGTCGTCGAGGTCGTCCACACCAGCCGGGTTGGGGGCCGGGGCCTCGATCAGGACGACCTGAACCTCTTCCAGGGCATCATGACCGCGCTGACCTCCGCTCTGCAGAGCGCCCGCCTGTACGCCGTCCAGCGCGAGACCGCCGAGCGTCTGGCAGAAGTAGACCGCCTCAAGAGCCAATTCCTGGCCAACATGAGCCACGAGCTCCGCACGCCGCTGAACTCCATCATCGGCTTCTCGCGCGTCATCCTCAAAGGCATTGACGGCCCGCTCACCGACCTGCAGAGCCAGGACCTCGCCTCGATTTATAACTCCGGCCAGCATCTGCTCGGTCTGATCAACGACATTCTCGACCTGGCCCGCATCGAGGCCGGCAAGATGGAACTCGTGCTCGACGAGCTGGATCTGCACGACATCATCAAGGGCGTCATGTCTACAGCCGTGGGGCTGGTCAAGGACAAGCCGATTGCCCTCCACGAGGACACTGCGCCTGACGTGCCGACCGTGCGCGCCGACAGCATGCGCGTGCGCCAGGTCATGCTCAACCTGCTGTCCAACGCGGCCAAGTTCACCGACGAGGGGAGCATCATCCTGCGGACGCGGCCGGTGCAGTCCCTCGGCCCCGCCAGCGGCCAAATCGAGGCGTTCGTAGAGATCAGCGTGATAGACACAGGCCACGGCATCGCGCCCCCCGATATGACGAAATTGTTCGAGCCCTTCTCGCAGGTGGACGCCTCGGCGACCCGCAAGGTGGGCGGCAGCGGGCTGGGCCTGAACATCTGCCGCCAGCTGGTAGAACTGCACGGGGGCCGTATCTGGGTGGAGAGCGACGGCGTGCCGGGAAAAGGCTCGACCTTCAGCTTCATCCTGCCGGTGAACCGCCCGGAGCTCCAGGACACGCGCCCACCGGACGAGGTTGGATCCGACGTCGAAACCCTCCTCTCGATTGACGACGACCAGGGCGTGCTGAACCTGTACCGCCGCTATCTGGAGCCGCACGGCTACCAGGTGATGGGCGTCACCAAGAGCGCAGAGGCCGTCGAGCGCGCGGCCGAAGTCAAGCCCGTCGCCATCCTGCTCGACGTGCTCATGCCCGGTAAAGACGGCTGGCAGGTGCTATCGGAGCTCAAACAAAACGACCAGACGCGCGACATCCCAGTGATCATGTGCACCATCGCCAGCGACCCGGAGCGTGCGTTCAGCATGGGCGCGGTGGATTACCTGGCCAAGCCGATCCTCGAATCCGACTTGCTGCGCGCCCTGAAGAAACTGCGCGCCCAGCCGGACGCCAGCCTAGAGAGCGTCCTGCAGATCGAAGATCCCCTTCGAGGGACGGCGCACAAGCTGCCCAACGTCTAACGGCCTCTATGTCTAACTTCGTCCTGGTTTGCGCCGACTGCGGCCACACCGTTCCCTTCGCCCCCAACCTGCCTGGCTGTCCGCAGTGTCACAACGAGTGGCTCGAAGCCCGCTACGACTATGCCTCCCTCGGACCGAACCTGCCAGCCCGGCTGGCCGTGCGCGGCAAAGATTTGTGGCGCTACCGCGAACTCCTGCCTATCCACGACGCAGCGAATGTGATTTCTCTGGGCGAGGGCGGCACGCCGCTCGTCAAGGTGATCAACCTGGGCCTGATGCTGGGCCGCTTGAACATCTACGTCAAAGACGAGCGCCAAAGCCCGACCGGTTCGTTCAAAGACCGGCAGGCGACGCTGTCGGTCTCGGTGATGAAAGAGGCGGGCATCACCGAGGCCGTAGTCGCCTCCACGGGCAACGTCGCCATTTCCTACGCCGCCTACTGCGCGCGAGCGGGCATCAAGCTCTACGCCTTCCTCACCTCCCTCGTCCCGGCGGAGAAAATGCGCGAGTGCGCCCTTTACGGCGCGCAGGTCATCAAGGTTACCGGCACTTACGACCGGGCCAAAGAGATTGCGCAGCAGTTCGCCCGCCAAAAGAACCTCTATTATGACCGCGGTCTGCGCAGCGTCGCCGCCGTGGAGAGCATGAAGACCATCGCCTACGAAATCGCCGAACAACTGGCCCAGGCCCACGCTGCGCGCCCAACCTCCAATGGCAGGCACGCGCGCTACCCCTGGCGCGCCCCCGACTGGTACATCCAGGCGGTGAGCGGCGGGCTTGGCCCGCTCGGCGCGATGAAGGGGTTCGTGGAACTGCACAAAATGGGGTTGATCAACCGCGTGCCGCAGTTGGCCTGCATCCAGGCGGACGGCTGCGCCCCAATGGCCCACGCGTTCCGGCGCGGGCTGGAGACCGCCGAACCCGTCCTGGTCCCGCGCACCCATATTTCTACACTCTCCACGGGCAACCCAGGACGCGGTTATACCCTGCTCAAGCATTACATTGACGAGCACGGCGGCATCATGGAGAGCGTGACGGACGACGAGGCGTATCGCGCCGTGCACGTGCTCGCCAAGATGGAAGGCCTGTCCATGGAGCCGGCGGCGGCCGTCGCGTTTGCGGGGCTGTTCAAGCTGGTCCGCGAAGGCCGCATCGGGCCGGAAGACGTCGTCGTCGTCAATTGCTCCGGCCACACCTTCCCCATTCAGATCGAGATTCTGGGCGAGGGCTGGTCACGCGATGTGGAGCTGCCGCCGGCCGAGAGCCAGGCCGCCACGCCGCAGGAAGGCCTGCTCGCCGCCCTCGAGCGCCTGGACGAGCGCGTCCGCTCCATTGCCATCGTGGACGACAACCCCGACGCCGTGCGGCTGATTCGCCGTATCTTGCAGGCCAAAGGCGCCTACCAAATCTACGAGGCCGGCACTGGCCGGGAGGGCCTGGCACTCATCCGCAGCCGGCATCCCGATCTGGTCGTGCTGGACCTGATGATGCCGGAGATGGATGGGTTCGCCGTGCTGGACGCGCTGCGGGCCGACGAGTCCACGCGGGATATTCCGGTGATCGTGGTCACAGCCAAAATCCTGACGCCCGCTGAACGCGAACGGCTCACCGGGCAGATTGATTCGCTCCTGCAAAAGGGGTCGTTCATGGACGACGAGCTGCTCTCGGATATCATCAATGCGCTGACATAGGGCCAGTCTGTCCGCGCTATGAGCCATACCCTTTCCGCTGATGACCTTAGCGCGTGTAGGGCAAATTCGTGATGCACTGATTTTTAGCGAGCGTTGCGCTTTCGGCATGAAACTTCCCCGCTTGAACCCCCGGCAGATTAAAGGCGTGTCGGCCGCGCTTTTCTCGGCGGTGATCCTGGGCCTGCCGCCCATCTTCGGCAAGCAGGCCATCCTGGAAGGCGCCGCGCCACTTACGGTCGTCATGCTCCGCACGACGCTCTCGATGGCGCTGCTGTGGTTGGCGTACCTGGCCTTCTGGCGGAAATACCTTTACATCTACCCGGTCGGACTGGTCGGCTGCGTGCTGGCCGGTTTGTTCAACGGCCTCGGGTCGCTGATGTACTACGACGGCCTGGGCCGCCTGAACGCCTCGCTCGTCCAACTGATCTTCACCCTCTACACGATCTTCCTGACCTTGCTCTCCCGGCTGGACGGCCATCCCATCTCACGCTTCACGATGTTCCGCCTGGGTGTGGGGTTGGTCGCGATTTACCTGATCACCGGGATCGGGACCGCGCAGGTGGATTGGCTCGGCGTGCTGTTCGTTTTGATCAGCGGGGCTATGTATGCCCTGCACGTCGCCGTCAACCAGCATATTCTGTACGATGTCCCGGCGCCGACGGTGGCGTTGTATACGATCACCGCTATGGCCATCACGGTGAGCGCCGCTTATGTGATCGGCGGCCTGCCCCCTCTGCCGGCGACGACTGCCGGGTGGGAGTTCGTGGTGCTCCTGACGGTCGTGACGGTGCTTTCGCGCCTTGCGCTGTTCACTGGCGTCAAGTATCTGGGCGGCGTGCAGGCGGCCCTGCTGGGTTTGAGCGAAGCGCTCGTCACGATTTTCATCGCCGCGATTGTGCTGGACGAAAAACTCACCCTGACCCAGTGGGCGGGTGCGGCGATGCTGGGCGCTTCTGTGCTGCTCATCGCGCGTGAAAAGGGCCTCGGCGTTTTGCCTCAGCCTAAGCCCTGGTTCCAGATCCTCGCGGCGTGGCCGGCCCGCCGACCGCTGCCCCCCCTGCCCCCTGTTCCCTCTCCCCATCCCCCGCCAGCCGTTCCCCCGCCGCCAGCCAAACCTGGCGATTGATTCCCCGATCGGGGATGGCCGGAGACCCAGGTGAGAGTGTTATAATCCGCGTAAATCGCACTGGCGCAAGCGCTGGCTTGGCGCCTCAGGGAAAATTATGCGTCGCACGAAAATCGTCTGCACCATTGGCCCGGCGAGCGATGGCGAGGAGAAAATCGCCACGCTCATCGAAGCCGGGATGAACGTAGCCCGGCTGAACTTTTCGCACGGCACGCACGCCGAGCACGCCGGCACCGTCGGCCGGCTCCGCCGCGTGGCCAACCGCCTGAACAAATCCGTCGCCATTCTGCAGGACCTGCAAGGCCCCAAAATCCGCACCGGCACCCTCATCGAGGGCGGCCCGGTAGAGCTCAAGGACCTGGCGAAGTTCACCATCACCACGCGGCTCGTCCCCGGCACAGCGGAGGTCGTCTCGACGACCTATGAAGGCCTGCCCTACGACGTGAAAGCCGGCGACCGCGTGCTCCTCGACGACGGCCTGATAGAGCTGCGCGTGGAGCGCGTGGACGGCTCGGAGGTCCACACGCGCGTCGTGCATGGCGGCCTGCTCAAGGAGCACAAAGGCATCAACCTCCCCGGCATCATGGTCAATATCCCTACGCTCACCGAGAAAGACCGCGCCGACCTGGCCTTTGGCGTGGCGCAGGGGGTGGACTATGTCGCCCTCAGTTTCGTGCGCCGCGCCGAAGACGTCGCGAACGTCCGGCGGGCGCTGGTGGAGGTGGACACCAGGGCCAAGGCGATCCCGGTGATTGCCAAACTGGAAAAGCCGGCCGCGCTGGACAACCTCGACGCGATTCTCGAAATCGCGGACGGCGTGATGGTGGCGCGCGGCGACCTCGGCGTCGAGCTTTCGCCGCAGCAGGTGCCGACCGCGCAAAAGCGCATCATCGAGGCCGCCAATCGCCACCGGAAAATCGTTATTACCGCCACGCAGATGCTCGAATCCATGATCACCAAACCGCTCCCCACCCGCGCCGAGGCCTCCGACGTGGCCAACGCGATTTTTGACGGCACGGACGCGGTGATGCTCTCGGGTGAAACGGCCTACGGCGCGTACCCGGTCGAAGCGGTGAAGATGATGGCAGCCATCGCCGAGGAGGCCGAGGGTCACATGAAGGAATGGGGCCGCTGGCACGGCATGGCCGAGGCGACCGGCGAAGACTCGGTGGCGCTGGCGCGGGCCGCGCGGGAACTGGCGCTCGACCGCGACGTGACGGCGATTGCGATTTTCACCCGCACAGGGCGCAACGCCCGCATCATGTCCAAGGCCCGGCCGCACACGCCCATCCTCGCCTTCACTCCGGAGCCGAAAACTCATCCGCGCCTGGCCCTCCTCTGGGGCGTGACGGCTTACCTCATCCCGCAGGCGGACTCGGTCGAGGCGATGCTGGCCCACGTGGAGGCCGCGATGCTGCTCAACTCGCCGGTCCGCCCCGGCCAGCAGGTCATCGTCATCGCCGGCGTCCCCGCCGACAAACTCGTCCCCGCGAATTTCATCCTGCTACACACCGTCGGCAAATCATAACTTACTGATCACTGCTTACCAATGATCAGTCATCAGCGCCATCCCCTATGAGCGCCTCTCGCCCTCTCCTTCTCGCGCGTCTCTATTACTTTCTCTACTACGGCGCAATCGGCTGCTACTTCCCCTACGTCACTCTCTACTTTGAGCGCCTGGGGCTGTCGGGCAAGGCCATCGGGGCGCTGGCCGCGCTCTCGCCGCTTGTCTTGCTTGGCGCCAGCCCGGCGTGGGGCGCGCTCGGCGACCGGTTCCGCATCCACCGCTATCTCCTGCCGCTTGCCACTTTCGGACCTATCCTCCCAATGCTGCTTTTGGCGCGCACCGGGCAGTTCCAGTGGCTGGCCTTACTCCTTGTCACCGCCGCCTTTTTCTCGACGCCCAGCGTCGCGCTGATTGACAGCGCGGTACTGGATTTGGTGGAGGACACCGGCCAAACCTACGGCAGCATCCGCGTCTGGGGCTCCATCGGGTTCACCGTCGTGACGTGGGGGATGGGTTATGTGCTCAAACTCGCGGGATTGCCGTGGATGTTTTACAGTTACGGGGTGTTCATGCTGCTGGCGGCGCTCGTCGCACTCCGTCTCCCCGCCCGCCGCCGGACGTGGCAGACCAATTTTCGCGCCAGCCTCGGGGAGCTGCTGGGCCAGCGGCCGCTTGCGCTCTTCCTGCTCAGCGCGTTTCTCGTCGGCGCGGCGTTCTCGGCCTCGCTCTCGTTTTATCCGCTCCACCTGCAGGCGCTGGGCGGGGACGCCGCGTGGATTGGGCTGGCCGGGGCGCTGGGCGCCGTCACCGAAATGCCCGCCCTGTTTTACTCCCAGGCGCTGTTTCGCAGATTGGGCGTGCGCGGCAGCCTG
>DATDRS010000213.1:0-15750 GCA_035291605.1 Anaerolineales bacterium | reverse complement strand
TGAATCAGTTGCGTGACGTGCTCCGCGTGGTGGGCGGTTTGGACGGCGAAAGCGAGGGCGAGCAGGACGAAAAGCGCGCGGGTTTTCATGTCACCCTTTGACGGCTCCAGCCGTGATGCCGCGCACGAAGTATTGCTGCAGGCCAAAGAAAACCAGCAGGGGCACGGACATCGTCACAAAGGCCCCGGCGGCCAGCAAGTGCCATTCCGAGCCGTAAGTGCTCAGAAGGGCCTGGATGCTCACCGTCAGAGGCTGTTTGGTGGCGTCTTGCAGAAAGATCAAGGCGTTCATGAGGTCATTCCAGACCCACATAAATTGAAAGATGACCAGCGAGGCGAGGGCCGGCACCGAAAGCGGCAACGCGATGCGCCAGAAGATGCCAAAATCGGAGGCGCCGTCTATTTTGGCCGAGTCAAATAATTCTTTGGGCAAACCGATGAAGAAGTTGCGGAGCACGAAGATGGCAAAGGGCAAGCCGTAGGCGGTGTGCGCCAGCCAGATGCCGACAAACGATCCGGTTAATCTTAAGTCCAGCTGCGCCAGGAAAGGTATCCAGCCCACCCTGAAGTAGCCGACGGGATCGTTGAACATGCGGAGGACCGGCACCCAGGTGGTCTGCAGCGGGATGACCAGGAGGGCAATCACCACCAGGAACAGGACATCCCGGCCCCAAAACTTTAGCCAGGCAAAGGCATAGCCCGCCAGCGCCGCAATCAAGATCGGAAGGAGAGTGGAGGGCACGGTAATGATAAAGGAATTGACGAAATTGTGGTTAAACCCTCGGGCAGCGAGGACGTCGACATAGTTGCCCAGCGTAAACCGGGCCTGAGAAAAGGCTGTCCACCAGCCGGAGGTTGCGACGTCGGCGGGGGAGCGCAGGGAAGTGATAAACAATCCCAACGACGGGACCAGCCATACGAGTCCCAACCCGATCAGCACGGCATGGATCGCGCCTCGACCCACTAGGCGCACTAGCCAGCGCACGAGGTCGGCCGAGGACGCAGTGGACATCCGAGGGGCAGCGGTTTGGATGCTCATCGAAGTCCCTCCTCCGCCCGGAAACGGCGGATTTGAAGCACAATGATGGGCGTGACCAGGAGCAGCAGAACCATGGCGATGGCGCTGCCATAGCCCGCCACGGTGTTGTTGAACACTTCCCAGTACATGCTAAAGGCGATGGTGCGGCTGGCATTGCGCGGCCCCCCGGCGGTCATCACGAGAATCAAGTCAAGCATCTTGAGCGCGTTGATGACCATCGTGATCGCCACCACCGTGATCGGTTGGGACAACATGGGCAGGGTGATCTGCCAGAAGGTCTGCCAGGCGTTGGCGCCGTCCACCGCAGCCGCCTCCAACACCTCGCGGTCGAGGGACTTGTAGGCCGCCGAGAGCACGGTCATGGCCAGTCCCGTCCAGATCCACACGCCAGCGCCAATCACCGCGTAGTTCACCAGATTGGTCCGACCCAGCCACGGCACGGGTTCGAGACGCGGGAAGAGGCCGGTCAGGAGGGCATTGATCACGCCGACGGTCGCATCGGAGCTATAGACAAAACGGAAGATGACCGAGGCCGCCGTGGCGGAAATGACCATCGGCACAAAGATGACGGCCTTGATCACCGCTTCGTAGCGCACCCGGTCGGCCAGGACGGCGATCGCCAGGCCGATGCTCACCGTGCCGGCGGTGAACAAAACCAGCCACAGCACGTTGTTGACCACGGCTCCCGAGGGAGGCCATCGGTTCAGGTTGAGGAAAAACGGGTCGTGGGTCAGCAGCCGAATGTAGTTTTCCAGGCCGACGAACTTCGTCGGGTTGAAGCCAAATCCGCTGTGGAAACTCAGCCAAAATGTCTGAAGCGTTGGCAAGATCAGGAAAACCGTCAAGAGGAAAAGAGCGGGCAGCACATACAGCCAGGGTGTCCTTTTGTCCTTGCTTGTTACCATCGCCGCGGCCTCCTTCCGGCGCGTGTCCAAACGAGGGCAGCCCGGCAAGCGGGCTGCCCTGCGGTTGTCAATCTGCGGCGAGCGGTCAGTACGACCGATCCGCCACTTCTTCGAGGAAAGTCAGGATGCGGTCAATCTCCGTCGGATTTTCGACAAAGTCCTGCAAGGCGGTAAACATCGCGTCGCCGCCGACGGCGCTGGGAGCGAGGTCGGAGCCGTCGAAGACGAACGAGGCAGCCTGCGTGAGTTGCGCCGCTTCCAGTCCCTTGCACGTCGGGTAAATGTCGAGGCTGACGTTCTTGTTCGGCGAGACGACCGCGCCTTTCTCGGCAGAGGCCCAGATGGTGTTGGCCTCGGCGCTGGCTAAGAAGCGGATGAACTCTCGGAGTTCGGGCCGATCCCGGAAGACCACGGCCAGGTCGCCGCCGCCCACCACTGGCTTGCCCCACTCCTCTTTGATCTGGGGGAAGGGGAAGAAGGCGTAGTCCTTGCCGCAGACGAGGTTGGGGAAGTTCTGCTCGCCGAAGGAACTCATAAACCCGCCCTCGTAGTACATCTCCGCGCCAGGGTCCGGGCGCAGAACGACGTTGAAGGCGTCAATGAAGCCGGTCGAGAGAGTCCCCTCCACCCCGCCCGCCATTTTCGTGGGCGGATCCACGATCTGGGCGAACTGTTGCATGGCCTCCACCACGGTCGGGTCGGTCCATTCCACCTCGTGGGTGACGAACAACTTCAGGTACATGTCGGTCCCCGCCACGCGCGAGTAGATGTTCTCAAACCAGTCGGTCAGGGTCCAACCGTCCAGCGCGCCGAGAGAGTAGGGCGTCTGACCGGCGGCGAGGTAAGCGTCGGCAATCGCCGCGAGTTCATCCCAAGTCTCCGGCGGTTGGACGCCCAACGTCTCGAATGAAGCCGGCTTGTACCAGAACGTGCTCTTGGAGTTGGCCTTCACGGTCAGCCCGTAGAACAACCCGTCCACCGTGCCCAGGTCAATCCACGCCTGCGAGTAGTTCTCGGTAAGGATGTCCGGCGGCAGAATTTCGTCACCGCGCACCCCGTCGAGGGGCAGGATGGCGCCCGAGCGCGCATACTCGGCCACCTCGCCCGGCCGTGGCACCATGGCGACGTCGGGCGGATTGCCGCCCGCGATGCGCGACCGTAGCACAACCCCGAGGTTGCGCGTGCCCTCGTACACGTAGGGGATGCCGGTCTTGGCCGTGAAGGCATCCAGCACTTCGCGGAAACCAGCTTCCTCGTCGCCGCCCCAGTTCGCCATGACGGTGATCGGCTCGACCTCGGGCGCTTCAGGCGTGGCCGTGATCACAATCGTCTGAACCTGAGGTGTGCCCGCGACGACGACGGTTTGGACAATCGTCTGAGGCGGCGGCGCGGTCGGGGCCGCGCACGCGCCCAGGATCATCGCGCTGATCACCAGGATCGTGATCGCTGAAAAGAATTTCTTGGGATGCATTGTTCTCCTCCTAAACAGGAAAGGCTGAAAGGACTTGCTCACGCGCGTGATCAATCACCAGATTCAACAACTTCGGCGATAGGCTCACCTCCCTCCGTCCACTAGGTAGTGACGACTCATGTCGTCACTATCAACGATTCATCCCCCGCGCCTGCCAGATTTTCGCTTGATGGCCGTAATCTCCTCTTCACTCAGGCCAGCCAGAGTCTGGGTCTCGCTCAACCCCAACGCCTGCTCCTGCGCCGCGCGCCAGCGGGCCAAGCGCTCCTTCACCTGCGCCTCGTAACCTTCTTCTGAAGGCGAGTAGAAGTAGGCGCCCAGCAAAGCCGTCGGCAGATATTGCTGACCTACGTGATGGCTGGGACGCTCGTGCGGATAAACGTAGCCCGCGCCGTGTCCCAGCCCCTTCGCATCACGGTTGGAGTCCTGCAAATGGCGGGGCACGTCCACCTTGCCCTCCGCCTCCACCTTTTGGTAGGCCTTGAAGTACGCCGTAGCCGTGTTCGACTTGGGCGCGGTGGCGAGATAGAGCGTGGCCTCCACGATGGGATAAACCCCTTCCGGCAGCCCCACGTACTCGAACGACTGCGCCGCCGCGTTCGCCACCACCAGCCCCATCGGATCGGCCAGCCCAATGTCCTCCCCCGCCAGGATGAGCAGCCGGCGCAGGATAAAGCGCGGACTCTCGCCCGCATAGAGCATCTTCGCCAGCCAGTACAGCGCCGCGTCCGGGTCCGAGCCGCGCACGGACTTGATGAAGGCGCTGATCGTGTCGTAGTGCGCATCGCCGTCCTTGTCGTACAGCACCGCGCGGCGCTGAATGGACTCCTGCGCGACCGCGAGCGTGACCCGGATCGCGCCAGCCTGCCCTGAGCCTGTCGAAGGGTCCGGCGGCGTGGTCTCCACCGCCAGTTCGAGGGCGTTGAGCGCGTTGCGCGCGTCGCCGCCTGCGATGTTGACCAGGTGCGTGAGCGCGTCGTCTTCGATCACCACGTCCAGCTTGCCGTAGCCGCGTTCCGGGTCGCCAACCGCGCGCAGGATCACGCGCCGGAGGTCTTCGTCCGTGAGCGCCTTGAGTTGAAAGATGCGAGAACGCGAGACGAGCGCGGAGATCACCTCGAAATAGGGGTTCTCGGTCGTCGCGCCGATCAACACAATCGTGCCGTCCTCGACGTGCGGCAGCAGCGCGTCCTGCTGCGCCTTGTTCCAGCGGTGCACCTCGTCCACGAACAGGATCGTGCGCGCGCCATGCAGCTTGCGCCGCTCCTTCGCCTCCGCGATCACCTTGCGCAGCTCGGGGATGCCTGCCAGCACCGCGCTGATCGTCACGAAGTGCGATTGCGTGCGGTTGGCGATGATCTGCGCCAGCGTCGTCTTGCCCGTCCCCGGCGGCCCCCACAGCAGGATCGAGGAAAAAAGCTTGTCGGCCTCGATGGCGCGGCGCAGCAGCCGCCCCGGCCCGACGATCGCCTCCTGCCCGACGAACTCGTCGAGCGTGCGCGGGCGCATCCGCGCCGCCAGCGGCGCCTCGGCCTTCATCCGCTGCTGCAAAGCCTGATCGAACAAGTCCATGCCGGAGAGTATAGCACGAGAACGGCCCACGTCATTGCGAGCGTAGCGAGGCGAGTCCTCGCAGGCGGGCTTCGCCCGCTTCGTGTTTTGCCGCCGCGAAGCGTCTAATCGCCAGGGGATGGGCCTGGGGGGAAGTCTATCCACCCTCCTTGCCAAATTAGGACTAAAACAATATCCTGCAACCCAGAGAAACCCGTTCTCTGAAGTCGCAGTATCCCCGCCGCTTCTGGAACGGTTTACTTAACAACTACAGTCGAGCGGGGCGGCCCTCGTGGTCCCCCCACAGAGATTCAGCCTCCCTCCCGCCTCTCCTGGGCTTTCGGCCCAAAAGAGGGGGCCGGTGGGTGAGGCAAGGAGGCGTCATGGCGCGCAAAACCATCCTGCTGGTCGAAGATAACCCGGACGACGAGGCGCTCACCCTGGGCGTTCTCAAAAAGAACAACATCCTCAACGAAGTCGTCGTCGCGCACGACGGCCTCGAAGCCTTAGACTACCTCTGGGGCCAGGGCGCGTACGCCGACCGGGATGTGCGCGACCAACCGCAAGTCGTCCTCCTGGACCTGAAACTGCCCAAAATGAGCGGCCTGGAAGTGCTGCAGCGCCTGCACGCCGACGAACGCACCAAACATCTGCCCATCATCATCCTCACCTCCTCCAGCGAGGAGCAGGACATCCTGCGCAGCTACGAGACCGGCGCGAACAGCTACCTCCACAAACCCGTGGATTTCCCCGAGTTCAGCGAAGCCGTGCGCCAGTTGGGCCTTTACTGGCTCCTCGTCAACGAATCCCCCTCCCGTTGATCGGGGGAACCCTGCCTGCGCGATCAACAATCCAAAAGTAGAAACCCGTCTTCTTCGAGAAAACGGACTTTGGGGGTCATATCCCCCCTTGCACAAGTTAAACTAAAGCCTTATCATTACAAACCATTTTCAAACTAATCCAAACCCCAGATGCCGTTCACCTGGTGTACTCTAACCAACATCTTGGGCCATCTGCGTTCAGGCGCTTGCGGCTAAGCCCGACTGCAATCAGGCGGCGAAGCGAAACCCCATCATCAGGGCAACACGGGACTCCTCATCACCTATTTGTCACAGGCATCTAAATGATAGAATCACAGACCACCAGCCGCACCTCCTCCAGCGCCAGGCAGTTGGGACGCCTGGCGGCCGTATGTGTGACCGTCTTGCCCGCCGCGCTCTTCGTCGTGCTGCTGGCCAACCTGCGCGCTTCGGGCGTCGCCCACGCAGCCGGGACGCTCACGGTCGCCATTTCGGCCGGGTACAACCTCGTCGTCGACTCGAACGTCCTGGCCCCCTCGACGTACGCCCCCTCGGCGGCGACGGTGGCCGGCACGTTCTGCAACACGGGCGACCAGCCCCTGGCCGACGTGCGGGCGTTCATCGGCGATTACGACCCCAACGGCGACAACAACCCGAGCGACAGCACGCCCGGCCTCTACCCGGCGCGGGACAGCGCAAACGCCGCTTTCATCGCCCAGCACCCGCACCTGGCGAACACGGGCGACTATGCCTTCACGCACATCGGCGGCAGCCTGGGGCTGGCCGACGCCCGCCGCTACATCGGGACCCTGAACCCCGGCGAGTGCCGGGCGCAGTACTGGCATTTCACCTATCCTCGCCGCAAGAACCCGGACAACACGGGCGATCAGCCCGTGTGGGGCGACGCCAACAACCCCAACGACGACCTGTGGCTGAACTTTGACGTGTGGGGCGCCTCGGCTCAGGGCAGCTCGGCCAACGCGACGTGGAAGATGACCATGCGCAACGAAATCGCGGCCATGGCCAACAAGATCTACCCCAACGGCAGCACGTGGTTCAATACCAACACCTCCATCGTCAAGCCGGGCGACGTCATCACGTCCAACGGCGTCCGTTATGAGCTGGGCGTGATCAACAAGGGGTTTGACAACGACGGCGACGGCAATTTTGACTACAACGCCTGGCTGCAACCCGTGGGCGACCCGAGTTACGACCCGAGCTGCTTCCGCCTGGTCCGCACCACTGGCGTGCTCACGGTGAGCCGCAGCGGCGGCCAGCCGCCGTTGATCATCACGTTTACCGATCAGCTTTATTTCACCAACTTGCCCCCGGATAACAACGGCACGATTGGGGATGTCTACTACACCTTCATCGCGCTCAACGGCCCCTGTTTCACCGGCTTGAGTCCCTATCAGGAGGCTGCTTCAGGCGCGGATAACGAGAAGTTCAGCGGCGACTACGGCACGCCGGGCGTGCCCCCGGTGCAAAGCTCCGCGCCGGAGGTGACGATTGACAAATACGGCAACGCCACGATCACGCCGGGCAGCGCGATCAATTATCAAATCCCCTTCACCAACACCGGGACTGCGGACGCCGGGCTGCCGCTGGTCAGCCTTGGGGGCGGCAGCACCTCGACCCCGTGGATGCCGGTGGTGATCAGCGACAGCATCCCTCCGGGGACGGTCTACGTCGCCGGGAGCGCGACGCACACTTTCACCAGCACGGGCGTCATCATCCTCTACTCGACGGATTACGGCGTGACCTGGACGAGCACGGAGCCTCCGGCCAGCCAGGTCACCACCCTCCAGTGGTGGCTGACCGACACCCTGAAGCCGGGCGACAGCGGCCGGGTGCTGTTCAACGCGACCGTCCCGGCCACGACGACGGCCACCTACATTGAAAACTGCGCCGGGGCCGGCTTCGGCGACAGCGCGGCGTTCGGCGGCGATTGCGTCACCACGCTGATCTCCGGCGCGAACAAGATCGGCGACACGGTCTGGAAGGACGACGACGGCGACGGTGTGCAGGACGCCGGGGAAAGCGGCCTGGCGAACATCTCCGTCGGCCTCTACCTGGACAAGAATGGGGACGGCCTCCTCGACAGCGGGGACGCTCTGGTGTTGACGACCACGACCGGCATCACCGGTTCCTACTCCTTCGACAATCTGCCGAACGGCAATTTCATCGTGCTCGTGGATACCGCCGACGCGGACCTGCCCCCCGGCTATGGCGCGACGACGCCGACCGTCGTCCCCGTGACCGGCCTGGGGACGACGCTTCCCAGCATCTACCTGAACGCCGACTTTGGCTTTGGCCCGGCATTGCAGTTGAGCAAAGCCGTCATCTCCAGCAATCCGGTCGCCGAATCGGGCTTTGTGACCTACTCGATCAGCCTGATCAACACGCTGCCCGGCGATGGCGCCGGCTCAACCGCCTGCCAGTACAAGGTCTGGGCGACGGTCGCTCACCCGGATAACACAAACATCCCGCCGGGCGGGAACTCCGCCAATGCCCAATGGTTGAATACCGGTAATGCGCTCAACGCCCTGGACGGCCTGTACGCGGCGACCAGCATGAACGACAACAGCGACCTCCTCGGCCTGAGCGGGTTCAACCTCGGCGCGCAGTCCGGCAAGATCACCAAAGTGGAAGCGCTGCTCTATTTGCAGGAACTGGTGAATCTCAAGGCCACCGACGCCTTGATCGTGCGGGTTTACATGACCGATACGCAGAGATCGGCGGATGCCTCTTACACCCTTACCGGCGATGTCACCGGTTACTTTACGCAGACGGCCGGCAGCCTATACGTGCTCAAAGCGGACGTGACAGGCGTCAATCCGGGCGGGGCGAATGGCTGGAGCTGGACGGACTTCGCCAGCAACGTCACCGAGATGCAGCTGGTGGGGAACAAAGGCGGCGGCGCAGGGGCCTCGGGCGATATCGGCCTCGACGCGGCGGCCTTCCTGGTCACGACCGACCAGCAGTGCGGCGGCCCGGAGAACACGATCTTCACCCTGCCGCTGACCGACACCTACGACGCGAACCGCCTGCAATTCGTCTCGGCCAGCCCGGCGCAGACGCTGACCGGCACGGGCGTGATCACCTGGGACGACCTCGGCCCGTTGTACCCGGGCCAGATCAAGAACGTCACGCTCGTCTTCAAGTCGCTCGATCCGGGGGCGGCTTCGATCACGACGACGAACTACGTCACGGCCAGCGGGGCGATCTTCAGCAGCGGCCGCCCGGTCAACAACGCCTCGGATACCGCCGTCGTCACCGTCACCCGTACGGCCAAGATCGGCGACTTCATCTGGCTCGACCTCGACGGCGACGGCGTGCAGGACGGCGGGAACGAAATCGGCCTGGCGGGCGTGACGGTGCGGCTGTGCACCGTGGGCGGCGGCGGGGCGTGCGGCACAGTCATCGCGACGACCACGACGGACGCGAACGGCCTGTATCTGTTCGAGGGCCTGGCCGACGGTTCGTACGTCGTCGAGGTGGACACGACGACCCTGCCGGGCACATCTTTCATCAACACGGGCGACCCGGACGGCACGACGAATAGCCGGACGACCGTGACCATCGCGGGCGCAACTGACGTTCTGACCGCCGACTTCGGTTATCAGCAGACGCTCAACACCATCTACGGCAACGTCTGGAACGACAACGACGGCGACGGGACACAGCAGAGCGGCGAAAACGGCTTCTCCGGCGTGAGCGTCGCGCTGGACGACTGCGGCGCGGACGCGATCTGCGGGAACGCGGACGACGGCGCGACCATCACTGTCACCACGGACGCGAACGGCAACTACTTCTTCGAGGATCTCCTCGACGGCAACTATCGGGTGCGCGTCATCACGACCACCCTGCCCGCCGGGGGAACGTGGACCCAGACGGTTGACCCCGACGCGACTCAGGACAGTCGCACGGGCGTGCTGTCCGTCTCCGGCGGGGTGATCGTCGGCCCGGAGAATTTTGCCTACACCCAGGCCGGCCTGCTCTCCATCGGGGATACAGTGTACGTGGACTGGGACGGCGACGGCGCGCAGGACGCCGGCGAGGAGGGCATTCCTGACGTCACGGTCTACCTCTACGAAGACGCCAACCAGAACGGCGTGATTGACGCGACGGACGCCCTGATCACGAGCACCACCACGAACGCCAGCGGCAACTACACCTTCAATAACCTGGCGGGGAGCGCGTCCGGCATCGGCTATCTGGTCGTGGTGAACACCGGCGACCCGGACCTGCCGGCCGGCTACCTCGAGACCGCCGACCCAAGCGAGACCGGCGTGTGCGCGACGTGCGACAGCCTGGCCGCAGTGACTTTGACGACCTCATCCGTCAACACCGTTGACTTCGGCTACCATCCCACCGGCGGCGGCTCCATCGGCGATTTCGTCTGGGAGGACGTTGACCACGACGGCATCCAGGACCCAGGCGAGCCGGGCATCGCCAACGTCACGCTCCGGTTGTACGAGGATACGAACGGCGACGGCGTCTTTGACCCGGCGGTGGACGCGGTCATCTCGACGACGACGACGGACGCGAACGGCAACTACGAGTTCACGAACCTGCCCTACGGCCCGGACCGTTACTACTGGGTCACGGTGGACATCACCGACACGGACATCCCGACGGATACCTACGGCAACCCCTACGTGTTGAGCACCAACAACAACCCACTGTTGGTCCACCTGACGAGCAGCGACCCGTATCTCGACGCGGACTTCGGCTTCACGGCGGGCGGGACGATCGGCGACCTGGTCTGGCGCGACGACAACCGGGACGGCGACCCCGCGGGCGAGCCGGGGCTGGGCGGCGTCCCCGTCTCGCTGTATATTGACGTGGACAACGACGGCGTGTATTCCCCCGGCGATACGCTCGTCGCCACCACGACGACCAACGCCAGCGGCTACTACTCCTTCACCAGCCTGTCTGCGTACACGTACGTCGTCACAATTGACGCGACGGGCTATCCCACCGTCACGTACGACCTCAACGGCGCGACGGACGGGCAGGCCCAGGTCGGTCTGCGGCCCGGCATGATTTTCCTGGGCGCGGACTTCGGCCTGCAGGATGACCGCGGCGGGATTGGCGATCGGCTGTGGGTTGACCTGGACGGCGACGACGTCTACAGCATCGCAGAGCCGGGGCTGCCTGGGATCGTCATCACCCTGACGAGCAGCACGGGCGCGGTCATCACGACGACGACGGATAACGATGGCTATTACCTCTTCCCCCACCTGGATAGCGGCGTATACACCGTCACCTACAGCGCGGCGACCATCCCGGCCGGGCTGACGCAGTCCTTTGAAGGCGACGGCACGCTCACCCAGCAGATCGTCGTCAACCTGGCCTCGGGTCAGGTCAACCTCACGGCTGACTTTGCCTATGTCCCCAATTTGAACGTCGCCAAGTCTTCCATCGGAAGCAACAACCCGCTCAATCGCGGGGACACGCTGACGTATACGGTGGTGGTCTCCAACCCCAGCGCCATCAAAGTCACCAACGCCGCCCTCTCCGATACTACGCCGGCGAACACCACGTTTGTGCCAGGGAGCATCGTCATCGCCCCGGCCAGCGCGGGCGTCGCGGGCGCGCCGCCGACGCTCGTCAACCCGCTGACGATCTCGGCGAATTCCCTGGTCACCGTCACGTTCAAAGTGACGGTCGCAAGCAGCGTCCCGGCCAGCGTCGGAGCGATCACGAACACGGTTGGCCTCACCACGCCGTTCATCAACCGCACGGCGACGGCGACCAACCCGCTGGGTCTGGCCGATTTGAGCCTGACCAAGAATGTGAGCTCGGCCAGCGTCGGCGCAGGCAGCCCGGTTTCCTTCACGATCGCCGTCAACAATGCCGGGCCGCAGACCGCGACCGGCGTGACGGTAAGCGACACCCTGCCGGCCGGGCTGACCTACGTTTCGTCAAGCGCGACGCAAGGCGCTTACGACTCCGCGACGAAACTATGGACCGTGGGGACGCTGAACAACGGCGGCGCGGCGACTTTGACGCTCACCGCCACGGTCGGCGCGGCGGGGACTTACACCAACACGACCGAGGTGCGCAGCGTCAGCCAGTTCGATCCGGACTCGACGCCGAACAACGGCAACCCGGCGGAAGACGACCAGGATAATGCTGTCGTGACGAGCACCTCAGCCACGCCTCAGCCGGGCGTTGATCTGGACAAGGCGCTGGTGAGCAGCAACCCCGCGCACCTCACCGAGTTGGTGACGTACACGATCCGCCTCACCAACACGGGCAACACGACGCTCGTCAACCTCCCGTTGACCGACACGTTCGACATCCCATATCTGACCTTTGCCCGCGCCGCGCCCGCGCCCGACGCGGTCAACCCGAACGCTACGGCGACCACCGGGCAGCTCGTCTGGAATGACCTGACCAACACCTTCGGGGACCTGCCGCCGGGCGGCGTCGTCCAGGTCAGCGTGGTCATGACGGCTACGGGCATCACCCCGCTGGGGACCGACGCCCTCAACCGGGCGGTGACGGCCAACGTCCTCGACAACACCGGCCGTACGCCGCCGGGCGGCGGCGACAGCGACCAGGTCCCGGTCACCATCCTGCCGAACATCTCGCTCAGCAAGGCCGTGTTCGCGCCCGGCCCCTTCGTCGTGGGCGACGAGATCACGTTCACCATCCAGATCACGAACGAAGGCTCGACGACCCTCGTCGTCCTGCCGCTCGCCGACGCCTACGACCCGGCCTACCTGAGCTTCAAGCGCGCGATCCCGGTTCACAACATCGCTACGCCGGGGACGATCACCTGGAACGACCTGACGACCAGCCTGGGCGACCTGCCGCCCAAGGGCAGCGTGAGCGTGCTGGTCGTCTTCGACGCCGTCGCGCCCGTGACCGCCACGGTCAACATGGCGACGGTGACCAACGCGCTGGACGACCTGGGCAACCAGGTGAGCGCCGTCTCGGGCGCGACGGTGAACGTCGTCAACCCGACGGCCGTTGACCTGCTCTATTTCCGCGTGGCGCGCGGTGCAGGCCAGCGGGTAGAGCTGACCTGGGCCACGGCGAAGGAGATTGACAACTACGGCTTCACGCTGTACCGCGCGGAGGCGAACGACTTCTCGCGAGCGGCGCTGATCCACTTCGAGCCTTCGGCCCTCAAGGGCGGCAGCGGCGCAGGCGCTGCGTATCGCTACACTGACGCGCCGCCCGCCGGCGGCGTCTGGTGGTACTGGCTGGGCGACGTAGACACGCAAGGGCGCGAGACCATCCACGCCCCCACGCCGATCGTCCTCGCCCCGGCCACGACCCGCCTGTATCTGCCGTTCGTGTTCAAGTGATGGCATGCTCCGCAGGTGGCTGGTTGGCCTGCTCCTCCCCGGTTTAGTAGGGGTCGGCAGCGGCCGACCCTTGCTTACGAGAGCCGGGGGACAGGCGATGGGCGCTTCATCGCCTGTCCCCCGGCCGGAAGTGCTGGCGGACTCCGGCGGATTCGTCGTCGAATGGCGCGCGCTGCGCCCCCAGGTCGCTCTGTTGCCCGACGGCGCTGTGAGCGTGACGCTGCCCGGCTATGCTCTGCTCGACCAGCCGGGCGCGCCGCAGTTGCCGGTCGCCTCGGCGCTGGTCGCTTTCCCGCCGCGCGCCGACCCCAGGCTGGAATTCCTCGCCCTCGAAGAGACTACGCTCACCCTGCCCGGCCCGCTCACTTCTGCGCCCGCGCCGGAGGGCGTGGTGCGCGCCGCCGATGGCCGGGTCGTCGGCGGTGGGTTTGCGCCAGCGCAGACGGTTCCCTTCAACCCTGAAGCCGTCGAGCTTCAGCCCGTGGGAGTTGTGCGTGGTGTGCGCCTCGCGCGCCTGGTGTTCTATCCGGTTCGTCCGGCAGGGGAAGGATACCTATGGGTGACGCGCGTCCGTGTGGCATTGCACTATAACAGCGCCGACGATGTGACCACCTCCCAGAGTATTATGACTGACCCCCTGTTATCGGCGGTGCGCTCGGCGGTAGTGAACCCCGAGGCCGCACAGCCTGCTCCAGCCCCCGCCGTGACAGACGTCCCAAAGGTCGCTGCGGCCTCCGGCGCGCCGCGCGCGGCCGTCGAGGTTGGCCTTCCTGGCCTCACGGCGGTCACCTACGAAGCATTGAACAGCATAGGCTTCCCGGCCGCCAGCGCAGATCCGCAATATCTGCACCTGCGCCGCGCCGGCGCAGATATTCCTTTTGAGTGGGAGGGGGATGGCGACCCGGCCTTCGAGCCGGGCGAGCGCCTGTTGTTTTACGCCGATCCGCGCTTCAGCCGCTGGACGGCGACCGACGTATACTTCCTCGCGGTCGAAGGGACTCCCGGCCCGCGCATGACGGCTCGTTCGGCAGATGCCTCCAGCCTCGCGGCGGGAACGGCCTGGGTGACGCAGACCGCCGAAGTCAACGCCCTTTACACGCCCCTGTGCTACTGCAGCGCTATCCCGCTGGGGCGCGACGGCGACGCCTGGGCGTGGGATGATCTTCGCCGGGCGGAGCGCGCCTCGCGGAGCTACAACCTCAGCCTGCCCGGCGTTGACTCAAATCAGCCGGGTTTCCTTACGCTCTGGCTGATCGGCTACACGGATATTCCCGATGTGTCGCCCGATCACCGGGTTGATGTGTCGCTCAACGGCGTGGGCCTGGGGCAGGTTGAGTGGGATGCCAAGCGAGCCGTCACCGCCACGTTCTCCGTCTCCGCCGGGGTATTGAGCGCCGAGAGCACTCTCAACCTTTCGCTGCCGGGCCTGCCGGGGCTGCTGGTCGAAGGGATGTGGCTGGACGCATTTTCCATCCGCTACGCGCGCGGAACCGCGCCTGTGGGCGCGGCGGCGATTTTTACCGGCGAGAGCCTGGCGCAGGCTTATACGATCGCTCTGAGTCCGGCAGCCGGCCTGCGCGCCTACGACGTGACGGAGGCCGATCAACCCGTTCGGCTGAGCGGACTCAATGTCACAGGTGCGACCATCACGCTCGGCGACCCTCCGGGCGGCTGGCCCCGCCGCTACGCCGTGACGAGCGAAGGGGGGATTCAGTCGCCGGCGCGCCTGCGGCTGGCGGAATCCATCGGGAGTTTACCCCCGGTTGACTACCTGATCATTGCTCACGCCGACTTCATCCCGGCTCTAAGTCCGTTGATCGTTCACCGCCAGAGCCGGGGTCTCACCGCTGCGGTGGTGGACGTTCAGGCCGTCTACGACGCTTACGATGGCCGCCCCACGCCCGATGCGATCCGCGCCTATCTGGCGCAGGCCTACGCCGCGTGGACTCCACCCCCGACCTACGTGCTGCTGGTCGGCGATGGGACCTACGACCCCCGGCGCTACCTCGGGGATTCCTCGGCCACGTTTATCCCGCCTTACCTGGCCGACGTTGATCCGTGGGCCGGAGAGACGGCCGCCGATAACCGCTACGTGACGGTTGACGGCGCCGACGCCTTGCCCGATATGCTGATCGGCCGCCTGCCCGTGAACACGCTGGCCGAGGCGCAGACGGTCGTGAGCAAGATCGTCCAGTACGAGGCCGATCCCTTCCCCGGCGGCTGGAACGGCAAAGCCGTCTTCGCCGCCGACGATCCCGACGCGGCCGGGGATTTCGCGAGCGAGTCGCAAATCCTGGCCTCGGCCTTCATCACCGCGCCCTTCACGGCTCAGCCGGTCTATTACCTGCCGCCGGCGACGACCGTGACCGAGACGCATCAGTCCCTCCTGTCCCATTGGTCGGGCGGCGCCGGGTTGGTGATGTTCACCGGCCACTCGTCCGATGTCCAGTGGGCGCAGGAGCGGTTGTTCCACCTGGACGACGTGCCTTCCTTGAACAACGGGGCGCGGCTGCCGGTCGTGGCCGAGATGACGTGCTTCACTGGCGCATTTCACATGGCGGCCTACCCCACGCTCGACGAGGCGCTTTTGCGCGAGGGCGATGGCGGCGCGGTCGCCGTGTGGGGCGCGACGGGCCTGGGGGTTTCGACCGGCCACATGG
>DATDRS010000212.1:0-10566 GCA_035291605.1 Anaerolineales bacterium | reverse complement strand
CATCCGGCCTGGCAAGTATTCCGCCCAAGCGGCCCTGCGATTCAGGTAAGAATCCCGGCAAAACCAGCAAGACTCGGCTGCGGAATGCTTGCCAATTTCGAGAGCCGAAATGGCTCCCAGGGAAATCGGTATGACACCATTCCGCCTCCAGCCAACTCGAACTATAGCTGAGATCGCCCAGCGCCAGATACAGAGCGGCGAACGAGAGGGGAATGAGGATCAGGCCTCGCGTGTTGTTGCGCGACATCCCTGCCCTAATGGGCCTAGTTTCTGCAACATAAGGTGGGAACAGTCGTCGCCCGCACGGGAAGAGGCCATGCCCACGGTGCCCACGGTGAAGGGTCTGGGTCCCAGGGAGGCGCCCAGGCCCACAGGGCTTGGGCGGCCAGGAGTTGATCCGCGAGACCCGGCGCTTCCGGGAAATCGGCAATACATTCGATCACGGATTTCCGCCCGCTGGCTATGTCGTCCAGGCAAACCTCAAGAATGTCTTCAGATCTCATACGGTCACCCATTGTTCCCGGGGCTGATTTGCTTAAAGCCTCGCATTAAGCGGTCCCGACTTCGTTAGGGTTACAATACCAGTTTGCTGTCTCATCTTCTATCAGTGAGAACCTGATTTTTTTGTAGGAGGCGCGCCGAAGTATCTGTCAGCCGATGTCTTACACACAGACCGTTCGAGGCATAAGAAAGTTTGAAGAGCGTTAGAGAGGGTCGGCTGTAAGGTGGTGGAGAAACCCGTTTTCTTGCAGAAAACGGGTTTCTTCGCTAGGCGCTGGCCTCTTCCATCTCCTCGGCGGCACGGGCGACCTCAGTCAGCCCGGCCAAAATCCGGTCCGCTTCGTATTCCTCGTTCAACGTCTGTTCCAACAAGTCCGCCGCGGCGTGATCGCGGAGAATTTGAGCGTAGTTGAGGGCCGCCAGGTAACCGGAAATCTCGCAACGCTCGAATTTCCGGGCGGCGGAGATCAGCCATATATCCGCTTCGGCCGCCCACTCGTCTGTCTCTAACCAGTGCCGGCCTTCCGGGATCAACGTGGCTATTGCCGGGCGCTTGAAGTTGGCAGGTTTTCTGCCCATCTCGGCGAAAACTTGCTCAAGGCGCTGGACATGTCCTTGCGTCTTTTCCAAGAGATATTGAAGCGCGCTCTTCAACGGAAGAGATAGGGCGCGGTCCACCGCTTCGGGCAGCATCTCCAGCATCTCCTTCTCGCCGCCGTAAAGATCATTCAGCTTTTGGAGATAGCGGTAGCGTAAAAGCTCTAATTCTGCGGCCATGGTCGGTTCCTTTCTCCTTGCCTCAAGCTGGCGATTGCGCGGGCGCAGGCAATCTAGAGGGTGATGGGGGTTGTCTCTCTTCGGGGCCGTCGAACCGCTCCGGGTCTTGCGCGTCTTCAGTCCTGGCGTACAACTGTTCAAAGGCCTGTGGAATCTCGTAAAACTCGGTGGACTTGTCAAAGAAGAAACTCGCCCCCGCCTCCAGACATTTCCTGCGATATTGGGCGAAAGGATAGTTCGTCAGCATGATGACAACCGGCGGTGGTTCTTCTTTGCGAAGGTCCTCCAGCACACCGATGCCGCCCCCGCCAGGCATCCGGATATCCAGGATGATGACATCCGGCTTCAACTGCCGGACAGAGGTGATGGCTTCCGCAGCATCCTGGGCCTGTCCCACAATCTCCACGCCGCCGACGGTGCGCAGAAATGCGGCCAGCCTCTTCCGCACTGGCGCCGAGTCATCGGCGATAACAACCCTGACGTTCTTCTGCCATTTCACGCCACAAGATCGCTTTCTGCAGGAGCTTCCTAGCAACACGAGAATACCCTGCCAGCGCCCAGGCGGCTATCGGCCAAAGCCTGATTTGCCCGTAGGACGAGGGCTTATTCAATTGTCTGTGTTTGTCCTACAACCTGCGCCAGGAAGAAGGAAGCCGGCGATTATTCATATCTCTCTTTGCTCTGCGTCCACGAAAATGCGGGCATTGAGCGTTGTATGTAATCACCAGGGAGGAAGGGGGAGAAAAGGGGCAGAAGGGGGGGCCGGGGCCGCGCATGTCCCCTCTGGCATGAGAAAGCGGGATATCACGCCTTATACACCCTGCAACCATCACTCAATCAGCCGCTGCTGAATGGCGTAATGGATCAGGTCCGCGTTGGTCTTTAAGTTCATCTTTTCCAGGATGCGCGCCCGGTAGGTGCTGACGGTCTTGACGCTCAGCGACAACTCCTCGGCAATCTGCTTCACCGCCTTGCCGGTCGCGATCATCTGCATGACTTGAAATTCCCGGTCGGACAGCGCCTCGTGCGGGAGCCTTTCGGAGGCCGCGTCCATCTCGAAGGCTAACCTCTCTGCCAGCGCCGGGCTGACATATTTGCCTCCGGCCACCACCTTCCGGATGGCTTTGATCAACTCTTCGGGCACGCTTTCCTTGGTCAAATAACCGGAGGCGCCGGCTTTGAGCAGGCGCACCGCAAACTGGTCTTCGGCGTGCATGCTCAGGATGAGCACCGGCTGGTCGGGCTTTTCGGCGCGCAGTGCTTTCAAAATCTCAAACCCGCTGCGACCGGGCAGAGTGAGATCCAAAATCATGACGTCCCAGCCCTCCGCTCGCGCTTTCTCCAGCGCCTCGGGGCCTGTGGTGGCCTCGCCGACCACCTGCATGTCGGACGTCTCTCCCAGGATCTGCTTGAGGCCCTGCCGGACGACTGCATGATCATCGGCAATCAGGACTTTTATCATGGCGTTGTTTCTCTCTGGAGCGGAATCCGAATGGTGATCGTCGTGCCCTGGCCGGGGACGCTCTGAATATCAATCTCGCCAACCAGCAGGTGGACGCGCTCACGCATCCCCAACAACCCGAACGATTTAGCCTTGCCGATGTCGGCTTCAGTGATGCCCCGCCCGTTATCCTGGACGCGGAGGGTCAAAGTCTCCAGGCTTTCTTCCAGGGCGACGACGACGCGAGTTGCCTGGGCATGGCGCGCCACGTTCGTCAGCGTCTCCTGGAAAATCCGGAAAACGGCGGTCGCGCTGTCCGCGTTTAACGCCGAGTCCTCCAGGTTGGAATGGAACACACACTCTAGGCCGGTGCGCTCCCGGAATTCGTCCAGCTGCCATTCCATCGCCGCGGCCAGCCCCAGATCGTCCAGCAGGCTGGGACGCAGCTCGGCCGAGATGCGACGGACCATCTGTACGGTCGTATCTATCAACCGGGACATATCCTCCAGCTTTGGCGCGACGGACGCCGCCTGGCGATCCAAAGTGCGTTGCAACCAGGCGACATCCATTTTAAGCCCGGCCAGCGCCTGGCCCAGCTCGTCATGAATCTCACGCGCAATCCGAATGCGCTCTTCTTCCCGCGCCTGCTGGAGGTGGGCCGAGAGGAGGCGCAATTGAGTTTGGGACGCTTCCAGCCGGGCATTGCTGGCCAGCAGTTGGGCCGTGCGCGTGCTGACGCGCTGTTCCAGCGTCGCGTTCAATTTTTGGGCCTCGTTATACAGCCAGGTGTTATCCAGGGCCAGGGCCACGCGGCGCGCCAGTTCTTCAGCCAGCGCCAGGTCGGTCCGGCTGTAGCGCCGGCGCGACTCCACCCAGACAAACGTCAGCGCGCCGATCGGCTGCCCGCGCGCGATCAGCGGGACCACCATCGCCGACTTCAAATCCAGCGCTCGCAAAGCGCGCAGATGCTCTGCGTCGCGCGCCGCGGCCTCCAGGAGAGAGTCGGGAACAAAGGGATAGAACTCCGGCTCGCCGGGCCACCCTGCGCGCGAGGCGCCGCTAATCGCCTCCAGGTCAAAAGGGTGTCCCTTAATCATCCTTGTCCCGGCCGCGTCGGTGTGCGCCACAGCGATGCGCCGGACAGTCCCATCCTCGTCCACGATATCCATGGCGCACCAGTCCGCCAACAACGGCACGGCCAGTTGGGTCACGTTCACAAGCCGGGCGGCCTCATCGAGAGACGCCGCCAGCAACTGTCCGGCCTCGGCCAGCAGGCGTTGAGAAACCCCGGCTTGCTTCAGGTCGGTGATATCCTGAAAGATGTTGACGGCCAGTTCGACCTGCCCCTGTTCGTTGAAGACCGGCGTAGCCTTGATGGCCAGCCAGCGCTCATCTCCGGCGCTCAAAGGCCGGAGGCGAACTTTGGCTGAGGCTTTGGGCGCACCTCGGAGCGCCAACTGCCCCGGCAAGTACTCCAGCGGGAAAAGTCCTCCGGCCTCGTCGAAGGCTTCAAACTTTTGCATGACTTCCGGCAGGGAGACCGCCAGCAGCGCCTCCGCCGAAGGATAACCGAACATGCGCGCCGCCGCGTCGTTCGCGTAGCGCAACCGCCCGGCCGGGTCCTGCGCCGTGATGCCGTCGGCGGCTCCCTGCAGGATGATGGCGAACTGGTCACGTGAAAGACGCAGAGCTTCTTCGGCCCGGCGGCGCTCGGTGATGTCAAGGCCCGAGCCAATGTAGCCCGCGAAACTGCCGTCGGGCGCGAAGCGTGGCACGCCGATATCCACCATCCAGCGATATGCGCCGTCGGCGCGCTGCAGACGGTATTCCAGCTCGAAACGCTGCCGCGCTTTGAAGGCCGCCAGGTAGGCGTCGAGGCAGCGTTGATAATCGTCGGGATGCACGCCGTCGGTCCAACCGGCGCCGGCCTCCATTTCCATAATCCGGCCGGTGAAGTCGAGCCAGGGCTTATTGAAGAACGTGCGCATCGCATCGGAACCGGCCACCCAGATGAGCACTGGCGCGTTGTCGGCCATTGTGCGGAAACGCTCTTCGCTTTCGCGCAGCGCCGCTTCCATCCGTTTACGCTCGGTGACATCGCGGATGACCACCTGGATGGCTGGCTGGCCCTCATAAGTGAGCGGCGAGGCGGACATTTCGCCCTCGAACGTGTTCCCGTCAAGCCGGAGGAATCTCATTTCCGCGTGCGACACAAGCGGGCTTGTCTCGGCAGGCCGGATGCGCTCGTGGGCCAGGCCGCGCCAGTCGGGGTGGATGAACTCCCCAATGGGGCGGCCGATCAATTGGTCCGGATGGATTGCGCCGAGGAGGCGCGCGCCCGCCGGATTGATAAAGGTGATCTCATCGCCCGTGCGGACGAGGATGGCATCGGGCGAAAGCTCGACCAGCCGCCGGTAGCGGTATTCGCTCTCCTGCAATTGCGCTTCGGCGTCGCGGCGCTCGGCCTCACGCTGTTCGAGCGCGGCGGCCATCGCGTCGAAGGCCAGCCCCAATTGAGCGATCTCATCCTTGCCATCGGACAGGCCAGTGCGGGCGTGCAAGTTGCCGTGGCGCACCTGCTCCGCAGCGCCCACGAGCGCCTTGATCGGGCGCAGGAGAAGCGCACCGCTGCTCCACCAGGCTAGAGCCAGGGCGCCAGCGCCCGCCAGCCCCAGAGCAATCAGGCTGCCAGCAAACAACCGGCCGGTTTCCGCCAGGGCGCTGGCCCGGGGTATGCCGACGGCGGCATACAGCCCATAGTCTGTTGCGCCTTGCAGGGAGGTAAAAGCGTACAAGCGGGCCACGCCGTCCACGCCTCTGACTTCGGCGGCGCCAGCGCCCTGTGTGATGATTGTCTCAACCAGCGGCGTATCCCGCGCCGCTTGGCCGACCCGGGAGGAGTCAGAATCCGATTCGTAAGCCAGGATGACGCCTTGCCGGTCGAAGACGGCGACAACGGCATCCTCCGGCAGGGAGATGCCAGACGCGGAAAGCCCGTTGGGCGCGCTCAAATCTATCGAGGCAGAGAGGATGCCCAGCACGTCTCCTCCCGCGTCGAGGAGCGGATAAGCGAAGACGAGGGCCGGAGCGCCGCGGACGGCCTCCGTTTGGTAATCGCCCACCGCAAATGCCCGCGTCTGCCTGGCTCGCTGGAACCAGGCCTCTTCTACGAAATTCATCGGTTCTGAGACAGGCCGGGCGCTGCAGAACAGGTTGCCATCCGCGTCGGCCACGGTGAAGTCGCTGTAGGGCGGCGCTTGTGTAAACAGATCGTGCAGGACGGCGGCGCACGCCTCCGGCGCGCCTCGCACCTCGGGGACTTCAGCCAGCGTCATCAGGAGTTGGCGTGTCCCTTCTATGAATTGCCCGTGATGAGCAGCGATTAGTTGGAGGAGGGTTTGAGCCTCGGCCTCGACGCGCCGGGCTTCGCGGCCCTGGTGCTCCGTGGAGGTGTACAGCGTGATCACCGCGGACAGGAGGAGGGCAGCGAGTAGAAGCACAACCAGGCGGACGCGCAGGCTGGAAAGGAGAGGTATAGCGCTCACATAATCCTCCTCGAATGTGCGGTAGATTTCCATGTTACCAGAGATAGAACCGTTTTTATAGTGTGCCTTTCCGGCTAGAGGCGCCCGTCGGCCTGTGGCCTTCATCCTTCCCCGGTCCCCCTGTGGTAATAGCGGAGGCGGGGCGTTCTGCTTTCTGCTACCCTACACTCAAAGAACAAAACCACCCCTGCTCCCCGTCGCCCCCTTTGCAGGCCACGGCAAGGAACAGGTCAGGAGAAGACAAGATGACTATGCAAAACTACCTCACCGCCCTCGGTCCGCTTGCGCCGCTAATGGAAGAAGAAGGCGTCACCGAAATCATGGTGGACGCGCCCGACCACGTGTACGTCGAGCGCAAGGGCCGATTGGAGGATACCGACGTCAAGTTCGACTCGCCCGAGGCCGTCCGCGCCGTGATTGACGCGGCGCTGGCGCTCGAAGACATTCAACTGAGCCCCCGGCGCACCACCGCCGAGATACGTTTGCCTGACGGTTCGCGCCTGCTCGCCGTGATCCCCCCCACGGCCTGGCATGGCCCCTATCTGGTCCTCCGCAAGTTCTTCCCTCAGCGGCTGGACATGGAGAAACTGTACGAATTTAATGCCCTCAGCCGCGAAGTGCGTGCGCTCCTGCAAGGCGCCGTGCTGGCGCGCAAGAATATCCTCGTCGCGGGCGGCACGGCGAGCGGCAAGACCACCTTCATGAACATCCTCACCGACGACATCCCGGACGACGAACGCGTCGTCGTCGTCGAAGAAGCGGCCGAACTGTTCCCGCGCGTCAAGCGCATGGTGCGCCTCGCCGTTGAGAATTCCGCCGGGCTTTCGTATATTGACGTGATCAACACCGCCGCGCGCATGCGGCCCGACCGGCTCATCTTTGGTGAACTGCGCGGCCCGGAAGTGATGCGCATCCTAGAAATCATCAGCCTCGGCCACGATGGCGCGTTCATGACCATGCACGCCGACAGCCCCGAAGACGCGCTGGCCCGCCTGGAGGCGATGTGCCTGATGGCGAACCTCGGCCTCGGCATTTCCGAAATCCGCCGCCTGATCGCTTCCACCATCAACGTGATCCCGGTTTTGCAGCGCCTGCCGAACGGCCGCAAAGTGGTGCAAATCGCCGAACTGTGCGGCCTCGAAGACGATCGCTATCTCCTCCAGCCGCTCGTGCGCTATAACGAAGCGGCTGACCAATTTGAAATGACCGGCGCGAAGCCGAGCTGGGAGAAGTGATGTCTGGCGCTGTTTCCCTATTCCCTGTTCCCTCCTATAATCCCGCCACAGAATGACCACGGAGGCGGGCATGCCCGAATACGAATACGATCTCTTAGTCATCGGCTCCGGCCCGGCGGGCCAGCGCGCGGCGATCCAGGCCGCCAAACTCGACAAACGCGTGGCGTTGGCGGAGCGCAAAGCCGTTATCGGCGGCGTGTGCATCAACACCGGCACCATCCCCAGCAAGACCCTGCGCGAGGCCGTCCTGCACCTCTCCGGCTACCGCGAGCGCGGCGTCTACGGCGTGTCCTATACGGTCAAGCAGAACATCACCATGAATGACCTGCTGTTCCGCGCCGACCACGTCATCCGGCACGAGATTGACGTGACGCGCCACCAGCTGATGCGCAACCGCGTCGAGGTCCTGCCCGCCGAAGCCGCGTTTGTGGATCCGCACACCCTCCGCCTGACCTACGTGGACGGCCGCGGCCAGCGGGACGTGAACGCCGCCGCCATCATCGTCGCCACCGGCACGACCTCCACCCACGACCCGCACATCCCTCTCGACGGCCAGCGCATTTTCATCAGCGACGACATCCTCAAACTCGACCGCCTCCCGCGGACCATAGCGGTCGTTGGCGCAGGGGTGATCGGCTGCGAGTATGCCAGCATCTTCGCCGCCCTCGGCGTGCGCGTCACGCTCATTGATAAGCGCGAGCGCCTCCTGCCGTTTGTGGATCACGAGATCATTGACGCGCTGGCCTATCATCTGCGGCAAAACCGCGTCACCTTGCGGCTGGGCGAGGCCGTCAGCGCCATCGAACCTGTTCAGGACCAGAACGGGGAGCGGGTGAGGATCAGCCTCGCCAGCGGCAAGCAGATTGCCGCCGAGAAGGCGCTGTACAGCATTGGCCGCACGGGCGCGACTGAAGAACTCAACCTCACGGCCGCGGGCCTGGCGGCGGATAACCGGGGGCGCATCCAAGTGAACGAACATTACCAGACCGCCGTCCCCCACATTTACGCCGTCGGCGATTTGATTGGCTTCCCCAGCCTGGCTTCGACCTCGATGGAGCAGGGCCGTCTGGCCGCCTGTCACGCGTTGGGCGTCGAGGCCCGGAGCGTCCCCGAGCTGTTCCCTTACGGCATTTACACCATCCCGGAAATCTCGATGGTGGGCCGCACCGAGGAAGAGCTGACCGACAGGGGCGTCTCTTACGAGGTGGGCAAAGCCCAATACCGCGAGATCGCGCGCGGGCAGATCATCGGCGACAGCACCGGCCTGCTCAAGCTCATCTTCCATCTGGAGACGCGCCAACTGCTGGGGGTGCACATCATCGGCGAGGGCGCGAGTGAGCTCGTGCACATCGGGCAGGCGGTGCTGGCCTTCGGCGGCCGCATAGATTATTTTGTGCAGACCGTCTTCAACTACCCTACACTGGCGGAGTGTTACAAGACGGCGGCCTTCGATGGAATAAATCGCCTCGGCTGAGATGATGCCAGGGAGCAGGGCAGGGGAAAAATCCCAATTCCCGACTTCCAAAACCCCAACTGTGCGCCTTCCCTTCGGGATTTGCCTCTTGGGATTTGGGATTTTCCGCATATAATCCCCCCGTGCCCTCCCCCCGCTCCGCTTTCCTCGCCGGCCTTCGCGCCGAACTGCCGATCCTGCTCGGCGTGATTCCTTTTGGCCTGATCTACGGCGCGCTGGCGGTCAGCGCCGGTCTTCCTTCTCCCATCGCGCTTGGGATGTCGTCCATCGTCTTCGCCGGGTCGGCGCAGTTCATCGGGGTACAGCTCATTGGCGCCAGCACGCCGGTGCTCGTCGTCCTCCTCACCACTCTGGTCGTCAACCTGCGCCACGCCCTGTACAGCGCCTCGGTCGCGCCCTACCTTAAGCATTTGCCCGCCCGCTGGAAGTGGCTGCTGGCCTATTTGCTCACCGACGAGGCGTATGCGGTGGCGATCACGCATTACTATGACCAGGCCGAGCACCCCCACAAGCACTGGTATTTCCTCGGCGCGGGACTGGCGCTGTGGGCTTCCTGGCAGACCAGCACGGCCATCGGCGTTTCCCTCGGCGCGCAGATTCCGGAGAGTTGGTCGCTCGACTTCGCCATCGCGATCACCTTCATCGCCCTCGTCGTCCCCGCGCTCAAGGACCGCGCAAGCGTGGCCGCGGCGCTCGCGGCAGGCCTCGCGGCCCTGTTCGCCGCAAGCACCCCTTACAAACTGGGCCTCATGCTCGCCGCGCTCACGGGGATATTGACTGGATTGCTGGCGGAGGCCCGTCGTCCGTGACGGGTGACCGGCGATACTTCCCGTCCTGTCACGCGTCACTTGCCACTCGTCACCCTATGCTCTGGCCCACCATTCTCTTCATGGGTTTCGTCACCTATACCCTCCGGCTCTCGTTCATCGTCCTGCTCGAGCGCTGGGAGGTCCCGCCTCTCGTGCAGCGCGGCCTGCGCTTTGTGCCTCCGGCGGTGCTCTCAGCCATCATCTTTCCTGAGGTCCTGCGGCCCAACGGCGCGCTCGACCTCTCGCCCGGCAACGCGCGCCTGATCGCCGGCTTGCTGGCTACCCTCGTCGCGTGGTCCACGAAGAACATGCTGCTGACGATAGCCGTGGGCATGGGGGCGCTGTGGATACTGCCGCTTTTCTTCAAAGGGTGAAACAGAGAAAACGGCAAATTTGTTGCCCTCTCTTTCCGGCCGCTCAATCCGGTCCATTCGTTGACAAAAAGAAAAGGCCCTATGCATCTCGACGCCGTCTTTCCCCCGACTTTCCTCTCCCGCATCCCCGCCCTCGCGCGGAGCGCCGAAGCTACGGGCTTCTCGGCAGTATGGACGACGGAGACCCAGCACGACCCGTTCCTGCCGCTCACGCTGGTCGCCGAGCATACCACGCAACTGCGCTTTGGCACCGCCGTCGCCATCGGGTTCGCGCGCAGTCCGGCGACGCTCGCCTATACTGCGTGGGACCTGGCGGCCCAGTCGGGCGGGCGGTTCATGCTTGGTCTGGGGACGCAGGTCAAGGCGCACGTCGAGCGCCGGTTTGGGATGCCCTGGCCGGAGTCGCCGGT
>DATDRS010000211.1:0-10212 GCA_035291605.1 Anaerolineales bacterium | reverse complement strand
CGTCACGCCCGGAATGCGGCGCAGGAGGTCGGCGGCGGGACGGCCCACGGCATGCGTGCGGAACTGGCACGGCGCGTGATACACGATCCGCTCACGCACCGGGCGAAAAACCGTGTTTAATCGCCCCTCGGCCTCCAGTTTTTGCAAAAACTCGAAGAAGTCGTATGTGTTCTCAGCCACCAGGTCGGCCTCTGCGCCCTGAATCCCCAACACCGAGCGATATTCGTGTTTGAACGTCAGCGTGCAGCTTGTGGAGGTGCCGACGATTACGTACCCGGCGCGGACGTACGGCGCAAGTTTGCGCAGGTTGGCCTCCGCATACGCCCGCGCCGCGCCAAACTCGCCGTTCGATTGCAGCGGCAGGCCGCAGCAGTTCTGTTCGGCAATGCTGACCTTGCAGCCGTTCAGCCTCAACACCTTCACCGCCGCCTGGCCTACGCGCGGCTCGTAGTAGTTCGTGCTGCATCCGTGAAAATAGACGACTTTATAAATGCCCATGACATCGCGGCCGGCCCCGGAACGCTCGAACCAACTCCGGAAAGTCCGGCGCGCAAACCGGGGAAACGGCGCGGCCTGACTGATCCCCAATAGCCGTTCGCCGAGGCCGCGCAAGACCTTGTTTTGTACAGGCAAGTTGGACAGCGGCGCGAAGAGCGAACCGAGTTGGCCTAGCAGTTCGCTCCGCCCCAGTATCCGGTTGCGCAGCGGAATGCCGTCGCGTTTCGCCATCTCCGCCTTGGCAATGATGTTCATCTCCGCAATCTGCACGCCGTGCGGGCACACCAGCGAACACGCCCCGCACCCGGAGCAGTAATCCACGGCGTGGTCAACCGAGGCCGCGCCCGGCTCGCGGAACCGCTGCGCCTGCGGCCCAACCACCTTCGGCCCCGGGAACAGATCAGTCACTGCCGCCACCGGGCAGGCGGAGGTGCAGATATTGCATTTGATGCACACATCGGAAGTGAGTTGAGTGTCGAGCATGTGGAGGGAAGTCATGGGCTGCTGGGGATTGGAGATTAGAGATTAGAGATTGCCGCCCATGCCGTCGCCAGGTCAATCCCCTCCCGTGAGCCTTCGCCGTTGCGGTCGGCGCCCGCGAGCAGGCCCCCCACCGCAAAGACATTCTCGTAAATGACCTCGCCCGCTTCATTCACGGGCTGCATCTTTTCATTCACGCGCACACCAAACCTGGCATACGGCTGCGCCTCCGAATACAACGGCGCGAACCATTCCTCATTTGTCATCACTGGCAGGCCGAAAACTGTCTCGATGATCTTGCCTTTTGTCGGCGCTTCTAATCCGCCGTGCCTGAAACTGCCCGTCGCCAGGATGATGTGCCGCGCCGCGTAGTATCTCGGCCCGCCAGCGGTTTCTGCGATGACCCCAGCGGCTATGCGCGCAGTCGTGGTGCGAGCGGCGACGGTGCGAGCGGACTGCATCCGCGATTGACTCGTGTGATCTGCGTTGACCCAACCCTTGATGCCCGGCCCGATTGTGACTCGGCCACCGGCCGCCTCAAGCGTTTTTTTCAATATATTGAACAGCCGCATCCCCGGAACCGAAGGAGGCAGGATGGGAATCTCAAATAACTCGATATCTAATCGCGCGCGCAAGTCTCGCCATGCTCCGTCCGTCTCTCTCAATCCCAAAATCGCCGGCAGCCCTAAGCGGGTGACGCCTTTCAGCGCCGCGCGCCAGTGATGGGCAACTTTCTCCCGATAACCGGGATCGTCGAAGAGCCGGGCGAGGTCGGTGGCGAATGAATCCCTGCGGATTGGGGCACCCAGCAAATCCAGCGAGACGACGCGGGCCGGGTAACCCGCGGCGGACAGATTGGCTGCCACCAGGTCAGCGAAGAAATCACGGAAACCCGGCAGGCGGGCGAGCGCCAGTTCGCCCGTCTGCCGTACCTCTCCCGCCGCGAACGATTCGGGCGCAAGGCAGGTGGGCCGCACCGCGCCCATCGCCGTCGGCAGGAAGAAGTTTTCGTCAAGCGCGCCTATCAACGGATACCCTGCCGCCGCGCACATTTTCTGAAACTCGGCCAACGCCTCGCGCAACGCGGGCAGCCCGGCAAGCATTGAGGGATGGCGTTGCCCCGGCTTCTGGTTGATCTCCGCCTCAGGGTTGTTGACCAACCGGCGTGCGCTGTCGTAGCCCCGCACGTCTACTGTTCCCGGCCCGAGGTGTGTGCCCCCCAGCCCGCGCGCGATGACGAGCGTGCGCGCGCCGCGCCGCGCCGCCAACGCGCCCGCGAACATCCCCGCCAGCCCCGCGCCGACGACGATGACATCATAGCGGGATTGAGCTGTCATAACCGTAGTGCGTATTACGTGTTCCGTCGTGTACGTTTTCACGCCTCACGCATGATGTCTTACGCCGTCTTCTCCGTCGGGTACTCTTCCGGCTCGCGCGCCGTCGGCAGGCGGTCCACCCCGAGCAGGTTACGGTAGATGTTCAAATCGAGTTCCATCTGCCGCAGGTTCGCACCCCACATCACCGGGCGCAGCCCCTTCCAGCGTTCCTGGAGGAACTCAATCAACGCTGAATTTGTTTGCCTCACCTCACCCCCTAGGGGGGTGCGGCTGTGCAATATCCCCGCCGCGCGGTACGCGCAGAACCCCGCCTGGCATGGCCCCATGCCCAGCCGCAGGTCACGGCGCAGGTCGTTGAGCACCAGCGATCCTGATTTGTTCAGCGCCTGCTCCACCTGGACGCGCGTCACCAACTCGCATTCGCACACGATCTCGGTCTTCTCACTCGCCTCCACGTCCCTCAGCCGGTCGTTCAATTTGTGGAACGGCTGGCCCGGCGGGTCAATCGGCGTCTCGGCGGTGAGGCACTTTCGTTCCGCGCCGAGTTTGTGGCCGGCCAAATCCACCGCCTGCTCGGCCATGAGCCTGAAGGTCGTGAACTTCCCACCGACGACGGAGATGAAGCCTTCCACCCCATCGCGGATTGCGTGGTCGAGAATGGCGTGCGCGCGCGTCATCATCCGCGAGTCCGTCCCAGGCGCGGCCTCCCCCTCTTCCCCAGGGAGAGAGGGCCGAGGGGTGAGGGCGGACGGCCTGTCTTCGAATAGCGGCCTCACCCCCGCCCACGCCCGCAGCGCCCGGAACTCCCGGAAACGCGGGATAAGTTTTTCGCCCTCGGCCAGCAGCAGCTCGATTTCCTCGTCGTCAATCGCATACTGATCGGGGTTTTGGACGACGACCTCGGTGGTGCCCATCACGGCCACCGTCCCGACCGGGACGAGGATATCGCCGTCGCTGGGGGGCTTGAGGCGGTTGACGACCGTGTTCACCAGCCGGGAATTCATCGCGATCATCACGCCTTTGCCCGGCGTTACCTTCACTTCGCATCCGGCCAGCGCCGCGATCATCCCGGTCCAGGCCCCGGCGCAATTGACGACGACGTCCGCCCCGAGCGTGAGACGCTCACCCGTGGCGACGTCCTCCAGTTCCGCGCCGACCACCCGCGTTCCGCTGCGGAGGAGGCCCATCACCTTGCGCCGCGTCCAGACCTCGCCGCCCGCCGCCCGGATGCTCTCCGCGAGAGCATGTGCAGCGTCAAACGAGTCGCAGGCGGCGTCGGGCACGCGGAAGATGCGCGCCAGTTTGGGATTGAGCAGCGGTTCTTCTTTGAGCGCCAGGGCAGGAGGGATTTCTTCAGCCGGGATGCCGGCCCGGCGGCATCCGGCGAGGAACGGCTCGACATACTCCGGCGGGTCTTCGGGCAGGGCCGCGAAGAAGCCGCCCGTGTCTTCGATCGCCGAGGGCAGGGTGCGCTTGAGGATCAGATTCTCGCGGTAACAGTCAGCCGCCGAGTGCGGGTCGCGGACGACGTAGCGCCCGCCGGAGTGCAGCAGGCCGTGATAGCGTCCGCTCGTCCCGTGGGTGAGGTCACCCTTTTCGACGAGGATGGTCTTGAAGCCGCGCAGAGCGGCGTCGCGCGCCGCGCCCAGGCCGGTAGCTCCACCGCCGATGACGAGGACTTCCGTGCTGAGGCGCATGGGTGATCAGGCGATCAGCGCGGGTTCCGGCTTTGCCAGCGGATTGTCAGTGTCAGGCCTCCGCCAGAGTTCGATAACATCGCGGCGCAAATTGGCAAACAAACCCGGACGCCGAAATGGCAGGCTTTGGAATCGCTTCCAGTCAATGACCCACGGCGAAATAAGAGAACCATGTTCCAATTGCTCATTATAACCTCAGCGCCTTCGACGCGGTGTTTTCGCGGGGGCGGCGCGCGGCTTGGCTCTGGCAGGCGTCCTGCGCTTAGACGGATCAATTCTTTGCGAAGTATCGGTCCCATAGCAGGGCCGCCGCCCCCGCGCCGAGGAGCGGGCCGACCACATACATCCAGAAATATCCGATGTTTCCGGCAGCGAGCGCTGGGCCAAAGGTTCGGGCAGGGTTCATCGAAGCGCCCGTCAGCGCGCCGCCCATGAGAATGTCCATCGTCAGCACAAAGCCGATAGCGATGCCAGCCGCATTGCCGCTGCGCCCGCTGACTGCCGTCCCAAAGACGGCCGTGACGAGGAAAAACGTCAACACGGCCTCTACGACGATGGTTTTCACCGGGTCGCCGGTGGTGAGGCTGCCAGTCGTCGCCCCCAGCCCGGACTCGACGCCAACCAGATAGGCGAGCAGGTAGGCGGCGATGGATGCGCCGACGAATTGAGCGACCCAATACCACACGGCGGTTGTCCAGTCCACTTTTTTCGCCAGGGCGAGGCCAAACGTCACCGCCGGGTTCACGTGCGCGCCCGAAACCGCGCCCCAGACGTAGACAATGACCATGAGCGCGACGCCATGCGCGAGCGCCACGGCGACGATGCCGCCCCCGTTCGATCCGGCGAGCGCGCCGGCCCCGGCGCCGATGAAGGTGAGCGTGAAGGTGCCGATCAGTTCGGCCAGTGCGGGTTTGAGATTCGCTTGGATCATGTTCTCCTCCGAGAGAGTAAAGAGGCGCGCCTTTTACAAGCGGCCCAGAAAGGTTGGGCGATGGACATGGGGGTCGTGGTCACGTCAGTTTTGCTCTTATGAAATGGCGCGCGCCGCGCACAAAATCGGCGGCGGATATGGGGCGCTTGCCAGGCGGCTGAACTTCGAGCAGCGCCAGCCCGCCCGCCCCGCAGACGATGACCGGCCCCGCTTCAGCCGGGATGACCTCCCCTGGCGCGCCGGACTCGGCGCGGGCGAGCGCGACGCGCACGATCTTCAGAGGCTGCCCCCGCCAGAAGGCAAACGCGCCGGGCCAGGGGGTGAAAGCGCGCACCCGGCGTTCGAGCTCGGCGGCGGGGCGTGTGAAGTCGAGGTGGCCGTCTTCTTTTTTGAGCTGGGGCGCATACGTCGCGCGGGAGTCGTCCTGTGGGTCAGGCGCGAGTTTGCCCGCCAGGTAGTCTGGCAAAACTTCGATCAGCAGCGCTGCGCCCAGTTGGGCCAGGCGCTCGGCGAGGGCCTGCGTCGTGTCGTCCGGGCGGATCGGCTCGGCGCGGCGCGCGAGCGTCGGGCCGGTGTCGAGGCCAGCGTCCATCCGCATGATGGTCACGCCGGTTTCGGGGTCGCCCACGAGGATGGCCGCGGGGATGGGGGCCGCGCCGCGATGGCGGGGGAGCAGGGAGGCATGGACGTTGAGGCAGCCGTGCGAAGGCAGGTCGAGCACGGCGGGTTTGAGAATTTGCCCAAAGGCGGCGACCACAATCAGGTCCGGCGACCAGGCCGCGAGTTGCGCCATCGCCTCCGGCTCGCGCAGTCTTTGGGGCTGGATGACTGGCAGCCCGGCTTGCCGGGCGAACTGCTTGACGAGCGCCTCGGCCATCTGTTTGCCGCGCCCGGCGGGCCGGTCGGGTTGCGTGACCACGCCGACGACGGTATACCGCTCGGCCAGCGCTTTCAGGGTCGGCACAGCAAAGGCCGGTGTCCCCATGAACACAACCTTGGTCACAGCGGCGCATTCTAGCACAGAGAGGACAGAGGGGAAAATGGCCGCTTGCGCCCAGGCGTGAATAGCATACAATTTGCACTGGCGCGGCGTCACTATTCCGTGTGTATAGGGTTTTATATGACAGGCTCCCGCCCGACCGTCCGGGGAGTCTTCATCACACATCACTTACATATTGACAAAGGAGAAATGACAATGAGCACTGAACCGACGATGAGCGACGTAACCAGCGATGATAAGCTGTGGGCGCTGTTAACCTACCTGCTCTCGCCTATCGCCCCAATTGTGATTTTCCTGCTGGCCGATAAGAAAGATCGTCCCTTCATCAAGGCCCACAATGTGCAGGCGCTGATTTTGGGCATTATCACCGTGGCGCTTGGCTCTATCACGTTTGGTTGCCTCGGCCTCGTGGGCTGGCTGTACCAGCTTTATTGTGGCTTCCAGGCGTACAAAGGCAAGATGGTGACCATCCCGCTCATCACTAACTTCGTCAAGAATCAGGGCTGGGCCTAGCCGCCTGTGTGCAAAAAGCCCGCCGTCAGGCGGGCTTTTTGCTTTAATCGCTACCTTGCGCCCCCGTCTGCGTATTCATAGCGAAAGGAAAAACCTGACATGACCAATGATATTCCGAGCGAACCAACCGTTTCACCCGGTCCTGGCGGGGGCGGCCCGCTCTCGCCCTCCGACGAGCGCACCTGGGCCATGCTGGCTCACCTGAGTGTGTTGTTGAACCTGGTGACCGGTTTCCTGGGCGTGGTCGCGCCGCTGGTCATCTACCTCGTGTACAAAGATCGCTCGCGCTATGTAGCCTTCCATTCCATGCAGGCATTTGTTTTCCAGCTCGTGTGGTGGGTAGGCGGCGGCGCACTCGTCGGTTTCGCGTGGGTCGTCACCGGCCTGCTCAGCGCCATCCTCATCGGCCTGCTCTGCATCCCGGTGGCGCTGATCATCACGGCTCTGCCCCTCGCCGCCCTCGTCTATGGCGTGATTGGCGGGATCAAGTGCAACCAGGGTGAAGACTTCCGCTACTGGCTGATCGGCGACTGGCTCGCCCGGAACTTCAACTTGGTCTAATTTGCCCCGGCCCGTGCGACAGGCTCCCGTGCGGAGCCTGTTTTGTTTTTGAGGGCGGACTTGTGTTTTCGTGGGCATGGGATAAGATTGACATCACCCCCCGCCAACGGCAGCGCGGAGCGCCGGGGAGGGGGGTGAGGACCCCATGCCTTCCAAACGCTGGATCATCGCCCCGCCGTTAACGGAGTCAGCCCGTGCGGGCTTGAGGGATTATCCGCCCATCGTCGCCCAACTGTTGTTCAACCGCGGCCTCGCCGACCGCACGGAGGCCGAGTGGTTTTTCTCCGGCCAGCTCTCTCAGCCTGATGATCCATTGTTGCTCACCGGTATGGGCGAAACGGTCGAACGGCTGCAAAGGGCCATCAAAGCCGGGGAGCGCATCGTGGTCTACGGCGATTACGATACCGACGGCGTCACTGCCACGGCCCTGCTCGTGCAGGTGCTCAGCGTGCTCGGCGCGGACGTTCACCGTTATATCCCCGACCGCGAGGACGAAGGCTATGGCCTGAACGACAATGCCCTGCGCCAACTCAAGGACGACGGCGCGCGCCTGGTCGTCACCGTAGATTGCGGCGTCCGTTCGCTGGCTGAGGCCGACACCGCGCGCGCTCTCGGCCTCGACCTCATCATCACCGACCACCACCACCCTGGCCCCGAGTTGCCGGGCGCACTCGCCGTCGTCAATCCCAAGCAGCCGGGCGACGAGTATCCCGAAAAAAACCTGGCGGGCGTCGGCCTCGCCTACAAAATCGCGCAGGGGCTGATCCGCCCGATGCACGACAAACCGCCGATCAACGGCTCAGATGTTTTGGATTTAGTCGCTCTGGGCACTGTGGCTGACCTCGCCCCGCTGACGGGTGAGAACCGCAAGTTGGTGCGCGATGGGTTGAAGGCGCTGAACAAGCCGCGCCGCGAGGGCGTGAAATCGCTGCTCATGGTCTCGCGGCTGAAGCCGGGCGCGGTGGATGCGACGGCGATTGGCTTCGCGCTCGGCCCCCGGCTGAACGCGGCCGGCCGGTTGGAATCGGCGCTCGCGGCCTACGAACTCTTGACGACGGCGGACGTGTTCACGGCGAATAGCCTCGCCCAACAGTTGGAACAGCAAAACCGCGACCGACAGGACCTCACCCGGTTGACGCACGTACACGCCCGGCAGATTGCGTTAGAGACGGACCCGGATGCGCCCTTGCTGTTCGCGGCCCATCCCGATTTCAAAGACGGGATCGTGGGGCTGGCAGCGGCGCGCCTGACCGAGGAATTCTACCGGCCGGCGGTCGTGGCTCACAAAGGGCCGGAGTTCACCAAAGGCTCGGCGCGGAGCATCCGCGAGTTTCACATCACCGAGGCGCTCGACGAGTGCCGACACTTGTTGGAACGGCATGGGGGACATGCGGCGGCGGCGGGTTTCACCACGCGCGTGGAAACAACGGACAAGTTAGCCGCCGCCTTGCGCGCGATCGCCCGGCGCAAGCTCGTGGGTCTGGAGTTGCGCCCGGCGCTGCAAATTGATGCCGACGCCGTCAAGCTCTCCGAACTGCATGGCGAACTGATGGACTACCTGCAAAAATTCCAGCCCTGCGGCTATGGCAACCCCACGCCGCTATTCGCTGCGCGCGGCCTCAAGGTGGTCAATTCACGCGCCGTGGGGGCAGAGGCCAGCCACCTCAAACTGACCCTGGGCGATGGGCGGGCGGTGATAGACGGCATTGCTTTTCGGATGGGGGAGTGGCAGGAGAAGATGCCCCCGCGCGTGGACGTGGCTTTCCATCTTGAAGTCAATGAGTGGAATGGCGAAAAGCGGCTGCAGATGAATGTGAGGGATTTGAGGGAGAGCGAATGAATGTGAGAGAGGCGACACAGCTGCTACGCCCTGCCGGGTGGCTTCCATGGCGCCCATGATTTTCAACCAATCCGAATTCGATATTCGTTGCGAGTGGGGGCAAAATGGCGTGGCCCAATTGGCCCCCATCAGCGATGTCGTCATCATCGTTGATGTGCTTTCGTTTTCGACCTGTGTAGAAATTGCGACCCGGCGCGGCGCGATGGTTTTCCCCTATCGCTGGAAAGATGAAACGGCAGAAGCCTTTGCGATCTCCGTCGGCGCAGAACTGGCGGATAACCAGCACAGCCAGTCGAAGTATTCGCTTTCACCTGAAGCGCTCACCAACGTTCCCGAAGGGACGAGGCTTGTCCTGCCTTCGCCCAACGGCGCGACGCTTACTTTGGGAACCGGGAGCACGCCGACCCTGACGGGATGTTTCCGGAATTATCGCGCCGTTGCCTTGGCGGCCCAAAAGCACGGCCAACGCATCGCCATCGTTCCTGCTGGCGAGCGCTGGCCTGGTGGGAGCCTGCGTCCCGCCTTTGAAGATTGGATAGGCGCGGGAGCGATAATCAGCCAACTTCACGGCGGCCTGTCGCCTGAGGCCCGCGCTGCCCGCGCTGCTTTTCAGCAGGCAGAATCCAACCTGGAGCTGTTGATAAGCCAATGCGGGTCAGGCAAAGAATTGATAGCGCGCGGATTTGAAGAGAATGTTCGCCTTGCTTCAGCCCAAAATGTCAGCGCGTGCGCGCCGCTGCTGGTTGATGGGGCATACATACGCTCAAAACTCTAGCCGGTTGTGGCAGCAAGGACCACAACCCTAACTCAGCCCTTACGACCTAACTGTATACAGCGCGCGAACTTCGGCAATGACCCGACCTTGCTCCCTACCCCTTGTGCCTTGCCCCTTGCTCCTTGACCCGCCAGAAGGCAATCGCAAGCAGGCTCAACACTGCCGCCCACGTGATCCCCGAAACCCACAATCCGATTTTGACCCAGAGCGGCTCGTAGTGGAACTCGACGGTGTGCGCGCCTCCCGGCAGTTGGACCGCGCGGAACATGATGTCGGCGCGGAGGATGGGCGCGGGCGCGCCATCCACGGTAGCGACCCAGCCAGCGTAGTATGCGTCGGTGAGGAGGAGGTAGCCGGGGCCGGAGGCGGTGAGGCGGACATGCTCAGGGGTGTAATCCGTGATGATAGCCTGCGAAGAGGGCAGGGCAGCAGGAGGCAAGGGAGCAGGAGAGGAGGCGAGAATCACTGTTGAAGCCGGGTCAAAGGTCGAGTCAGCCAGGAGGGTGCGAGCGGCGGAATCATCGGGGAGGACGACCGCGTTCGGAACGACGAAGGCGCGCGGGCGCAGGGCGAGGTTGTC
>DATDRS010000210.1:0-27913 GCA_035291605.1 Anaerolineales bacterium | reverse complement strand
ATCGAAAAAAACCACCGCACCCAGCCCCAACCCGACAAACGAGATCACCCTGGTCATGCGCGCCATGCTATGCTGTAAGGGGCTGGGTGCGTCGGGCACGGCTTCGGTGAGGTTGGCAATCCGCCCGAATTGGCTGAGCATCCCGGTCGCGTGGATCACCGCGCGGCCCGTGCCGGAAACGACCGAAGTTCCGGCGAAGACCAGGTTCGGGCGCTCCAGGTCGGACAGTCCTTCCCGCCAAGAGGCTTCCGCCGTCTTGCGCGCGGGCATGGCCTCGCCGGTCAGCGTCGCCTGATTGACCCGCAGGCCGTATTCTTCCACCACGCGCGCGTCGGCGGGGATGTTATCGCCCTCGGCCAGCACCAGCAGGTCGCCGGGGACGACGTCGCGCGCGGGAATTCTGACTTCCTGCCCGCCGCGCATCACGCGCGCGTACGCGGGAAGCACTTGCTTGAGCGCCGCCACCGCGCGCTCGGCGCGGTATTCCTGCCAGAAGGAAAAGCCCGCGTTGACGAGCACCACGCTCCAGATGACCAGGCCCAGCACGGGCCGCCCGCCCACGATGGCCAGCCCGCCCGCCACCCAGAGCAGAGCGGCCATGAGGTGGGCGATGTGGCCGATGAATTTACGCCAGAGCGGGGCAGACGGCGGCTCGCGCAGGAGGTTGGGGCCGTAAAGCGAGAGACGGCTTTGCGCTTCTTCAGATGTCAGGCCATCCGGCGCGGTCTCCAGCGCTCGGAAGACTTCCACAGCGTGGAGGCGATGCAGGGGTGATGAGGTCATTAAAAAGGGGCAACCTGCGAGGCCTTAACGACCTTGCGGGTCTGGCGCCGGTCAGGACTTGGGGGCCTCTTCTGGTTCGGCTGTCTCGTGGGGGTGCCCGCCCAGGCGCGGCTCAGGCTTGGGTTGCTCGTTGATGTACTGCTCCAGGAAAGAGGGGGCTTCGGGGTGGTCTACATGCAGGGCGTGATCATAGTCTCCGGCCTGGGCTGGCGCGGGTTCATAGCGTAAGGGCCGCCGAACGCCGAACAACTCGAAGAAACGCGCGATCGCGACCAGCAGGGCATAGCGATATTCCTGCATCTTGAGCGACTGCCACTCGACAATGGACGCCATCGCGCCCTGCACGCGCGCCTTCTCGCGCACGATCCGGTGAATCTGTACCGGCTCGCGGAAGCCCAGCGGCGAGATGAGCAGTGCGTGGGCCGCCAACGCGAGAATACTGAAGGAGATGAGCGCCGCCCAGCCGCCCTCTTCCCATTTGCCGATGAGTTGGCCGATAAACACCGCTGCGGACAATGCGCTCGTGAACGTCGCGCCTGCCGCTGCCCATCGCCTGGCGCGCCCCGCGAAATGTGTAAGCACGTGCCGGCGCACTGCCAACCCCATCGCCGTGATGGGCATGAAGACCCCGACGCCATAGAAGGGCACGGCCACCGTGGTTTGGCCGCGCACGATCAGCATGAGCAGGAGTGCTACCATGAAACCAACAGTGACCGAGCGGGTGAACGTTCCCTGGGGGTTTCGGTACACGACGATCTCCGGTATTTCGCCGATGGCCACGTCTCGCCAGGCGGTCGCCTGCAAGTCCTGGAAGGCGGTCATCGAGGCGGCTGACAACATGAACACGGCCACGATTTGATACGCCCAGAACAGGATGATGCCGCCCGGGATTTGGTTGAAACCGATGAAGGCCAGGTTGCCAACCAGCGTGCGGCCAAATGTGCCATCAAACACGTCGAAGCGGATGGCGAAGAAGGTCAGGAAGAGCGTGGTCAACCCGCCGTAGAACAGGAAGGAGGTCTGCACGAACCGCCCGATGCCCGACTTGCCGCTGTAGAAATTCCACAGCCCGTTCAGGCGCGGCAGGCGCTTCTTGCCCCATTTCACAATGCCCGCATCTTCGTTCTTCATGAACTGGATGCCGTTGGACACCGCCTCCAGTCCGGTGAGGGCCACCATGCCTTTCATAGCGGCGGTGAGCATATGCAACATGGCCTGGCCTAGCGAGGCGGCTTTGGGCGCTTCTTCGGCCGGCACCGGCGGCACGCCATTGAAATGAGCGATGAGCAGGCCAATGCCCAACACGATCGTCAGCAGCGTAAAAACGCCGATCAAGGTGAATACCACCTGCGCGGACTCGCCCCGGCCCCGGATGGTCAGATACCAGGTGACGGCGGCAAGCAGCGCCCCCAGGCCAAAGTGATACAGCCAGTTCTTGCCATACAAGTTCAGGATCGAGAGTAGTTGATCGCCGCCCGAAAGCGCCGAGACCACAATCGTGAGCACGTAGTCCTGAATGAGCGTGACGGCCACGATCAGGCTGAACGTCGGCCACAAATAGCGCATGGAGGCCGTGTACGATCCGCCGCCCTCGTTGAACGGGCCGAGCGAGAACATATACAGCGCGCCGAACACAAAGTTGGCGAAGGCGATGACGGCAACGGCGATGTAGGCTTTATCCTGCAATCCATAAGGGTGCAGGGCGCTCATCATCTCGCCAGTGGCGTAGTAGTACGAGGTGAAGTAGTCCACGCCGAAGAGCGCTAGCGCGGCCAGCAGGCCGATCTGTCCCACGCCGTGCACGTGCGCGTCTTCCTGCTTTTCACGCGGCGCGGCCTTGTAGGCCAGAAGGACAATCACCAGGAGGAGGGCAATGGAGAACAACATAGTCGTTACCGGTGGTGAGTGGTCAGTTACCAGTGGGCGGTCCAGGCCTATGGGCTGGTCTCGAAGGCTTCTTCCAGCGTCTTGAGTTCAGCCAGCACGTGCTTGCGCGTCGAGGGACTCAGGCGCGTGTCTTGCGCCACCTTCGCCTGCTCCTCGCGCGCGGCGCGCACCACAAAGGCGGGGACGAACATGATGCGTCCCGTCGGGATGACCTCGAAGTTGTGGGACTCGATGTGGAGGGTTTGATCGTCGAAATACGGCAGGCTGAGGCTCAGGCCCCGGTTGAGGTCCTGCGCGGCGGCCCGGTGCTGAATGCTTTGGATGATGTCGCCCGTCTGGTACCGCGCCAGCGCCCGGCCCTGGTTGACGAGTTGGCCCAACATGCCATGCCGCTTCTGCTGGTAGGCCTCGTCGGCGACGATGTAGGGCGCGAGGGAGACGGCGGCGTGCAGCACCGCCAGGAACCGCTGCATCGAGGCCACGTGCGCTTCGGCCTCGTTGACGGAGCTCACGAGCAGGCGGCCTTCGTCGTCGAACGCCACCCATTGCGGCAGATAGAATCGGCGCGCCGCCGGGACGTAGGGCACGAGCAGTTCCCCGCGCCCTGCCTCGGCCTGGCCCTCTTCCGCAATCGCATCGGTCGCCGCCGTGATGGCGGATTCCGGCTCCAGCGCATCGCCGGCCGGGATAGACGGAATCTCTTCGCCTTCCGCCGCGACGTAGACGACCGAACGTCCCGACGGCAACATGCCATGGATCATGTGCATTACGGCGGCGTGCCGCAGCAAGCCAGCGCTGATCGTCACCGCCCGGTTGGGCGACTGCTCCAGTTCGGCCAGGCGCTGGCGCACGGCAGAGTTCACGTCGGCGCGCGTCAGGCGGTCCATCAGGCCGCCCGCCAGCTGTTGCCGAAAATCGGGCGGGACCGGCTGCTCCTGGCCGCCTGCTTCCACGAGGACGCGATCCGGGAGCGTGAAGCGGACTTGCGTGGGGTGATCTCGCTGGGTGAGCGCCTCGGCGAGGGTACGCGCCTGCGTCTCCAGGAAACGCTGGACTATCGCAGCCTGCGCCTCGAAGCGCGTCTGCCAGGACTCATATTCCTGCCGCAGGTGACTCGCCGGGCCTCCGGGCGGCCGGGCCGTCATCGGAGGCGTGGAGGATTGGGTCAGGGGGGATGGGTCTGTCATAGCTTGTCACAGAGAAAAATGATTCCAAAGCGCGATCAGGCCAAACTCGACCAGGACCGAGAGGCCCAAAAGCGCAGTCTGAAGCCAGTTGTCGGGGAGTTGACTGATCTGCATCTGAAGCCAGAAGAACCCTGCCACGACGGCCAGCAGGATGCTCCACCTGGCAAGCTGCGCAGTGAAGCCGGGTAAGGTGGGGGGCATTTCTGGAAAAAAGCCCGATAAGGCAAGCACTGGCGCGTCGAGCGCCGAGATAAGGGCCTGGCTCAAAGGTTGGCGCATCCCCAAGCGGCGCACGTTCTGTTCCGCCGGGCAGACCACCAGATCACCAGGACGATGGTGCGTCAGCACGGCCCGTACCCAATCGGAGGTGAAGGCAAGATGCGTCTCCACGCTGACCCAGTCGTCGCGGGTAATGGCAGCCAGGGTCGCTAACCGTCGGCGCGCGCGATATTCCGTCTCGGGGTCGCCGCTTAAGCTGAGAAACAACACTGCCAGACCACGCGGCGACGCCAGCGCCCAGATGCGCCGGGCCAGCTCAGTTTCGTCCGTATCCTGATCCGGGATCAAAACGACGAGGCGGCGGGCGGCAGGCAACGGCTCATCCGCCGGAATGAGCAACCGCGCCACAGCAGAGGGCGCCGCCGATGTCATAGACCCTTGGGCCACCGATGGCGCGATGGGTGGAGCGCCCTGCAGTGGTCGTGCGGTATCGGAGGGGGCTGGAGCAGATTGGGGTTGAACCGTCATCGTGCGCTCACTTTCTTGAGCCATGGTAGCAAGCCAAAATTAAACGGCCACAAAGATTTCGGGCAATCGCATAAAGGACAAATAAAAACGCCCCGTGAAAGGGGCGCTTTTTATCAGTAAGGATGTGATGCCTTATTCGTCGGCCAGAAAGCGATAGCCGACGCCCGGCTCGGTGAGCAGGTATTGGGGCTGTTCTGGGTCGTCTTCCAGCTTCTTGCGCAGTTGGCGCATGTAGACGCGCAAGTACTCAATGTGATCCGCTTCGGCTGGCTCCCACACGTGAGAGAGGATGTTCTGATGCGTCAGCACGCGTCCGGCGTTGGCGGCCAGGTAAGCCAGCAGTTTGAACTCGGTGGCCGTCAGCTTCACCTCCACACCGCCGCGCGTGACCACGTGACGCGCCAGGTCTGCCACCAGGTTTCCAGCCCGGACGACGGTGGGCGTCTTGGGGCCTTGCGCCTGCGCCGCATGCCGCAGCGCCACCCGCACGCGGGCCAGCAGTTCCTCCGCGCCGAACGGTTTGATCAAATAATCATCTGCGCCCTTGTCCAGCGCGCCCACCTTGTCGCGTTCACTGTCGCGCACCGAGAGCACGATAATAGGTATCTGCGTCCACTCGCGCAGGCGGGCGCATACCTGAATGCCATCCATATCCGGCAGGCCCAGGTCGAGGATCACGATGTCCGGCGGGTTAGCGGCGGCCAGGACTAATCCCTCTTCACCCCGGCTGGCGGTAGTCACACGGAACTGTTTTTGGGTCAAGATAGTCCGTAAGGCGCGCAGGATTTGCGGCTCGTCGTCAATGACGAGGATATGCGGCGTGGTGCTCATACGGCCTCGGACTCAACCGGCAGACGCGGCGGCGGCGCCCCATCCCACAGCAGGGGCAGGGTAAAGTAGAAGGCAAAGCCATCGGGCAGGTTCTCGGCCCAGATGCGTCCGCCATGCGCCTCGATAATGCCCTTGCAAATCGAGAGACCTAACCCGGTCCCGGTCACGCGGTCGGCGGCCGTGACGCGATAGAACTTATCGAAGATGCGGTCGAGGTGTTCTTCGGGAACGGGCGGGCCTTGATTGCTCACCCGGACGTGAAGCGCGTCGTCGTCTTGCGCCCGCGCGCTCACCCGAATCACGGTCCCGAGCGGCGCGTATTTCAGGCTGTTGCTGAGCAGGTTGGTGAAGACCTGTTCAATGAGCACGTAATCCACCGGCGCGAGGGGCAATTCGTCGGGCAGATCCACTTCCAGCCGGTGACGCTCGGCCGCGCGGCGCATCTGCGCCAGCGCCCCCCCGACGATCTCCGCCAGGATATTCCACTGGCGCTGGAGCTGGAGCGCCCCGGCCTCAATCCGGGACATATCCAGCAGGTTGCCCACCAGCCGATTGAGCTGATTCACCTCGTCGTCCACAACGGCGAGCAGGTCATCGCGGGCCAGCGAGTCCCAGGCCCCCCCCGCGCCCGTCAGGCTGGTGACGGCGGCCTTGATGGTCGCCAGCGGTGTGCGCAGTTCGTGTGACACTGAGGACAGCAGCGCGGATTTCAGGCGGTCACTTTCCTCCAACACTTTTGCGTGCGTTTCCGCCTGCGCCAGCACCGCGCGTTCTAAGGCCAGCGCGCCCTGGCTGGCGAAAGTGCGCAACAGTCGTTCTTCCGCCTGGTTCAAGGGCGGGGTGTGCCGCCACAAATGGAGTTCGCCCAGCAGGCCGCGTGCGGTCGTCAAAGGGACGACGTAATCGGGTTTCTCGGCTGGCATGGCCAGACCGGGAGGGATACGAAGGGTGCGAGTCTCCTGAGGCGCCAGTTGGACCACAACCTCGGCTGATGCGGCTCGGAAAACTTCGTGCAGGTGTTCGGCGATGATGCGGGCCATGGCCTCTTCATTACGCAATCCTGCCAGGGCAGTGCTCAGTTCATATAGGTGAGTGGCTTCGCGTTCGCGGGCCTGAGCTTCGGCCAGGCTGGATCGGGCGCGGCCCACCAACTGGCTGATGACGACGGCCACGACGAAGAAGACCACGAGGGCTAGCAAATCCTGTGTTTGGTGGACGAAGAACGTGTAGTAAGGCGGGATAAAGAAATAGTTGAAGGCCAGGAAAGCGCAGAACGAAGCGACCACCCCGGGGCCTAATCCCCACAGCGCCGTGCTCAACCCGACCGGCAACAAATAGAGCAGCGCCACAATGGGGGCGTCGAGGACATTCCGTAGCAAGTGGAGAAGGCCCGTCATACCGGCCATCGCCAGCATCGCCAGCAAATAATGCCAGAAGAGGGAGAGAGGGGGAGGGAAGCCTAGACGGCGCATGAGCCGAGGGGTCCTCAATTATTATACCCAGGCAAGAACCGTAAGGATTTCGACGCTGGTCGCAATCAGGCGTATCAGTTCATCGTCCAATCCGCGCGCAAGTTCTTCGGCCGCCGGTCAACGGCTAGCGCACACCGCCGCCGTCTCATCCGCGCGCAGGGTCATGCAGTTGACGCCTTGCACCACGCCGTCTTTGGCGGGGATCTCGTTCGCTGTGAAGCGGATGATTTTGCTCAGGCGGGAGATGAGGAACAGATCATCGCTCTCTTCCACGACGACTGCGCCGACGAGCCGGTCAGTCTTCAAGGCAATCTTCCCGCCCGCGCCAGGGGCTTTGTTTGCGTTGAAGCCGGACATGAGCCGGATCGTGCCTCGGCCGTCTGAGCCGAGGAGGAACACGCCGGTGTCGGGGCGCACAGACAGCAGCGCGATGACCGCGTCGCCGGTCTCGAGGCGGATGCCCAACGCGCCTGAGAGCGGGACCTGCTTTTCGGGGAAGCGAATCGCCAAACCTCTCTGTGTGGCGATGAAGAGACCGCTGTCGCCGGGCGTCCAGCAGGCGGCCACGGGCGCGCCGTATTCCTCGGCCTTGAAGAGCGTGAGACCGGGCGTCATCTTTTCGCCGACAAGGTGGGCCGGCGTGACGCGCACATAGCCCTTGGCCGTCAGCATGGCGAGGTAACCGCGGTCGTGCGGGGATAGGAACACGGCTTGGGTTTCCCCAGGATCGAGCGGGAGCAGCGCGCCGAGCGACTGGCCCCGGCTGTGGACTGGCGAGGCGGGGAGGGCGTTTATCGGGAGGCGGAAGGCCCGCGCGCGGTCGGTGAGGACCACAAGGCTCTGCGCCTCGTCGGCCACGAGCAGCGCCACGGGCGCGTCTTCTTCGCGCGCTTCGAGGTCGAAGATGCCCATGCCGCCGCGCCGCTGGCGGTGGTAGAGATGGCGCGGCGTGCGCTTGATCACGCCTTCCCGGCTGATGGTGATGAGGTTGAGTGTCGTCGGCGGCTCGGAGGGTTCGAGGGACGGTTCGGCCTGCGCCGACTCGCCAGCCTCCTCGCCCTGTTCGACCGTGCGGCTCAGATGCGCGACTTCGGCTTCCAGCGCTTCGACATAAGCCCGCACTTCGGGCGCGACTTGGTTTAAGTCAGGACGATCAGGGATCATAGTGAACAATTTTACCCTATAGTGAATGATAGCCGCCCGTGGAGACTTCCACGGGCGGCTGCATTTAATGCTTCAGGAGGGATTGAGGCTGTCAATCCGCTGCCACGGGCATTAGCAGCTCTACCGGCGGTTTGACGGTTGGCTTGCCACGCAAGTGCTTGGGCTTCACTTCGGGGCATTCCCACGCCTCGGCGGGGGTGTTCTGCCGCATGTGGGTGAACCTGGGCAGGATGCCGCAGGCGAAGCACCGCTCGCGGCAGTCCACGCGGGTCTGGCCGCGCAGGCTCCACAGGTAGTCCTCGGTGAGGAACTGCTTCTTCACGGCCACGTCAATGTGGTCCCAGGGGAAGGTTTCGTCAATCAGGCGCGGGCGGTGGGTGTAGAACTTGGGGTCGAGGCCGCAGACCTCGAAGGCCTGCTGCCAGGCGTCGTAGTTGAAATGCTCCTGCCAGGCGTCGAACTTCGCGCCGCGCTTCCACGCTTCGAGCAGGACCCGGCCCAGCCGCCGGTCGCCGCGCGAGAACCACGCTTCGAGCTGCGTTTCGTAAGGATTGTTCCAGTTCAACTTGAGGCCCGGCCCGCGCAGTTGGCGCTTGAGCAACTCCTGCTTGGCGAGGATCTGCTCGATGGTGTCGCACGCGACCCATTGGAACGGCGTGTGCGGCTTGGGGACGAAGGTGCTGACGCCCGCGTGGACGTTGACCTTGTTCCCGATGACCCGGCGGCCCACGTCGCGCACGGCCTTGCACAGGTCGGCGATGGCCTGCACATCCTCCAGCGTCTCGGAGGGGTGGCCAATCATGAAATAGAGCTTGATCGTCGTCCAGCCGCGCGAGAAGACTTCCCGGGCCACGTCCAGCACCTGCTGGGTGGGCACGGGCTTGTTGATGATCTCGCGCATCTTGTCGGTGGCGGCCTCGGGCGCAAAGGTGAACCCGCCGCGCTTGTGGTCTTTGAGCAGTTCCATCAACTCGACCGACGCGGTTTCGATGCGGAGCGAGGGCAGGGAGATATTGAGGTGCTGGCCGCGGTACTTCTCGCCGACGCGCCGGACCAGCTCGAGGATGTCGTCGTAGTCGGACGAGGAGAGCGAGAGGAGGGCGACTTCCTCAAAGCCGGTGTTCTTCAGTCCCTCCTCGATGGCTTCCAGAATCTGCTCGACGCTGCGCTCGCGCACAGGGCGGGTGATCATGCCCGCGTGACAAAAACGGCAACCGCGTGTGCAGCCGCGCATGATCTCGACAGGATAGCGGTTGTGCACCGTGTCAATGTATGGCACGATCATGCGCGTGAGCGGCGGCGGAAGGACGGGGACGATGCGCTTGATGACCCTGGCCGGGGCTTCCGGAACGATCGGGACCGTAGCGGCGACTGTGCCATCTTCGTTGTAGAGGACTTCGTGCAGGGAGGGCACGTACACGCCCCAGATACCGGCCAGCGCCTTGAGCAGCTGCGTCTTGTCCCGGCTGCCGTCGGCTTTCCATTTTTGATAGGCTGCAATGATCTCAAGGATGACTTCTTCCCCCTCGCCGACGACGAAGGCATCCACGAAATCGGCGACCGGCTCCGGGTTGTAGGCGGCGTGGCCGCCTGAGATGACGAGTGGATGGTGGGGGCCACGCTCGGCGCTCAAAAGCGGCAACCCTGCGAGGTCGAGGAAATTCAGCAGGTTCGAGTACAACTGTTCATAGGGCAGGGAAATGCCGATGATGTCGAATTCCGCCAGCGGATGCTTCGTCTCCAGGGAATAGAGCGGGATTCCCTCGCGGCGCATCGCCGCTTCCATGTCCGTCCACGGGCAGTAGGCGCGCTCGGCAAGCATGTCGGGCCGCTGGTTAATGAGGTCGTAGAGGATGGCAATGCCGAGGTTGGACATGCCCAGGTCGTAAATGTCGGGGAAGGCGACGCACACGCGCGTGTGGACTCGCGACCACTCCTTGACGACGGAGTTGAGCTCGCCGCCTGTATAGCGGCCCGGCTTTTCGACGGCGGGGAGGAGACGCTCTAGTTTGCGCTCGATTTGTTCTGGAGTGAGCATGGCAATTCTCGAACCACGAAGACCACAACCCCCTGGTGGCGGGCAAACGAACACGCCGGTTGTATGGAGGCCGTAGTGAGACCTGACGGCTGAAAAAGATTATAGCACACAGGAGAATGGAAACCGTTGACGCTCGCGCACGCGCTATGGTAGAATGTCGCCGTTGACCGCTAGATGCCCCCATCGTCTAGGGGCCCAGGACGTGGCCCTCTCAAGGCCAAAACCGGGGTTCGAATCCCCGTGGGGGCACTGGTTAAATGACAAGCCGCCGGAACCGTGAGGGTCCAGGCGGCTTGTGTTTTGCCGGCCAAGCCCGGCTCTAGAAGATGCCCTTGAGCGTCAGTAGCAACCCTACGATGAACAGCGGGATGCCGATGATCGCCCCAACGATCGTCAGGCTGACGAGAAAGCCGACAAGCATCAGCACCAGCCCGATCAGGATCGCCACCAGCCGGCCAATCATCTCCACGATGGTCGCCAGCAGGCGCCAGAGGGCGACGAACGGCCACAAGGCCCAGTGCAGTTTGCGCGTTGCGCGTGTCATTTTAGCCTCCTGGTAAAGTATCACATCTTAGCAATACGCAGATCCCTGACGCAGGTTGCGGGCGGCTTCCTCCGGGTGAATTGCAAAGCTGCCGTTTTTGACACCCATGCCCTGACTCCTTCCCCTTGATATGGAGGCAGGGGATGGTAAATTGGCGGGAATAAGGGCAGGGCGATAGAATTGACCCCATGCCCAAACGCCGCCGCAGTCGCCCCCGTATTTCTACGGCTGCGTAAGGAGGAGAACTATCGCCGCGCAGCGTCCCTTCAACACGACGGCTTACCGTTATCCGTCTGAGCACGGGATACTGTTCAGTACCGCTGCGCTCGTGCTCGGCGTGATTGCGGTGACGGCGACAGCCACGCTCTGCAGCAGCCTCATTTTCATCTCGATGATCGTCGCGGCGGCGTACGTCGGCACGCGCGCGCGCCATAACGAGCTGATCGAGAAGGCCGAGTTGGTCACCGCTCAGAACCTGCCGGGGCTGGAGGCGCTGATCCGTAAATGTATTGCGCGCCTGCAGGTCGAGCCAGTGCAGGTGTTCGTCGCGCCGAGCCGCGCGCTCAACGCGTACACCTTCGGGCTGTCCTCGCCCAAGGCGGTCGTGGTTTATTCCCCGCTCCTGCGAATGATGGATGAGGACGAGCTGACCTTCATTGTCGGGCACGAGTTAGGGCACGTGCGACTGGGGCACACCTGGCTCAACTCGCTCGTCGGGGGGATGGCAGGGATTCCCAGCCCGTTCATGGCCTCGGCCATCCTTCATTTTGCGTTCCTGTGGTGGAACCGGGCGTGCGAGTATTCCGCCGACCGCGCAGGGCTGCTGGCCTGCGGGCGGCTCGACAAGGCGATCTCGGCCCTCGTGCGCCTGGCGACCGGCACGACCTCGCGCAGCACCGAGGTCCTGGCGTTGGCCTACGAGAGAGTAGACGCCGAGGACGACGACCTGACGAGCAACTTCGCCGAACTCCTCACGACGCATCCGATGATGATCAGGCGCGTCGAAGAGTTGAAGCGCTACGCGGCGACAGGGGAGTACAAGAGGTTACAAGGACGAGTAAACGAAAACCTCCCGGCGTGATTTTTGAACCGCTGAGGTGAATCCCCTGCGTGTCTCGTAAAGTCCTGCACCTCGACCTGGATGCGTTTTATTGCGCGGTGGAGGAACAGCGCGATCCGGCGCTGCGCGGCAAGCCGTTTGCCGTGGGGGGGCGCCCCGAGGAGCGCGGCGTGGTGTCCTCCTGCTCATACGCCGCGCGCAAGTTTGGCGTGCGTTCGGCCATGCCGATGTCCCGCGCCGTCCGCCTGTGTCCGAGCCTGATCGTCGTCCCCGCCCGCCACAAAGCCTACGGCGAAGTCTCGCGCCAGGTGATGGAGCGCTTGCACGCCCTCACCCCGCTCGTCGAGCAGATTTCGATTGACGAGGCCTTCCTGGACGTGAGCGACCTCTCGGAGCCGGGCGAGGTCATCGCGCGCCGCTTACAAGAGGTGATTCGCGACGAGTTCGGCCTCCCGTGCTCGCTCGGCGTCGCGGCGAACAAACTCGTCGCCAAGATCGCCTCCGACGTGGGCAAGGCGGCTGCGCGCTCCGGCGGGCCGCCGAACGCCATCCAGGTCGTGCCATCGGGGCAGGAGGTCGAGTTTCTCGCGCCGCTGCCCGTGATGATGCTGTGGGGCGTGGGGCCGAAGACCGCCACCCGTCTGGAAGAGCTAGGGATCAAAACCATGGGGGACCTTGCCCGCTGGCCGGAGGCTGACCTCGCGCGGCGGTTCGGCAAGGTCGGCCACGAGCTATCGCGGCATGCGCGCGGCCTGGACGACCGCCCTATTGTCACGACGCGCGAAGCCAAGTCCATCAGCCAGGAGACGACGTTCGTCCGCGACATACGCGATGGGGTCTTGCTCCGGCGCACGCTGCGCTCGCTCGCCGACCAGGTGGGCCGCCGCCTGCGGCAGGAGGGGCTGAGTGGGACGACCGTCAAGCTCAAAATCCGCTGGCCTGATTTCACCACGCCCACGCGCCAGACTACGCTGCAGCAGCCGACGGATCAGGATGATGTCATTTACACGGTCGCACTGAAACTCTTCGAGCAAATCTGGAAGACAAGCCAGCCGGTGCGGCTGATCGGAGTCGGGGTGAGCGGGTTGGGGCCGCGCTCCCGCCAGTTGGGGCTGTGGGAGACGGATGCAGCCAGGGCGGAGCGCCTGCAAGCGGCGGTGGACAAGCTGCGCGAACGATTTGGGGAGCAGGCCGTGAAGCGAGCGAGTGAGCTAGAGGACGAAGGCTTTTAGTACACGGGTGACCTGCTTTTGCGCGCCCAGGGCAAATGGATATACTTGTGCGTGCTGGAAAGGAAATTGCGCCTGTGACTTCGCGGTCGTCTTCCATCTCATTGGCCGGCGTCTTCCCGCCGATCCCCACGCCGTTCAAGGCCGACGGTCAGGTGGACTACGAGCACCTGAAATCGAACGTCGAGCGCTGGAACCGCGAGCCGCTCGCCGGGTACGTGGTGGGCGGCTCGAACGGCGAGTACGTCTCACTGACGCCGGACGAGCGGGTGGAGGTAGTGCGCAAAGTGCGCCAGGCAGCGCCGGGCGACCGGCTGTTGATCGCCGGGACAGGGATGGAATCCACCCAGGGAACGATTGACCTGACGCGGCGCATGGCCGAGGCCGGGGCGCAGGTGGCGCTGGTCGTCACGCCCAATTATTATAAGCGTAAGATGACAGCGGCCGCGCTCGAGCGGTTCTTCAAGGACGTGGCCGAGGCTGCGCCCGTCCCGGTCATGCTCTACAACGTCCCGGCGAACACGGGGGTGGACCTCCCGGCGCAGGCGGTGGTCAACCTCGCTAAACACCCCAACATCATCGGCCTGAAGGAAAGCGGCGGCGACGTGGCGAAGATTGGCTACCTGGTGCACGAGACGCCGAGCGATTTCCAGATCCTGGCCGGTTCGGCGGGGTTCTTCCTCGGCGCGCTGGCAATGGGCGCGGTGGGGGGTGTCCTGGCGCTGGCGAACGTCGCCGCCGGGCGGTTGTTCCAGATGATGGAGTCGTTCCGCAAGGGAGACCTGACCGGGGCGCGCGCGATCCAGCTCCCGCTCATCGCGGCGAACAGCGCGGTGACGACCCGCTTCGGCGTGCCGGGACTTAAGGCCGCGCTCGACCTGATGAGTTATTACGGCGGCCCCGTGCGGCCCCCGCTCCTGCCCATCTCCGAGGAAGATCGGGCGACGATTCGGAGTGTGCTGTCGAAGGCGAGTCTGTTGTAGAGAGTCGGGCAACTCGTTACAGTTGTCCGGTGCTCCCCCAGTTCCCCAACAACTGTTGATATTCCGGGTCGTCGTAGCGCTCGAGGCTGAACGCCGGGGCGTAGGACGGCAACGGGCGGCCGGTGATGTGCGCGGCCAGCAATTCCCCCGCGGCGGGCGCGGCCATCAATCCGTAACCGGATAAAGCGCCAATCACGTACGCGCCGCGCACGGGCAGCGGGCCGATGAGGGGGCGGTTCTCGCGCGTCTTCGTGTAGTAGCCGCCGTCCACCGAGAGGCGGGGCGGGCGGTCAAAGTAGGCCCGGAGGCCAGGGATCATCGTCGCGAGTCCGCGCAGGACGACGTCGGGAAAATTGGGGGGGAATGTGGGAGAGGCGACCGGCTCTACCGGCTGGTTGTGGTAATCCCACAGCATCAATGCCATCGCGCTCCCGGCTGGCCCCTCGGGGCGCGTGTGGACGCCGGCCGGGAGCCTTTCGAGCGCCCACTTCATTTCGTCTGACTCTTCCAGCCATGCGCGCTCCTCGTCTGTCCACGGCACGAACTGCGGATCGGCCCAGATGAGAAAAGGCGCATCGCGCGGGATGACACCCAGATGGTCGGGGAAGAAGACTTTGGCGTGCAGCTCGCAGAAGACGGGCAACTCGGTTCCGACCATCCGCCCTACCGGCTTGAGGAACGGCCCGGCGGCGTCCACGAAACACGGGGCGGCGATGGTTGAGCCGTCGTTCAAGTGGACCGCTTCCACCCGGGCGTTGATGACCTTCACCGATTCGACGCGCGCCGGGATGAGCCGCGCCCCGTTCTCCCTCGCCCGCTCAAGTAGATACATCCCCAGCGTTTGCGCGCTGAACCAACCCGCCCGCCGCGCGTGAATCACGGCGACCGTCTCTTTGGCTAAATAGGGAAAGTGCTCGCGGATGAGGTCCCGGTCGAGGACTAAGTCCGCGCCCGTGAGAGGAGTCTCGAAGCCTTCGGGGGAGGGGGGAGAGTAGGGCGTCGGGTGTGGGGTGTGGAGCGCGGGGCGGGGCGAGTGGAGGCGCAGGGGACCGGCGCCTAAGGCAGATATTTCTTCGCACGCGCGCTGGAAGCCCAAGATGCGGGCAGGGTCGGCGGTCGCGTAGACGTAGCCACGGCGGTTGAGATTGAAGAGGTTCCCGCTCTCATACGCGAGAGTTTCGAGGAGATCAATACTGCGGTTCATGAAACTGACCATCGCGTCGCCGGGGCCGGGCCACCAGTTGCGGTAGCACTCGGTAGATTTGTCGCTCGTCAGCGAGAGCGGGGGGCGCTCGTCCACGAGGCTCACGTTCTTGATCCCGTGCTTGACCGTCAGGTAGTAGGCGGCGGCGATCCCGGCGATCCCCGCGCCGCAGATGACGACGTCGGCGGTTGGACGGCTCATCGAATAGGCTCCCGCCCAATCATAGCATGTCGCACTATAATAGATGCCATACGAACGGCGAAAGAGAGCACGAGAGGCGGTGACGATATGCTTGCCCGATTGATGCGTGAGATCACTGACACGTGGGCGCGCGCGCGCCGCGACCTGGCCAGACGTGGGTGGGCCGAAACGGCTTGGCGAGGGAGCGAAGAGCAGTACCGGCTATTGTTCGAAAACAATCCGCACCCCATGTGGGTGTATGACAAAGAGACGCTGGCCTTCCTCGCAGTGAACGATGCCGCGATTGCTCATTACGGCTATTCGCGCGAAGAATTTCTTGGGATGACCATCAAGGATATTCACCCGCCTGAAGTCGTTCCGGGATTGGTCCACGTCGTGGCAGCCGTGACTGGCGCTTATCGCCGGCCGGGCGTGTGGCGGCAGCAGAAGAAGGATGGCGCCCTCATTGATGTTGAAATCACCACGCACGACATTGGCTTCGGCGGGAGAAGCGGGCGGCTGGTGTTGGCCGCGGATGTGACCGAGCGCAAGCAGGCGGAGGAAGCGCTGCGCCAAAGCGAGGCGTTCAACCGCTCTATTTTGAACTCGCTGGCGGCGCACATTGCCCTCGTGGATACCTCGGGACGGATCATCGCGGTCAACCAGGCTTGGGAGCAATTTGCCCGCGAAAACGGCGACCCTGCGTTCACGCGCACCGGCCCCGGCATCAACTATCTTCAAGTCTGCGAACGCGCCGTTGATTCGGGCGACGAACTGGCGGCTGAAGTGCTGGCCGGCTTGCGGCTTGTCCTAAACGGATTGCGGCCAGACTTCATGCTCGAATATCCCTGCCACTCACCCACCGAACAACGTTGGTTCACGTTATATGCCTCGGCGTTTTCCGGCGAGTCTGGGGGCGCAGTGGTTTCGCACCAGAACATCACCGCGCGCAAGCAGATCGAGGCCGAAGTCCTCCGGCGCAACGAGGCGCTGACGACGCTCAACTGGATCGGTCAGGCGCTCGCCAAACTGGCCGAACCGGACGACATCGTGGAGCTGATCTACCTCACTCTCGGGCATGTCCTCAACAACGACAACCTCTACATCGCGCTATACGACGAAGACAAGCGTTATCTCGCCTTCCCGCTCTACACTGTGGATGGCGAGCTCCGCGCGCCTGGCGGCCGTTCGTATGACGAGCATGGCCTGACCGAATATGTGATGCGCATCAGCGCGCCCCTGCTGATTAGCCGCGACATGGATGCCGTCCTCGCGGAGCGGGGCATCACCCCGGTGGGACGCCCGGCCCGGAGTTACATGGCCGCGCCCATGCTCGCCGGAGAAAAAGTCCTCGGCGTCATCGCCGTGCAGGATTACGCCAGAGAGGCGGCTTACACTTCCCGGGACGTGGAGCTGCTCTCGACGATCGCCGCACAAACCGCCGTCGCGCTCGACAACGCGCGATTGTACAAGGCCCTGAGCAAGTCGGAGGCGCGCTTCCGAGCGCTGATTGAGAATAGTTCAGACTTCATCAGCCTTCTGGACGCCAACGGCGTCATCGTCTACGAAAGCCTGTCGAGCCGGCGGGCGCTGGGGTATGCGCCAGAGGAAATGGTGGGGCATGCGGCTTTTGAGTTCATCCACCCCGACGACTTGCCGCATATCACGGAAGCCCTCGCCGGCCTCCTGGCCGAACCGAGCAAGAGCATTTGTGCCGAGATGCGCTTCCGCCACAAGGACGGCTCGTGGCGGCATTTCGAAGCGGTGGGCCATAACCTGCTCGCCGACCCGGCGGTGGGCGGCATCATCGTCAACTCGCGTGACGTCACCGAGCGCAAGCAGGCCGGAGTCCAACTGCGTCTGCAACAAGCAGCGCTCACGGCTGCCGCCAACGGCATCGTCATTGTTGATCGCGAGGGCGTCATTCAATGGGTCAATCCCGCCTTTGCGGCGCTCACCGGTTTCACGGCGGAGGAGGCCGCCGGCCAGACGCCCCGCATTCTTAATTCCGGACAACACAGCCGGGCCTTCTACAAAAATTTGTGGGAGGCCATTCTGGCTGGGGATGTGTGGCACGGCGAACTCATTAACCGCCGCAAGGATGGGAGCCTCTACACCGAGGAGATGACCATCACGCCCGTGCGCGGGAGGGGGAGTGAGATCACGCACTTTATTGCCATCAAGCAGGATGTGACCGCGCGCAAGCGGGCCGAGCGGGCATTGCAGGAGGCTGAGGCCAAATTCCGTACGTTGGTCGAGCAAATCCCGGCAATCACCTACATTGTTGATCCGAACGGCCAAACGCTCTACGTCAGCCCGCAGATCCAAACGGTGCTGGGCTTCACGCCGGAGGAATGGGTGGCCGACACCGGCCTCTGGACCAGACAACTCCATCCCGAAGACCGCGAGCGCGTGCTGGCGGAAGATGCGCAGAACGAGGCCACCGACGAACTGCTGCCGCTTGAATACCGTATCTTGACCAAAGATGGGCGGGTGGTCTGGTTGCACGACGAGTCCCGCTGGGCTTACGACGAGTCCCGCCAACCCCGCTATATTCAGGGCGTAGAGTTCGACATCACCGAGCGCAAGCAGGCGGAGCAGGAACTGAGGCGCCGCGCCGCCGAATTCGCCGCGCTGTTTGAGACCAGCCGCGCCCTGGCTTCACCGCAGGACTTGAAGGCCCTGCTCACGACCGTTGTCGAGCAGGCTACGGCCATGCTGGGCGCCCCGAGCGGTTCCATCATGCTCTTCGATGCCGCCCGCGGCGATCTGGAACTGGCCATTACTAAAGGAGAACAGCGTCCGGTTGGCACCCGCCTGCCATTGGGCGAGGGGATGGCTGGGCGCGTCGCTCAGTCTCTCCAGCCGCTGATTGTGGACGACTACCGCACGTGGGAGGGCCGCTCGCCGCATTATGCCGGCAGCCCGTTGAGCGCCTCGCTGCAGGTGCCCATGCTCTACCGGGGCGAGGTAATCGGCATCCTGGATGTATCGGAAGTAGGCGACACAACGCGCAGGTTCACCGAGGCCGATGTGCATCTTTTGTCGCTCTTCGCGAGCCAGGCCGCCGCCGCCGTGCACAACGCGCGCCTGCTGGCCGAGACCCGCCAGCGCGCCGACGAGTTGGCTGCGCTGTATGCGACGACGAGCGACCTGGCAGGCGAGCATGATCTCGACGCGCTGCTGCAGACCATCACCCAACGGGCCATGGCCATGCTCAAGGCGCCTGCGGGCGGCATCTATCTTTTTGATAGCACGCGGGATGAGCTTGAACTGGCCGTAACGATTGGAATGCCCATCCCGATCGGCGCCCGTTTGCCACTCGGCGAGGGGATGGCTGGGCGCGTCGCCCAGACGCGCCGGCCGTTGATTGTGGATGACTACCATACCTGGGAAGGGCGCTCGCCGCATTATGAAGGCCTGCCCTTTACCGCCGTGATGGAAGTGCCCATGCTGTCCAGCGGTGAATTGATCGGCGTGCTCGCGGTGGATGAACTCCGCGGCAGCACCCGCCGCTTCACCGAAGCCGAAGCGCAATTGTTAAGCCTATTCGCCGGGCAGGCGGCCGCCGCCGTGTACAACGCCCGCTTGCTCGCCGAGACGCGCCGCCGGGTCGCAGAGCTGGAGGCCATCGCTGCGGTGAGCGCCGCCCTGCGCACCGCGCAGACGCTCGACGCCATGCTGCCGGTGCTGATGGATACGGTCCTGAGCCTGATTCGAACAGAGTCGGGCGCGGTCTGGCTTTACGACGCCGACCGAGACGAACTGTATACGGCGGTGCATCGCCATTGGGCTTCGGACATCCGCGCCCGCCCGGGGGTGGGCATGGTGGGGCACGTCTTCGCCGCTGGCGAAGCGCGGGTGGCGCGCGATGTCAAGAGCGATTGGCGCCCGCCCGAAACTGCGCGGGCGCACATCCCCGAAGGCACGAGTGCGGCCCACATCCCGATTCGCACCGCGCAGACTGTCATCGGCGTGTTCAGCGTCTCGGTGCACCTGCCGCGCGAGATCCAGCCAGAGGAAGTGCAGTTGCTGGAGACGGTGGCCGAGATCGCGGGGAACGCCATCCACAGGATGAGGCTGCACGAGCAGACGCAACAAAGAGCCACCCAACTCACCACGCTCAATGAAGTCGCCCGGGCCATCTCCAGCCTGCAAAACCTCGAGGGGACGCTGGAAGTGATCTACGAGCAGGTGCGGCGCAGCTTGCTTTTGGACACGTTCATCATCTCTTTGTACGATCCCTCCACGCAGATCGTAACCTATCCGCTGGTCTACGACGGCGGTCGGCGCTACGACGAGCCGCCGGAACCGTTGAGTGGGACGCATTACCTCCACCAGGTCATCCGCTCGGGCGCGCCCCTGCTCGTCAGCCTCACATCCGAGGAAGTAGCAACCCACGCCCGCGACCCGAAACTGCAAATCGGCGACCGAGGGAGGCCGACGGCTTCCCTCCTGTTCGCTCCACTCGTGGTCGGGTCACAGATCATCGGTGTGCTGTCCGTGCAATCCTACGCCCCCAGAGCCTACACCGAGGAGCATCTGACCTTGCTCACAGGCTTCGCGCACCACACGGCCATTGCCGTCGAGAACGCGCGACTGTTCGCCGAAACCGAGCACCGTTTACGTCAAGTACAGGCGCTTCACAACATTGACGTGGCCATTGCCTCCAGCCTCGACATGCATGTCACGCTAAACGTCATCCTCGAGCAGACCACGACTCAATTAGGTATGGATGCAGCCACAGTGTTGCTATTCAACCCGCACACGCTCACGCTGGAGTACACCGCCGGGCGCGGGTTCCGGGGGAAGGGCATCACCCGCCTGAACCTGAAATTAGGGGAGAGCCTGGCCGGGAAGGCCGCGCTCGAACGCCGTATGGTCAGTTACCCGCGCCTGCCGGAGGGAGGCCTACCCTTCAAGTACCCCGAACTGCTGGCGACTGAAAACTTCAAGGCGTTCTACGCTGCGCCGCTCCTCGCCAAGGGGCAGATTAAGGGCGTGCTGGAGGTCTTCCACCGCGCGCCGCTCAGCCCCGACGCCGACTGGGTGGATTTCCTGGAGACGCTGGCCGGGCAGGCGGCGATTGCGATAGACAACGCGACGCTGTTTGACGGCTTGCAGCGGTCGAACGTGGAGTTGAGCCTGGCCTACGACGCGACGATCGAGGGCTGGTCGCGGGCGCTGGATTTGCGCGACAAGGAGACGGAGGGGCACACGCGGCGGGTGACGGAGATGACGCTGCAGCTGTCACAGGCGATGGGGTTGAGCGAGGGCGAGTTAGTGCACGTCCGCCGGGGGGCGCTGCTGCACGACATTGGGAAGATGGGCGTCCCCGACGCCATCCTGCTCAAGCCTGGCCGGCTCACGGATGAAGAATGGGCGATCATGCGCAAGCACCCGGTCTACGCTTACGAAATGCTGCTGCCGATCACCTATCTGCGCCCGGCGCTGGACATCCCCCACTGCCATCACGAGAAGTGGGATGGCACCGGTTATCCGCGCGGCTTGAAGGGCGAGCAGATTCCTTTGGCGGCGCGCGTTTTCGCGATCGTGGATGTGTGGGACGCGCTCTGTTCCGACCGCCCGTACCGCCCGGCCTGGCCTGTCGAGAAAGTGCGCGAGCACGTGAGGGCGCTCTCGGGGACGCACTTCGACCCGCGGGTGGTGGAGGCGTTTTTGAGGATGGTAGGGGAGGCGGCAACGGATGGGTAACGGATGGAACGGATAGGGGCGATCGAGAAACCCGCTTTCCGCCAGAAAACGGGTTTCTGATTTTGGCCAAACAGTTGTTTGGTCTCTCATAATCTGCTACTATTGCCAGCAATTAACCCGGAAACCCGGCTTCTCGAAGAAGCCGGGTTTCCAGGCTATCTGGATCCAAATGGCAGCGACAACGACGCAGGTTTCTCTCGGCGAGTTGGTGCGCCTGACCTTTCCGCCGGGCACGCCGCCGCCTGTCCCCCAGTTTCGCGACCGTGCAGTGAAGTGGGTGATAATGGCCGGGGCGGGGATCACGCCCGAGGCCGGGGATTTCGTGCTGTGCGGCGACTCGCCGGGCAAAAAAGAACTGGCGGCGTGGGCGGCGAAGGGGGTCGCGGGGGTGGCCGTCCCGGCGAGCGCCAGCCTCCCGGCGGGGGCCGACCTTCCGATCATCGCCCTGCCTGAGGCCGCCTCCGTCCGTGACATCCAGCAGGCGGCGCTGGAGTTGATCGTGAACCGGCAGGCGTATCTCGTCGAGCGCGGGGCGCGCGTCTATCAAATGCTGGCGCGCCTGTCGGTCGAGGGAGGGGGGCTGGAGAACCTGGCGCAGGCCATGTTCGAGGTGACGGGCAAGACGGTGATTGTGCAGGACAAGCGCCTGAAACCACTCGCCCAGGTGATCGCCCCGGCGCTGGGCGCGACCTGGCCCCAAGTGCTTGACGCGCTCAGCCTGTGGAGCCAGCTGCCCGAGGGCCTGCGCGACCGGCGGCAGGCCGCGGCCCTCGCGGGGTGGCGCGACCAGTCGCTGCCCGGCGGCCTGATGCGGCTGGTGTGCCCAATTGTGGCGAAGGGCATGGCGCGCGGTTATCTCTCGGTGATCGGATCGGCGGGCGATCTGGACGCGCTCGACCACCTGGTCGTCGAGCACGGCGCGGCGGCCTGCGCGCTCGAAATGGCGAAGGCCAAAGCGGTGAGTGAGGCCGAGAAACGGGCGCTCGGCGACTTCCTGGATGCGGTGCTCACCGGTTCCTTGTCGTCGGACGAGCTGCAGCGGTGGGCCGGGCGCATCGGCTACGACGTCGAGCCGCCGCACGCAGCGCTGGCCTGGCGGTGGACAGAGGCGTCGGGCGCGCCGAGCCTTCGCCGGCTGGAGACGATTGTCCATCAGTCGGTGGCGCAGGCCGGGGTGAACGCGCTGGCCCGGCCGCGCGGGCACGAGATGATCGTGTTCTGCGCGGTGGCCGACGCCGGCCGCCCCGAGGCCGCGCTGAAACTGGCGGGCGTGATCCGCAAGGCGGCGCGCGACGAGTATCCGCAGTTCCCCCTCTACGGCGGCGTGGGCCGCCCGGCCGAGGAACTGTTGACCTGGAAGGACTCGCACCGCGAGGCCGCGCAGTCGCTGGGGATGGCCGCGCGGTTGAAGGAGGACCAGCCGCTTTACTTCGGGGATCTATCGGTCTACCGGTTGTTGTTCCAGATTGAGGGCAACCCCGAGCTCGAAGCGTTCTGCCGGGAGGCGCTCGGCCCGCTGTACCATTACGCGGGCGGCGGCGACCTGCTCGAAACGCTGGAGGCCTTCTGCGAGCGGCTGGGCAACCTGAGCCAGACGGCCGAAAAGCTGTTCATCCACCGCAACTCGCTGCTCTACCGGATGGAGCGGATCGAGCAGTTAGCCGGGTTGGACATGAACAACCCCGACACACGACTGGCGGTCCACCTGGCGCTGAAGATTCGGAAGATGCTCAAGCCGGCGGAAGGGAAAAAGGAAAAGTAAGGTCGCGGGCAACGGGCGAGCAGGAGCGCGCTGCCCGCGCGATGACCAGCGGTTCCAGGGGCACTGTCGAAGATCAGCAATGTGCCCAAAGAACGCTTGCCGAAATTCTGATTGACAACTTGCCGGATTGTGTGATACTTTGGCGCGCAAGATGAAACGCATTGCGCCGAGCGCGATGACGACGACTACCATGACCACCCCGACTCCTTTCCAGGAGGCCGCCGGTTCGGCTTGGTAGCGCGCGCCGTTTGCGCGCAGCCGTAGAGACCCAACGCGGAGCCGGCCGGCCCGCGTTTTTGTTTTGCCTCACCGGGGGTGAGGCCGGAGGCTGAGATAGTGAAGACACTGATCATGAAATTCGGCGGCACGTCAGTGGGCAGCCTGGCCGCCATCCGGCAGGCGATTGAGATTGTACGGGCAGCGCGCGCAGAGTGGCCGCGCCTGGCCGTCGTCATCTCAGCGATGAGCGGCGTGACGGATGCGCTGATCGCGGCGGCCCACGGGGCCGCGCAGGGCGACGAGGCGGCCCCGGCGCGCACGGCGTTGGATTTGCGCGCGAAGCACCTGGCCGTGCTCCACGCGCTGGCGCCCGGCGCGAAGGACGTAGAGCTGATCATCTCAACTTACCTCGACGAGTTCGCCGCCCTGTGTCATGCCATAGGAGTCCTCGGCGAGGCCTCGCCCCGTGCGCTCGACGCGATCTCGTCCCTCGGCGAGCGGATGAGCGCGCCCCTGGTCGCCGCCGCCCTGACGCACGCGGGCCTCCCGGCACAGGCAGTGGACGCCGCGGAAGTCATCCTAACCGACGCGGCGCATCAGTCGGCCTCGCCAGACATGGAGGCGACCGAGGCCAGCGCCAGGGCTGTCATCGAGCCGCTGCTGACTCAAGGCGTCGTTCCGGTCATCACGGGCTTCATCGGCGCGACTCGGGCGGGGGTGGTGACGACGCTGGGACGGGGCGGCAGCGATTTCTCGGCGGCGATCTTCGGCGTGGCGCTCGGCGCAGACGAGGTGTGGATCTGGACGGACGTGGACGGCGTGATGACCGCCGACCCGCGCGTCGCGCCCGGCGCGCGGACCCTCCCCGAGCTGACCTTCCGCGAAATCTCGGAGTTGGCGTTTTACGGCGCGAAAGTGCTTCACCCGAAGGCGATCCGCCCGGTGGTCGAGCGTGGGATGGCGCTGTGGGTGAAGAATACCTTCAATTCCGCGCACCCCGGCACGCGGATCGTCTCGGATAACGGCCTGGCGCGGGGCGACGTTAAGGCGGTGACCGCGTTCAAGGGCCAGTGCATCATCACGCTCGAGGGCCGGGGGATGATCGGCATTCCGGGCATCGCCGCGCGGACGTTCGGCGCCGTCGCGCGCACCGGGACGAGCGTCGCGATGATCTCGCAGGCCTCCTCTGAGCAGAGCATCTGCTTCGTCGTCCCCTGCAAGGCCGCCGAGGCCGTCGTGCGCGCGCTGGAAGAGGAGTTCCGCCTGGAACTGGCGCGGCGCGATATTGACAGCATCACCACGACGGACGAGTGCGCGGTCGTCACGGTCGTCGGCGCGGGGATGCGGCATACCCCCGGCATCGCCGGGCGCGTGTTCAGCGCGCTCGGCCACGCGGGCGTCAACGTGGTCGCCATCGCGCAGGGGTCGTCGGAGTGCAGCATCAGCCTGGTGGTGGAGGCGGCGGAGGCGGATGAGGCGGTGAGGGCAGTGCACGGGTTGATTGGGTAACAAGGAGACGAAACCATGTCTAAAATCAAGGTCGCTATCCTCGGCGCAACCGGGGCAGTCGGCCAGCGGTTTGTGCAGTTGCTGGAAAATCATCCCTGGTTCGAGGTGACCGCGCTCACCGGCTCGGACCGCACCGTCAGAGAGACGTATGCGGAAGGCTGCCGCTGGATTCTGCCTGAGCCGATGCCGGAGTACGCGAAGCGGATGAGGATCGTCCCGACTGAGCCGGGCTTCGAGGCGGCGCTGGCTTTTTCGGCGCTGCCGTCGGACACGGCTAAAGAATGCGAGCCGGCGCTGGCCGAGGCGGGCTACGCCATCTGCTCGAACGCCTCCGCCCACCGCATGTGGCCCGACGTGCCGCTGCTCATCCCCGAAGTGAACCCCGACCACACCGCGCTCGTGGAGAGGCAGCAGAAACATCGCGGTTGGAAGGGCTTCATCGTGACGAACCCCAATTGCACGAGCACAGGCATGACGATTGCGTTCAAGGCGTTGCAGGAGGCGTTCGGCCTGCGCCGCGCGTTCGTCGTTTCCATGCAGGCGCTGTCGGGTGCGGGCTATCCGGGCGTGGCCTCGCTCGACATCGGCGATAACGTCATTCCGTATATCTCCGGCGAGGAGGACAAAGTCGAGAGTGAGCCGCAGAAGATGCTGGGGCGGTTGAACGGCGGCGCGATCCACCCCGCGCCGCTGAAGATCTCGGCGCACACCAACCGCGTGGCCGTGACGGATGGGCACACGGTGTGCGCCTCGGTGGAGTTCGAGAGGCCAGTCACGCCCGCCGAGGCCGCGCAGGTGATGGCTGATTTTCAAGCGCCGGCGCTCGTCCAGATGCTGCCCTCGGCCCCGCACTGCGTCATCGAAGTGCGCCCGGAGGCCGACCGCCCCCAGCCGCGCCGGGACCGGGGGGCCGGCCGGGGCATGACGACGGTCGTGGGCCGGGTGCGCGAGGATCCGCTGCTGCACGTCAAATTCGTCGTGCTGTCGCATAACACGATTCGCGGCGCGGCAGGCGGGGCGATCTTGAATGCGGAGTTGCTGGTCGCGCAGAAACTGGTCAGTTAGAGCAGTGTCCTTCAGAAATCCGGCTTCTCCTGTACCGGCGATTGATTGGTGCTCCCTTGAAATCGGCATATAATGGGCCTGTCTTGCGCCAGCCCATACATACTGCTTCTTTTCTCAACCGAGGGAGTGTCAGATGAAAGCCATCGTCCGCAAACCGCTCGTTCGTCTTGTCCTGCCTATCCTGGTCGGAGTGGGGATGATTGTTTTGGGGATTGTGCTGCTTGGCTCGGCCCCGGCGCAGGCCGGCGCGCCGGCCGCGCCGCAGGTCGAGGTTGCAGGCACGCCGACCCCGCCGCCGCCGCAAAACCCTCCCCTCCGAACACCTGAAAGCAGCGGGCCCCAGATTCGGTTCGGCAACCAGAACACCGGGCTGAACGCCGTACCCTTCCGAACGAAAGTGCAGATCGCACGCGGGAAACCAGCGCCGACCATGCAAAGCGCCATCCATGCGCCAAAGGGCCAGGCGCCCTCAGGCGAGCCACGCCTGCCGAAGACGCCTCACGAAGTGACGGACTTTTCGCCCCTGGTCAGTAGCCAGGGGGGGGTGGACTTGCTTTATGAGAATTTTGATTCCTTTTATCCACCTGATTTCGCAACGCCCTTCTCACCTACATATGGGACCAGCAATTGGACGGTGTACGATTTCAGCGATACATGTCCAGACCCCAATTACACCTATGCCTGTCGCAGTTGGGGGCCTGTCGAGTATGCCCTGGGTTATTATGGGGGTTGGCCAGCCGCTTTCGGCCCTTATGCAGTGGCAGATCCATTCACAGATGGATATCCAGACAATTTGTACAGTTGGCTGGACTATGGCCCGCTTGATCTGAGCACAATGAGCGATTTGTACGTGGATTTTTGGCTCTGGTATGACACCGAGCCTGAATTCGACTGGGTATATTTCTGTGTTTCGACTGATGGCATAGACTACAACTGCGACTACTGGTCGGGCTATTCGGAAGGCTGGTTGGAGCAATCCTATTGGCTGACGTCGTATGCGGGCTACTCCACGGTTTATCTGGCATGGCTCTTTGCATCGGACGGGTCAATCAGCGGATATGCCGGGCCATATATTGACGACATCTATGTCTGGGCGGATGATACGCCTCCGGCCCCGCCGCCCACGCCCGATCCAGATGGGCAACTCGTCCAGAATGAGAGCTTTGAGGACACTCCCAACCTGAATCACTGGACCCCGGATGTCACTTCGGGCGGCGAGGTGTCTGCCACTTCTAACACCTATCTCGAAGGGGCGCATTCGGCCTACATTGCGCCGCCGGCCGGAGGCAGCGGTTTCTTGTATCAGACGCTGAATGTGCCGGCCGACGCCAGCAGCGTCGTGATTGATTACTGGTTCGCGCTATCCACGCTGGAGATCAACCCGGATGCGGACTACTTCTGCGCCAGCCTGCGCTCTACAGTCAACTGGGATATCTGGGCTGACCTGGGATGCATTGACGCCGTTGATGCGCCCTATGGCTGGCAGGAGTCGATATTCACCCTCTCACCCGCTGAAGTCACTCTGGTTGTAGGCCAGCCGGTGGATTTCGTGTTTGAGATGTATGACACCGGCTCGTCGGGTGAGGAGACCTGGGTCTACATGGACTATATCCGGGTCTACGCGCCGGGCGGAAGCGCGGCGGCAGCCGTAGATCCAAATGAGCCGAACAACGACCTGGCGAACGCCACACCGGGCCTGACCTGTGCTGGGGTTGTCAGCGGAACTATCGGCGACGCGCTCGGCGGCTACGACATTGACTGGTTCGAACTGAATGTCACCCAGGGCGGCTCATTGCAGTTGGACATTGACGCGCAGACGAAAGTGCAGGATCCTCACTCGACGCTCGACTCGGTCTTGCGCTTATACAGCAACGGCGGCGCGGAGTTGGCCTACAACGACGACGACGACGTGACCACGGACTCGTTCATCAGCTACACCGTGTCGGCGGGCAATTACTATGTCAGCGTCGAGTCGTACACGGGCTACGGCGATGCGAATGCCTTCTACGATTTGACTGCGCGATGCAACTCCACCGCGGCTGCGCCCGTGGGCGGCAACGAGGCGCCGCCCGAGGCTGATACGTGGACGCTGATGCTCTACCTCAACGCGGAGGACCCCAATTTTGAGTCAATCCTGACGCAATATCGGCAGGATATCGAGGCTTTCGTTGGCAGCAAGCAGCCGTGGCTGAAGGTGGTCATTCTATACGACGGGCCGAACACGGGGGATACGGTGCGTTATCTGGTCCAGTCGGGCGGGGCTTACACGACTGGAACGAACCGCTGGAACTTGGGGGAGCTCAACATGGGGGATCCGGATACTTTAGCCAACTT
>DATDRS010000209.1:0-2839 GCA_035291605.1 Anaerolineales bacterium | reverse complement strand
AAAAGCGACGAATGGAAAACCGGCTTCGGCCAAGAAGCGGACACGCCAGTCGTCGAGCCGCATGCGGGCCAGCACGATACCGTCTACCCGGCGGCTCTGAATCCAACGTTGATAAGCGATTCGCTCCGCCTCGTCATCGGGCGGGGCAAGCGAAATGAGCAGATCAAAGTGTCGCGAAGCCGCCTCGTCGCCCAAACCCGCGATGAATTCAGAGAAAAACGGATCGGTGAAGCGCGGCTTACTCGTGGGCATCATGAAGCCAATGGCCTCCGCCCGTTTGCGCCGCAGCTGACGGGCAGCCCGGCTGGGCACGTAGCCCATCTCACGGGCCACACGCACCACGCGTTCCCGCGTTTCCTCGGCTACGTCATCATAACCATCGAGGGCGCGGGAGACAGTGGTGATTGAGAGTTTCAGACGCTTGGCGACGTCATGAATAGTGACAGGCATAGATTTCCCAAAACGTTTTGGGTCACAGGAATAGTGTACTCCGATCCAAGATGCCAGTCAATGTACGCATGAGTTTGCTCAGGCAGGCGCGCTGTCATGGATCACCTTCTGCGCCGGCAGGGCGACCCGTATCCCTGCGGCTTGCAACGCTTCCACCGCATACTGGCGCAGGGCCATCATCACGCCCCACTGCTTGCCCGGCTTCGTCTTGGCCATCAGGCGCACCTGCACCGCCCAATCGTTGAAGCTGATCCAGCCCAGGGCCTGCGGCGCTTCGAGCAGGTCAGCCTTGATCGCTTCGTCCTCCTGCGCGCGCGCGACGGCGGCCTCCAGGGTTTGAAGCACTTTGCTCACGTCCGCCTCGTAACCGACGTTGAGGTCCACCACCGCCCGCGCCCACTCGGCGGTGAGGTTCGACACCAACCGGATGTCGCCATTCGGCACGATGTGCAGCCGGCCCTCGATGTCGCGCAGGTAAGTCGCGCGCAGCGTGATGCGCTCGACGCCTCCCGTCACCTCGCCCACTTTGATCACGTCGCCCACCGAGAACTGGTTTTCTACCAGGATCAGTATCCCGCCGATGAAATCTTTGATGAGCGTCTGCGCGCCCAACGAGAGCGCCAGCCCGGCCACGCCGGCCCCGGCTAACAGGGGGGTCGCGTCAACGCCTAACGTGTGAAGCGCCATCAACCCGGCCATCAGGAGGATCAGCGCCCACATCGCGCCGCGCCCGACCTGCACGAGCGTCTGCAGGCGGGCCAGGCGCTCCGGGTTGGGGACGGTTTTCCCCAGGCGTCTCTCCATCAGCCGGGCAGCCAGCCGTAACCCCCAACGCGCGCAGAGCGTCAGCGCGACGATAAGCGCAAGCCTCAGGATGAGGGGGACGAAAGGCGTAATTGCAGAAAGCATTAACTGACGATCCATTCAATCACCTCCAAGTGAGTATTAGCGGGGACAACTTCATAGACCCGCGTCAGAGGCTGGCCGCGCGCCCGGCAGATCAGGGTCGCCAGGGCGAGGCCGTGAGAGATGACCAACACGGGGCCGGTAGGATGGGCGCGGGCGATGTCGTCGGCAGCGGCCCACACGCGGGCGGCGACCTCGGCCGCCGACTCCCCGCCGGGCGCGCGCGCATAGGCCGGATCGCGCTCACGTTCTGCCAGTTCGGCGGGATATAGACGAGCGACGTCTGTTCCCAGCATCCCCTCCCAGGCGCCCAGGTTGATTTCGCGCAGGCGCGGGTCTACCATCACGGGCAAGCCTATCCGGCGCCCGATGATTTCGGCCGTTTCGCGCGCCCGCGTCTGAGCGCTGCTGAAGAGCGCCTCGAAGGAAAGGCCGCTCAGGCAGGCCGCCAGCGCCTCAGCCTGCGCCCGCCCGGCCGCATTGAGCGGCATCGGGGCGGCCTGCCCTTGCCAGCGGCCTTCCACGTTCCAAGCGGTCTGCCCATGCCGCGCCAGCCAGAACTGAGTCATCAACCCTGCCAGTACACAATCACCAGCGCCCCCAGGTATATGCCGATCAACGCCACGCCACCCCAACTGATGCGATAAGGAGTGCGCGGAGAAGCGCGATAAATCAGGCTGACGAAACTGAACCCAAACAGCCCGAAGCCATTGAGGCCGGCGCCGAGGAGCGTGCTGCCGGCGACCAGCCCCAGCAGCAGCACGCCCAATCCCGCCGAGAGGATGTGCCCTTCCTGCGCCTTTGCGAGAATCGAACCCGGCTGATAGGCCAGGTCCATGAAGGCGATCAGCGCCAGGTTGAACAGGCAACTGCCGAGGATCGCGCCGACGGCGAGGTTGGGCGCGTTCAACCACGCCACCGCCGAGACCCCGGAGACCAGTTCGGGGAGCGAGGTGACGCCGGCCAGGAGGATGGCCCCCACCCACGCGTGGCCCAGGCCAGTCTTCTCGGCCAGCACGTCGCCGTAGCGCGAGAGAAGCGCCGAAGCGCCTACAATCAGCATCGCGCACATCACGAACTCAACCCAGATCATGGCTGTTTCCCCCCCCGTTTCAGCGCCTGATACGCGGGGACCTCCGCCATGGGCGGGCGCTCGCGCTCGGCGATCTCCTCTACGTCCAGGAAGTAACCCCCGGCTTCGTAGCGGATCAACTTCATGGACTTGTTCACTTCCTCCAAAATGGGCCGGCCGTAGCGCCGCTCCAGTCTGCGGATCACGGCCTGCAGGATGGCGAACGACATTTTGCTCAAGGCTTCGAGCGGCTGATTGTGGTGGATGCGTTCCAGCAAGTCCACCTGCGCGATGGCCTCCAGCCCGAACCGTTCGAACACGTCAATCAGCAGGCCGGTCTCGACGCCGTAGCCGGAGAAAAAGGGCGCCTGCTCCAGCGCAGCGCGGCGGCCGGCATATTCGCCGGAGAGC
>DATDRS010000208.1:0-6286 GCA_035291605.1 Anaerolineales bacterium | reverse complement strand
TGGCCTGGAGACGCTTCCGCAAGCACCGGATGGCCATGGCCGGCCTGGTCACGCTCGTCCTGCTCAGCCTGTACGTCTCGTTGGGCGGCCCCTTGTTGTCGCAAGGCTACTGCACCCCCATTGGCCGGACCGTGCGCGGCGAAGCCTGGGCGAACTGCAACGACACGTCGCTCAGACTCCAGCCGCCCTCCGCGCAGCACGTCTTCGGCACCGACGTCATCGGGCGGGACATCTTCGCGCGCACGATCTACGGCGGACAGATCTCGCTCCTCATCGGCGGCGCGGCGGCGCTCATGGCCGTGATCGTCGGGACGCTGGCGGGCGTCGTGGCCGCCTACTACGGCGGCTGGGTGGACAGCCTGCTCATGCGTTTCACCGAGGCGATGCTCAACATCCCCACGCTGTTTCTGCTCATCGTCACGGCCAAGTTTTTCGGCGGCAAACTGCCCTCGGTCAATTTCTTTGGCCGGGAACTGACCGGCAGCGTGCTGGTCATCATCCTGATCATCGGAGGCACGTCGTGGATGTACCTGGCCCGCCTCGTGCGCGCTAACGTGCTCTCGCTGCGCGAGATGGACTACGTCCTCGCGGCGCAGGCGCTCGGCGTTTCCAACACCCGCATCATCTTCGCGCACCTGCTGCCCAACACGCTCGCGCCGATCATCGTCTCGACCACGCTCGGCGTCGCCAACGCCATCCTCTCCGAGGCCTACGTGAGCTTCCTGGGGCTGGGCGTGCAGCCGCCGACGGCCAGCTGGGGGAACATGCTGGAAAGCTCCTACAAGTACCTTGAAACTGCGCCCTGGCTGTGGTTTTTTCCCGGAACGCTGGTCCTGCTCACCGTCTTGAGCGTCAACTTCGTCGGGGACGGCTTGCGCGACGCTTTTGATCCGCACAGCTCACGGCATCTGTAAAAGCAATTGCCACGAATTTTCCTGACAGGCTGGCGGGGCTTAGGCTTTGCACCTTGCACCCTGGGCCTTATGATTGCCTTAGTCGCCTGCGCCGGCCCCCCCCCGCCGCCCACGGACAGCCCGCCGTCGCCCTCCGCGACATTTCCCGCCGTTCATCCCACTACGTTCCCGACGGCTTTGCCCACCCCGACCGAGGGGCCGCGCACTTTCACGATCGGCCTCGCCTCCGCGCCAGGGACGCTAGACCCCGCGAACGCGGTGGACCAGGCGGCGCTGCTCATCACGCGCCATCTGTACGAGGGCCTGACGGCTTATGAGCCGGGCGCGACGCGCCCTATCCCGGCGCTCGCGGAAGCCTGGGAGGCCTCGGCGGACGGCCTGATCTGGACCTTTCACCTGCGCCCCAACGTCCGTTTCAGCGATGGCGCGCCGCTGACGGCCCAGGCTGCGGCGCGCAACTTCGACCGCTGGCTCAGCCGCGAGCCGTCCGGCGCTTATACCTTCTGGCGCCTGATGTTCGGCGGGTTCGCGGGCGAGGCGGACGAGGACGGCGCGCCGCTGTCACTGGTCGCCAAAGTGGAGACGCCCGACGACCGCACACTCGTCCTGGCACTCAACCGCCCGGAGGCCTCCCTCCCCAGCACGCTCGCTATGCCCAGCTTCGCGCTGGTGAACCCGGCGGCCTTTGCGGATGGAAATTTTGGCGCGCCAACAGCGAACTCAGCCGGGGCTGGGCCGTTCAGCCTCTATAGCTGGACTTCTGAAAACATCATCCACCTCGTCCGCAATCCGAACTACTGGGGCGTCCCCCCCCAGCCGGATGAGTTGGTCTTCAAAGTCATCCCCGACGACACCCAGCGGCTGCTCGCCTTGCAGGTGGGCGAGATCGAAGGCGTCTCGCATCTCAACCCGAAGGATTACGCGGTGGACGGTCAACACGACACCCGCGTGGAGTTTGATCCCCCGCTCAACGTGCTGTATCTCGGCTTCAACCAGGCGCACGCACCCTGGAACATCCTGGATTGCCGCCTGGCCGTGGCCTATGCCCTGGACAAAGGGCGCTATGTGCAGGCTTTCTTCCCCGGCGACGCCCAGGCGGCCCTCGCCATGCAGCCGCCTTCCGTCTGGGGTTACGCCGCGCCTCCGGCCGACCGCTCCCGCGACCTCGCGCGGGCCGCGGAGCACTGGGAGGCCTGCCGCGCGGCGGTAGAGTTCTTCCCTAAATCCGCGACGCTCTACGTGCCTCCAATCCCGCGCTCTTACCTGCCCGACCCGGCGGGCCTCGGCCTGGCCATTCAAAACGACATCTCCACGACGCTCGGCCTCGACGTGCTCGTCGCCGCGCCGGACTGGCAAACCGCCTGGCTGCCGGATGTCCACGCGGGCCGCGCGGACCTGTTCCTCCTCGGCTGGACGGGCGTCAACGGCGACCCGGATAGTTTTCTCTGCCCGCTTTTCTGCGGCGCGGAGGGCGCGTTCAACAGCGACGAGCTCGGCCAGCCGCTCCCGCCCGACGCGGAGCTGGCCCAACTCCTGCTTTCGGCCCGCGCCGTGACTGACCCGGCCGAGCGGGAAGCGCTCTACGCGCAGGCCCACGCCCGCATCTTCGACCTGGTTCCCGCCATCCCCCTGGCCCACCGCCAAACCGCCTGGGCCTTTCGCGCCAACGTCAACGGCAACGTCCCCAGCCCGATTGAAAATGTATTTTTAAGGCTGACATTGGAACCGTGACGACGAACCGCACGCACCACGCATTACGTATTGCGTATTCCGTATGGCGCTTCAGTTCCATCTGTTCCACCCGCTGAAGAAGGATCTTCCTCATGCCTTTCCAGCCCCTCTCTGGCATCCGCGTCCTCGACCTCTCTCGCCTCTTGCCCGGCCCCTACTGCACGATGCTCCTCGCGGATATGGGGGCCGAGGTCATCAAGATCGAAACGCCGCGCGTCGGCGATTATGCGCGCTTCCTGCCGCCCGAGGTGGGGCTGAGCGGCCTGTTCGCGGCGGTCAACCGGAACAAGAAGAGCGTGGCGCTGAACTACCGCAACCCGCGCGGGAAAGAAATCTTTTTGCGGCTGGCGCGCGAGGCCGACGTAGTGCTGGAGGGTTTCCGCCCCGGCGTGGTGGATCGCATGGGCATCGGCTACGAAGCGGCGCGCGGCGTCAACCCGCGCATCATCTATTGCTCGCTCTCCGGCTACGGGCAGAGCGGCCCATACCGTGACCGCGCCGGCCACGATCCCAACTACCTGTCAGTGGGCGGCCTGCTGGGCCTCAACGGCGCCGCGGGCGGGCCGCCGATCCTGCCGGGGGTGCAGATCGCCGACCTGGCCGGGGGGATGCTGGCAGCCATCGCGATCCTCGGCGCGCTGGCCGGGCGCGAGCGCACTGGTGAGGGGCAATATCTCGACGTGTCGTTGATTGACGCCGTGGTATCGTGGACCGCGCCCACGGCGGGCGGACAATTCTTCAGCACAGGCAAAGCCCCTGAGCGCGGGCGCATGGCGCTCACCGGCGAGTTCCCGTGCTATAACATATACGAAACCGCTGACGGCCAGTTCATCGCGCTCGCCGCATTAGAGCCGGATTTCTGGGCGGCCTTCTGCAGAGTCGCCGACCGCGCCGATCTCGTTCCGCGCCAGTTCGATCACTCCGCCATCATAGAGGTCGCCGCCGTCTTTCGCCAACGCACCCGCGCCGAATGGCTCAAACGCCTTGAAGGCGCGGATGGCTGCGCGGAGGCGGTCTACTCGTTTGAAGAGATGTTGAGCCACCCGCAGGTGCGCCACCGGGGGTTAGTTGTGGAAAAAGATGGCCGGGCCGAGCGCATCGCCTCGCCGCTCGTCTTCACCCACCGCGAAAGCGACTCCCCCGCTCCGGCGCTGGGCGGAAACACCATCGAGATTTTGAAGCAGGCGGGGATGAGTGAGGAGGAGATCAAGGAGCTGGAGGCGAAAGGGATTGTGAAGTCAGCATGAGGCGAGGGTTTCTGCTTGCCCTGCCCCTCGTAGGCAGTTATACTCTAGGGCGCTTATGAACGAGGAGGCCCATATGAGCGTCGTTATTCCTGATGAAATCTTGCACACCGCCCACATGACAGCAGGTGAATTTATGCAAGAAGTTGCCATCCTGCTGTACTCAAAGGAAAAACTGACTCTGGGGCAGGCCAGCCGCCTGGCCGGACTGAGCCAGCTGCAATTTCAATTTCTGCTCGCCAGCCGCAAGATCCCTGTTCACTACGACGTGGCTGATTTTGAAGCCGACCTGAAAACTTTGCGTGCATAGTATGCTGGTAGTCACGCCCATCCTCACCATTGATGAAAGCGAGCTTCGGGAGACCTTCATCCGTGCTTCCGGCCCGGGCGGACAGCATGTCAACAAAGTCGCCACGGCTGTGCAGTTGCGCTTTGATGTCGAGCACTCCCCCTCTCTACCCAACGCAGTACGTGAGCGATTGCTGCGCCTGGCAGGAAATCGGCTAACTGCGGAGGGCGTGCTCCTCATCGAGGCCCGCCGGTCTCGGACACAAGAACAGAATCGCCAAGAAGCGCGGCGGCGGCTAATTGCCTTGGTTCGCCGGGCGGTTGAAGCGCCCAAGCCGCGTCGGCCCACGCGACCGACGCGAGCCACCCAACACAGACGGGTGGAAGCCAAACGCCAGCGCGGCTTGCTCAAACGGCTGCGTCGCTCTGCGCCTGAGACGTAAGCATAGTCGAGCGCATGAGCACCAGGCCGTTGGGCCGCAGACGCTTCGCCGCAGATTCGCCTGAGCCAAGCCAAGGGTGAAGGATATGCCCAAACGCCAATCGCCTGAACAGTGGTGGCGCGGTCTGCTCACCGGAGAGGCCCCGGCTCTACCCTCCGTCAGTTTCGGCACGTCTTGAGTCTGATACCCACCGGCCCACGCTGCAAATTCTGCAATGCCCCCTAGCCAAGACACATATCTGGCGCTCCTGGAACACATGGCAACCCTGACCCCGCCCCTGTTCGTCATGGGAGGTTTTGCCGAGGACGCGCTGCTGCATCACCGCATCACGCGTCAGCACGCTGATCTGGATGTGCTAATCGTCCGCAGTCAATTGAACCAGTGTTTGCAGCAACTGAAACCCCTCGGCTTTGCCGAGTTTGACGTATCTCTCGAAGGGCCGCCCGGACGCTTCCTGGTCCTAGGCGCACACGCGGGCAATCTTCGTATCGAAATCGGCGTCAGCGACCCAGAGCTACGTGGGGGCTACCTCTTCGACGTGCCCGGCCAACCTCCGCCCAGCCGTTTCCGCGTGTTCTTATCCGAAGATACGTTTCAATGCCCGGCCACGACCATAGAGGGGGTGGCTATACAGACGGTTTCACCTTTGGCGTTATACCAACTACGGGCTTCTTCCGCGATGACGCGCAGCGTTGGGGAGATGCGGGCCAATGATCTGGCCATGCAAGAACAACTCAGGCAGACTTTCTTCGCGAATCGAGACGAACGGCAATTGATGCCCAGGATTGTGAGGCTGTGAGAGTCGCCTGTCCAGGGCGTTGACGACAAAAAGGAATATGTCTCCTTATTCCAGGACCTACGCGGTGAAGACGTGGTCAAGTCCAATGGCGACAAGGCCGCCGCCTTGAACGTCGAAGCGCCTGGCTGGATTTGAACACGCTAACTCCCAACTCTAACGCTCCCCACTTGAAGACGACTCCGCCACATTTGCCTGCTTCAGTCGCCTGGCGCGCCAGCCCACCACGCGCTCCTCGCCGCGAATCAGCCGCTGGATATTCGGGCGCAAGGCCCAGGCCAGCAAAATAACCGAGCCGAGGCCGTAGACGACGAAGAACTCGGCCTCGGCGCCCGGCGCGCGCGCGTAAAACCGGTAGGCAAACAATGCCGTAGCGAAGAACGCCGCCGAGAGCGTGGCGACCGAAGCATAGCCAATGCCGAACAGCACCCCCGCGCCCAACGGCACGATAATCAACCCGCTCCACGGCCAGATGCCAATCGCGCCGCCGACGCACGGCGCGCCCCCCGCCCCGCCCTTGAATTTCAGAAAGAGTGAATAATTATGGCCGAGGATGGCGCACAGCCCGGCCAACGCCATGCCCAGAGGCTGAATATCCAGCGGCAGAACCGCTTTCGCGATCCAGACGCTGGCCGTGGCCTTGAGCATGTCGAGCAAGGCCGTCAGCAGTCCCGGCCAAAAGCCGGCCGCCCGCATCACATTCGTGCCGCCCGTGCGCCCGCTGCCCATCTGCCGCACATCCTGCCCGGAAAAGACCCTGACGATCAGGAACCCGCTCGGGATAGAGCCAAGCAAATATCCCACCCCCATGAGAACCGGGATCAGCCACATGAAAGCCTCCTGACAGAAAGAGCCTATCCGGGCCGGGCC
>DATDRS010000207.1:0-21482 GCA_035291605.1 Anaerolineales bacterium | reverse complement strand
TCCATCTGCAACGCGATTTACGATGCGGTGGGCGTGCGCGTCTATGAGCTTCCGGCCACGCCGAAGAAGATTATGGCCGCGCTTAAAGTATGAGTAAGTTTCTGGACATCGCCGTCGCATGACAAAACGGGTGACGCCCGTCTGCTTTGGGTGTATGATTTAGACGCGCTTGACCTGGCCCGGTGCGCATGGCTTTGGTATCGTCATGTCTCTGACCACGTTATTCCCGTTGCAATGATGATCTCGCCTCCCACTGCCTCAGCGCGGGGACACGCGCCGTGCGGGCGGCGCGCCCGCCACTCACACTGGCCGGCCCACTATCACCGGACGGCGCACGCTCATCATTGCCGCTGGCGGCTGCTGGCGGGGCCGTGGCGCGTGAAGGGCCGTTGAACTCGCCTCGCCTCAATGGTTGAACTTCGGTTCCATCACGGAGAACACCTAAACCCAGGAGATAAGTCAGGAGGTAGTCATGAGTCAAGCAACAGACGGGACGAAGACGATCGGCGTCGTCCCCTCCACAGTGTATAAGCGCAAGAGCGCTCACGCCGATGTCGTGGTCGTCGGCGGGGGCTGGTCGGGCTGCGGGGCGGCCCTGGCCGCCAAGAAAGCCGGGGCCGAGCGCGTCATCGTCCTGGAGCGCAGCGATAGCTTGCTGGGCACCGGGCTGGTGGGCGGCATCATGCGCAACAATGGCCGCTTCGTCGCCACCGAGGAAATGATCGCCCTGGGCGGCGGGGCGCTGTTCAAGGTCTGCGACGCGACCGCGCGCCACAACAACGTGGACTTCCCCGGCCACAAACACGCCAGCTTTTACGACGTGGCCCACATCGAGCCCGCGGCGCGCCGCTGCCTGCTGGAGCACGGCATCGAGTTCTGGCTGATCGCCCGCGTGACGAGCGCGCACCGCAGCGGCACGAGCAGCATCACCGGCGTGGCGCTGGAGAACGGGACGCTGATCACGGGCGATGTTTTCGTGGACGCGACCGGGACGGTCGGCGGCCAGAGCTGGTGCACCGAGGCCGGGAACGGGTGCGTGATGTGCATCGTCCGCTGCCCGACCTTCGGCCCGCGCGTCAGCCTCACCGGGCTGGTCGGCATCCCGGAGCGGATGGGGACCCGGCCGGACGGCGGCTTCGGCGCGATGAGCGGGTCGTGCAAGCTCGCCAAAGACACTCTCCATCCCGACATCATCGCTGAGATGGAGCGCACCGGGGTCGCTATGGTGCCCATCCCGGAGCACCTCGTCCACGAGGAAAAACTGGGGCTGAAGGCGTGCCAGCAGTACGCCCTGCCGGAGTACGCGCACAACATCATCCTGCTGGACACCGGGCAGGTGAAGCTGATGACCTCGTACATCCCGCTGGAGCAACTGCGGCAGGTCCCAGGCCTGGAGGAAGCGCGTTATCTGGATCCATACTCCGGGACCATCGGCAACTCCATGCGCTACTCGCAGCTCTCGCCGCGCGACGACGCCATGCACGTGCGCGGCCCCGTGGACAACCTGTACTGCGCGGGTGAAAAGGCCGGCCTGCTCGTCGGCCACACGGAGGCGATGGCCACGGGCTGGGTCGCCGGGCATAACGCCGTGCGCTACCTGGCAGGGAAGGAGCCCCTCATCCTGCCCGACACGCTCGCCGTGGGCGACGCGATCACCTACGTGCGCGAAGAAATGGAACGGCCCGGCGGACTGTCCAAGAAATACACCTTCTCCGGCTCGGTCTACTTCCAGCGCATGAAGCAGAAGGGCCTCTACGATGGCCCGAAGCCGGAGGTTTATCATGCGCGCGTGGCCAAGGCAGGCCTGACCGACCTCTTCAACGAGAAGATTTTGCAGAGGGAGAAGGTGGCAGTGTAACTATGCCGCACATGATCACCGCCGAGTGCATCAACTGCACCGCCTGCGCGACGGACTGCCCGGTCGAGGCGATCAGCCCCGGTTCGCATCAATTCATCATCAACCCCAAAGTCTGCGTGGACTGCGAGGGGTTGTACAACACCCCGCGCTGCGCCGAGGTGTGCCCGGTGGGGGCGTGCGTGCCCAAGCGTGAAAGCTACGAGAAGAAGATGGCGACGCTGGCGGCGCGGGGCGCGCGGCCGGTGCGCTACGGGCCTGAGGCTTCAACGCCGGAGTATGTCGAAGTTGGCTGGTACGAAGAGTCGCCCTTCCTGTTCATACAGGCCAGCGGCGAGAGCTGACGCAGTTTTGCACGACTAGGTCTGGCAGTAGGGCGGCGCTCTGAGGCCGTCCTACTGCCCTGAAAATTAATCGTTTGCTCAGTCCCAGCGCTTGCGACTCTCTGTTTCGAGAAGGGAGCCCCTGGAGGCTTCCCGGCATGCCATTCGCACAGAGGTCGGCAGGTTTTCTGTTACGACACGAAAGGAGACGACATGGCCACTTACATCGTGCTCGGAAACTACACCCACCAAGGCATGGACAAAATCAAAGGCGCGCCCGCGCGGATTGACACCGCCCGCGAGGTCATGCACAAGCTGGGCGCGGAGTTGAAGCAGTGGTATCTGGTGACGGGGCAGTATGACTTCGTCCTCATCCTGGAAGCGCCCAACGACGAAACGGTGGCGAAGCTGATGCTCGCCATCGGCTCGCACGGCAACCTCCGCACCCAGACCTCGCGCGCTTTCACCGAAGAGGAATTCCGGCAGATCGTGACCGACCTGCCGTATTAAGTTGCTCCATGAAAGCCCGGCAGGTCATCTACACCTGGGACTACCATCACGGGCAGGCGACGCGCGTCATCGTCGGCGGGCTGCCGCCTCTGCGCGGCGCGACGATGGCCGAGAAGCAGGCTTACTTCAGCCAATCTTGTGATCACATCCGCTCCAGCCTGATGCAGGAGCCGCGCGGCCACAAAAACATGCTGGGCGCGGTGCTGACCGACCCGGTGACCCCGGACGGCGACATCGGGATGCTGTTCCTGCACCCACGCGGGTATTTCGAGATGTGCGGCGACAGCACCTTCAGCGGTGTAGCGGCGATGGTTGACGCCGGCATCGCCGCGTGTGAAGGCCCCGATGGCGAGCTCGCGCTGAAACTGGATACGGTGGCCGGGCGCGTGGATGTGCACGTCCGGCTGAAAGACGGCGAACCGGCGGCGATCACGTTCGACAATGTGGCCTCGTACAGCCTGGGTGAACAGACGCTAGAGATAGCCGGGATGGGCAGAGTCAGCGCGTTGCTGGGTTACGGCGGACTGACGTATGCCTTCGTGGAGGCGCGCGCCGTGGGTCTCTCCGCGCTGACCGGCGCCAACCGCGACGCGTTGCTGGAAGCCGGGACGCGCGTGTGGCAATCGGCGCGCGCCCAACTCAGCCTGCCGGCCTACGTCGGCCCGGATCGGATCGGCGAACCGCGCCCCGTGGATTTGATCACGCTCTGGGAGCCGCTCGAGGACGAGCGCGGGGCGCGCGTCGCCAACTTCTACGCTCCCCAGACGTGCGGGCGCACCCCATCCGGGACCGGGCTGTCCGCGCGAGCGGCCATCGAGGTCGCCACAGGCCGCCTCGCCGAGGGTGAGACGTTCATCCACGAAAGTCTGCTGGGGCTGCGCTTCCTGGCCCGCCCGGTCAGGATGAACATCCCACGCGCGGATGGCGGGTCGTCCGGGATCATCCCGGCGATTACAGCCCGCTCGTTCCTCATGGGCACGGCCCAATGGGTGTTGCACCCCGAAGACCCGTTCCGGGATGGGTTCGTGTTTTGAAGTGAAAAAGCGGGGGGTTTTCGCAGGGCAAATTCGCATTTTGCCCTACAAAAGAGGTGATGTATGAAACTCCAAACCTCGTTCATTATGCGGGAGTACCTGCGCCCGGAGATGCTGCCTACGACCTGGTGCGGCGGCTGTGGGTTGGGCATCATCATGAGCGCCATCGTCCAGGCCATTCACTTTCGCGGCCTGGACAAGAACCAGGTGGCGATGGTCTCGGGCATCGGTTGTACAGGGCGCATGTCCGGCTATGTGGATTTCTACACGCTCCACACGACGCATGGCCGCGCCCCGGCGTTTGCCACCGGCCTCAAACTGGCCCGCCCGGACCTGACCGTGGTTACCGTGATGGGCGACGGCGACGCCATGTCCATCGGCGGCAATCACCTGATCCATGCCATGCGCCGCAACATCGGCATGGTCGCCATCGTGGTCAACAACAACGTCTACGGCCTGACCGGCGGGCAGAGCTCGCCTACCACGCCCATCGGCGGCCACACGACGACCACACGGGTCGGCTCGTTTGAGCGTCCCATGAACCTGGAGGCCCTGGCGCGGGCGGCCGGGGCGCCGTTCTATGCCCGCGCGACAGTGAACCACACCGCCGCCCTGACCAAGCTGGTTGAACTGGCGCTGGGCGTTTCGGGTTTCGCCCTGATCGAAGTGATCAGCAATTGCCACGTCCTGTACGGCAAGATGAACGAAATGGCCGAGGCTTCCAGGATGATCGCGGCCATGGACGCGGATACTCAGCGCACCAACCCGACGCTGCAGCGGCGTGGTCAGTGGCCCTTGCGGCTCACCTCGCCGGAAGCGCCTTCCTGGCAAGCGCAGACCCAACCCCTGGAAGGTGTCAGCGGGGAGCCGCGCATCCCGCGGGGACTGATTTTCCAGCGCACCGGGTCGGTGGACTTCAGCCGGCGCTACTACGCCAAACTCGACGAGATCAGGGCCAAACGCGAAAAGGGCGAAGGTGTAAGTAAGGTGTAAATCATGGCCAAGATTCGCCGGGGGATCTTTGAGATCCGAGTCTACAAAGAACTGTGTAAAGCCTGCGGCCTGTGTGTGGCCTGGTGCCCCCAGAATGTCCTGGCGGAGGACGACCAGGGATACCCCGTCACACCCGGCCTCTCACAGTGCATCAACTGCAAACTGTGCGAGCGACACTGCCCGGACTTTGCGATTGAGATCCTCCCCCCGGAGGAGAAGGTGATTGATGTCCACGCCCTCCTTCATACACGGTAATCACGCGGTGGCGGACGGGGCCATTGCGGCGGGCTGCCGCTTCTACGCTGGATACCCCATCACCCCCTCCAGCGAAATCGCCGAAATCCTGTCTGAGCGACTGCCGCAGGTCGGCGGCGTGTTTGTGCAAATGGAAGACGAGATCGCCAGCATGGCCGCTATCATCGGCGCCTCGCTGGGCGGGCTGAAGGCGGCCACGGCCACCAGCGGCCCCGGCTTTTCGTTGATGCAGGAAAACCTGGGCTTCGCCGTCGTCAGCGAGATCCCCTGCGTCGTGATCAACGTCCAGCGCGTCGGGCCGAGCACTGGCATGCCTACCAAAGCCGCGCAGGGCGACGTGATGCAGGCGCGCTGGGGCACGCACGGCGACCATCCGATCATTGCCCTGAGCCCCAGTTCGGTGCAGGAGTGTTTCAACCTCGCGGTGCGGGCTTTCAACCTCTCCGAGCAGTTCCGCACCCCGGTCATTCTGCTGATGGACGGCCTGGTCTCGGCGCTGCGTGAAAAAATTGAGGTGCCTGACCCTGAGGAACTGACGGTTGTCAGCCGCACAAAGCCCACCGTCCCGCCCGAAGAGTACAAGCCCTATGCTTTCACGCGCGGCGGGGTGGCCCCGCTGCCGGCGTTTGGCGACGGCTATCGTTTCCACGTCACCGGCTTGCTCCACGACGAGCACGGCTATCCGACGGAAGACCCGGCGGTGGTGAGCGCCTGGTGGGAACACATGCACACCAAAATCGGCAATCACCTGGACAAAATCCTGGACTGGGACGAGGTCGAACTCGACGACGCCGAGGCGGCGCTGGTGGCTTATGGCGGCACGGCGCGTTCGGCGGCCCATGCCGTGACCCTCGCGCGTGAGGAGGGCCTCCGGCTGGGGATGCTGAAAGTACGCACGATCTGGCCGTTCCCGGAAGAGGCCGTGCGGCGGTTGGCCGCGCAGGTGGAGCGCATCGTCGTACCGGAGATGAATTACGGTCAGATTCGACTGGAAGTGGAGCGCCTCAGCGCCGGTCGCGCAGCGGTGACCGGGGTGAACCGGGCCGATGGCCTCCCGATCACGCCGGAGCAAATCCTGGCGGCGGTGCGCAACCGGGAGTGAGTACGATGACGATCACCCTGCCCTACCTAGCCACCTGGCAGATGCTCATGGATGTGATGGCGCGGGTGGTGACCCTGCGCGGCGACCGTGAACTGCCGATTATCCTCTCCAGCCTGCCGGAACTGCCCGAACGCGAACTGGGCGGCCCGCCCGTTTCGTTCATCCACGGCCCGCCCGGACGCAATATCGCGGTCGCCATCGGATTGCGCGCCGCGCGCCCGCATACCCCACTGCTCCTGATCATGAACGCCGACGGCGTCACGCTGGGGACGAATCACCTGATCCACGCCGCGCGGCGCAACATCGGCATGACGCTCCTGCTCCTGCGCTCCGAGGTGACTGAGGCGACGGAGCGGCAACCGCTCGACCGGCTGCGGTGGGGCGCGCCCGGTTATCAACAGAGCATCGAGCCGATGGCGACACCCTTAGAGTGGGCCACTGCCCTGCAGTCGGCGCTGGTGGGGCGCGGTTCATTGCTCGATCCGGATGGCCTCGCGGCGCTCATCAACGAGGCCTTGGAAACGCCCGGTTTCTCGATGATCGGGGTAACGGCGGGCGCGAATCTGAAACTAGGGGTGCTCAGCCGCACACAATGGCCCGAATACTTCACTGCCTACCGCGAGTGGGTGGCTTCCTTTGTGAAACTGGCGCGAGAGGGTGGGGCAGGCAAAGCGCCTTCCCCCAAGCCCGTTCGCGCCGTGCCACGTTATGAGACGCTGATCGCGGGGGTGGGCGGGCAGGGGATCAAACTGGCCGGGACGATCCTGAGCGAGGCCGCCGGTCTGTGCGAAGGTCTCTGGGCCACCCATCGCGGCGAATATGGCTCGGCCACGCGCGGCGGTCCGAGCCGGGTGGATGTGGTTTTCGGCAGTGACCCAATTACCTATCCCGGCGCAGATCGTCCGGATGCGTTGATCGTGCTCAGCCAGGGCGCGGCCAACCGCTACGCCCCGCTGATCAAACCCAACGCCCACGTGGTGGCCGACCCGGAGCCGGTGAGCCAGATGCCGCCCGGGGCCTTGCCCGTTCCCATCATCCAGTTGGCGCGCGAATACACGGGCCGCCCGATCGCCGCCGGGGTGGTGTCACTCGGCTGTGTGGCGGCCTTGTCCGGTATTATCTCGCTTGACTGTCTGCGCCAAAGCGCGGCGCGTCACGTGCCGCGCAAGGCGCTGGAGAAGAACCTCGCCGCGCTGGAGGCCGGTTATGCCGCTACGCGCGAGGCGCTGAAAGGATCGTCAGTGGAAGGAGATGTCCGATGAAAAACAGAGTTGTGATTGTCGGCGGCGGTTGGGCAGGCTGCTCGGCCGCGATGACGGCGCGCCTGGCCGGCGCGGACGAAGTGATCGTGCTGGAACGCAGTGACGGCCTGCTCGGCACGGGGCTGGTCGGCGGCATCATGCGCAATAACGGCCGTTATACCGCCGCCGAAGAGATGATCGCGCTGGGAGCCGGCCACCTGTTTCAGGCCTGCGATGCGACGGCTCGCCATCGCAACCTAGATTTTCCCGGCCACAAGCACGCCTCGCTCTACGACGTGGCGATGATTGAGCCGGCGGCGCGCCGCTGCCTGCTCGAGCATGGCATCGAAATCTGGTTGATCAGCCGGGTGACGGGTATTGATCGAAGCAACGGCTCGATTGCGGCCGTGCGGCTGGAAAATGGCACCCGGATTGAAGGCGACATGTTCGTGGATGCGACGGGCACAGTTGGCTCGCAAAGCTTCTGCACCGAGTATGGCAACGGCTGCGTGATGTGCATCGTGCGCTGCCCGACGTTCGGCCCGCGCGTCAGCTTGACCGGCCTGGCCGGCATCCCAGAACGTCAGGGCCAGAAGGCCGACGGCACCATTGGGGCCATGAGCGGCTCGTGCAAACTTAATAAGGATACGGTCGCGCCGCACGTCCGCGAGGCGTTGGAGCAGACCGGCCAGTGCATCCTTCCTATGCCGCAGCACCTGGTCAATATGAAGAAGCTGGGCACCAAGGCCTGCCAGCAATACGCCATGGCCGAGTATGCCGAGAACGTGATCCTGCTCGACACGGGCCAGATCAAGCTCATGACCTCCTACATCCCGCTGGAGCAACTGCGCCAGGTGACTGGGCTGGAAAACGTGCGTTACGAAGACCCGTATTCCGGCACCATTGGCAACTCGATGCGTTATTCGGCGCTCTCGCCGCGCGACGACCAGATGCGCGTCCTGGGCGGTGTAGACAATCTGTTCTGCGGCGGCGAAAAGGCCGGACTATTAGTCGGGCATACCGAGGCGATGGTCACGGGCGCGCTGGCCGGCCACAACGCAATGCGCGCGCTGGCCGGCAAAGAGTTGCTCACCCTGCCGGGCACGCTGGCCGTCGGCGACGCCATTCAGTACGTCCGAGAAGAAATGGAAACCGAAGGCGGCATGCGACAGAAGTACACCTTCTCTGGCTCTGTCTATTTCAAGCGGATGAAAGAGCTCAACCTGTATACGATGGACCACGAGGTGATCGCCCAACGGGTGGCGGCGGCCGGCTTGACGAACGTTTACGGGCAGAAGGTTCTGTAGCCATGTCGTACATGATCACCGCCGAGTGCATCAATTGCAATGCCTGCATGATGGAGTGCCCGGTGCGCGCGATTTCTCCGGGACCGGACCAGTACGTCATTGACCCGGAGATTTGCATCGAGTGCGAGGGCTATTTCCCGGAGGCGCGCTGCAAGTGGGCCTGCCCGGTGGGCGCCTGCGTGCCCGAACGTGAGACTTACCTGATCCGGGCGGACACGCTCACGCAGCGCGGCGCGCCGCCGCTCGTGCTGACCCCGGCACATCCGCATGGCGTGAAGCGCCCGCCGGCGCCGGTGACACTGGAGAGGCACTGATGTCTGACGAAACGAAGAAGGACGAGAAACCGGATGAGCAGGCGCTTCGAGATCGCCTCGAAGTCCTGCAGAAGAAGCTGGAGATTGTGACCAGCAAGGAAACCCGCGCCGACATTCGCTACGAAATCGCCCAGATCCAGTGGCGGATGGGGCTGATCAGCGACGAGGAGTTCCACCAGATCGAGGACTTCTACGAGAGTTTCACTTACGAGTGGTGTTGACGAGCGTGACGAGCGGTAAATGGCGAGTGACGGGCGCCGGGTGGGGCGGCGCTCAGTCACTCGATTTCTTATCGCACACAAGGAGAAAGAGCCGATGAAAGCCCTGCTAGAAAAGTTGAGCCTCAAAGACGTCAACTCCGGCGCGTGCACCGGGCCGGATGGCTGGATTGAAGACCCCAGCGGCAAGGCGTTGGTCTCGTACAACCCGGCCGCGGGCGAACCCATCGCCAAAATCATTCAGGCCACCGCCGTGACTTACGAAGCCGTGGTGAACAAAGCCGCTGCATCCTTCAAAACATGGCGGAATATTCCGGCCCCCAAGCGGGGGCAGGTCGTGCGCGACCTGGGCGAAGCCTTGCGGGAGCTGAAAGAGCCGTTGGGCGAATTGGTCACGCTGGAGATGGGCAAGATCAAGGCCGAGGGCATGGGCGAAGTGCAGGAGATGATTGACATCTGTGACTTCGCCGTCGGCCTCTCCCGTCAACTGTACGGCGTATCCACCCACTCGGAGCGCCCCGGCCACCGGATGTACGAGCAGTGGCATCCCCTTGGCGTCGTCGGCATCATCACTGCCTTCAACTTCCCCACCGCGGTGTGGTCGTGGAACGCGGCGATTGCGGCGGCCTGCGGCGATACGATGGTGTGGAAACCGGCCTCCGCCGTTCCCCTCTGCGCGCTGGCCGTCCAACACATTTGCAACCAGGTGTGCGCGGATCACGGGCTGAACGGCGTGTTCAACGTCGTCATCGGCAGCGGGAGCGAGGTGGGCGAGCGGATGCTTAACGACCACCGCATCCCGCTCATCTCGTTCACCGGTTCGGTGAGCATGGGACGGCACGTGGCGGAGACCGTCGCGCGGCGGCTGGGCCGGACCATCCTGGAATTGGGTGGGAACAACGGCATCATCGTCGCCGAGGATGCCGACCTCAATCTGGCGATGCGCGCCATTCTCTTTGGCGCGGTGGGCACGGCAGGGCAACGATGCACTTCTACTCGCCGCATCATGATGCACAAGAGCATCGCGGGCGAGCTCGCGGACCGGCTGGTGAAGGCGTATAAACAGGTCACCGTCGGCAATCCGCTGAATGATGGCGTGTTGATGGGGCCGCTGGTGAACGAGAGGGCGGTCGAAGACATGTTCGCCGCGCTGGAGACGATCAGGCAGCAGGGTGGCGAGGTTCTGACCGGCGGGCATCGCCTGCCGGAGAAGGGGCCGTGCTTCGTCGAGCCGACCATCGTGAAGATGAAGAAGCAGATGCCCATCGTGTGCGAAGAGACCTTCGCGCCCATCCTCTATCTGATGGAATACGAGGATCTCGACGAGGCGATCGCCATCCACAACGACGTGCCGCAGGGGCTGTCGTCCGCGATTTTCACGACGAATCTGCTGAAGGCCGAGCAATTCTTGTCGGCGGAGGGGTCGGACTGCGGCATGGCAAACATCAATATCGGCACGAGCGGCGCGGAGATCGGGCTGGGCTTCGGCGGAGAGAAGGAGACCGGCGGCGGGCGTGAGTCCGGCTCGGACGCGTGGAAGGCGTACATGCGCCGCCAGTCGAACGTGATCAACTGGTCCAGGGAACTGCCGTTGGCGCAGGGCATTAAGTTCGGAGACTGATGCAGCGCGGGCAAGAGAGATGCTTTCCGGCTCAGCTGGGTTTACAGGTGGCGTAGGCCGCTTGCACCTCTGAACCGACATGAGTGATGCGTTCCCAGACCCGGCAGGTCGTTGGAGACCTGCCGGGTCTGGTCCAGGAGGCCGCCATGAATCAATCCTCTGAACCTCATCTCAGCTTCAGCCAGAGCGTTGGGAAGATGGTGGACCGCGCGGCAGAGCATCTCAAACTGCCGCCGGCTCTGGTGGAGCAGATGCGGGACTGCCACGCGGTGTATCAGGTGCGCTTCCCGGTGAAGCTCAGCGATGGCGAGTATCACAATTTCAAGGGCTGGCGGGCTATCCACAGCGTCCACCGGCTGCCGGCGAAGGGCGGCATCCGCTACGCCTCGCACGTGGATCAGGATGAAGTCGAAGCGCTCGCGGCGCTGATGACCTATAAGTGCGCCATTGTGGATGTCCCGTTCGGCGGCGCGAAGGGCGCGCTGGCCATTGATCCGCGCCAATACAGCGCGGACGACCTGGAGACGATCACCCGGCGCTTCGCGCGCGAGCTGATCGAGAGAGGCTATATCAACCCGAGCAGCAACGTGCCCGCCCCGGATTTGGGCACAGGCCCGCGCGAGATGGCCTGGATCGCGGATGTCTACAAGACCCTGCGCCCCTACGAAATTGACCACCTGGCCTGCGTCACCGGCAAACCGCTGACGGCGGGCGGGATTCGCGGGCGCGTCGAGGCCACCGGGCGGGGCGCGCAATACGTCCTGCGCGAGTTCTTTCGCCATCCAGAAGATGTAAAACTGGCGGGCCTATCCGGGGCGTTGGAGGGCAAAACGGTCGTCATTCAGGGGCTGGGGAACGTGGGTTATCACGCCGCGAAATTCCTGTCCGAGGAAGACGGGGTGAAAATCATCGCCATCGTCGAGTGGGATGGCGCGCTGATCCATGAGGCCGGGTTGCCGGTGGAGGCCGTGCGGCAGCACATGAACAAACACGGCGGGGTGAAGGGCTTCCCCGGCGCGCAGTATGAGTCGAATGGCGCCGCTTGTCTGGAGATGGCGTGCGACATCCTGGTCCCGGCGGCGATGGAGGGCCAGATCACCGCCCAAAACGCCGACCGCCTCCAGGCCCCGCTCATCGCCGAGTCGGCCAACGGCCCGGTGACCTTTGAAGCCGACGAAAAACTGCGCGCCCGGGGCGTGGTGATCCTGCCCGATATCTTCGTCAACGCGGGCGGGGTGGTGGTTTCCTACTTTGAGTGGATCAAGAACCTCTCGCACATCCACTTGGGCCGCATGGACCGGCGGCTGGATGAGATGCGCGGCGAGCGCATCGTCCACGCGCTGGAAGTGATGACCGGCAAGAAAGTGACGGACGACATCCGCACAGAATTGAGCACCGGCGCAGACGAACTGGACCTGGTGCGCTCCGGCCTGGACGACACGATGCGCACCGCCTACCAGGAGATCAGCGAGGAGCTCCACCGCGAGGCGCACATCACCGACTTTCGCACGGCCGCCTTCGTGGTCGCGCTGCAAAAAATCGCGCATACTTACGCGGAGATGGGGCGGTAATTCCACCGGAGAAAACGGATCAATGGATCTCGGATTAAAGGACAAGGTGGCCCTGGTCGCGGGGGCCAGCCGGGGCCTGGGCGCGGCGACGGCCCGCGAACTGGCCCGCGAGGGCGCGACGGTCGTCATGTGCAGCCGGAATGCGAAGACGCTGGTCAAGACCCAGGAGGCGATCTTCCTCGAAATGCACGGCCAGACGGCGACGATGGTGATCGAGGCCGATCTGACGAAGGATGAGGATGTTCAGCGGCTGATCGAGCAAGCGACGCTGCGCTTTGGACGACTGGATATCCTGGTCACTAACTGCGGCGGCCCGCCGACCGGTCGCTTCGAAGATCACACCCTCGACATGTGGCGGGCGGCGGTGGACACGACCATCCTCAGCGTCGTCCGGCTGATCCGCGCGGCCTTGCCTGCCCTGCGCCTGTCGGACACGCCCTCCATCCTCACCTTCACCTCCAACTCCGCGCGCCAGCCCACCCCGAACATGGCGCTCTCGAATACGCTCCGGCTGGCCGTCGTGGGATTGACGAAGACGCTGGCGATGGAACTGGGGCCGGAGGGCATCCGGGTGAACAGCATCCTCCCGGCCTGGACGAAGACCGAGCGCGTGATGGAAATCCTGACCGAGCGCGCCCGCCGCAACGGCACGAGCGTAGACTACGAAATGGTCAAGCAGGCGGAGGAGTCGCCGCTGGGACGGCTGGGGACGGTGGAGGAATTCGCGCGGGCGGCTGCCTTCCTGTGCTCGCCCGCCGTGCCGTTCCTCACCGGCGTGATGCTGGGGTTCGACGGTGGCATCTACAAAGCGACGCTCTAAATTCGCTCCGCTCAGGGTCTTCAAACTTTGCTCAGCATGACAGATCAAGAGCATCGTCAGCTGGCCGAGAAGTGGGCCGCAGGACTGAGACCCTGCGGCCTTTTCTTTTGCCTGATCCGTGCTGCGGCAAAGGGATGATATCGTCAACCTGCGTGATTCTTGCAGTTTGCAGAGTTTCATCAAAGTTGTACACTTGAAACACCATGCCCGCTAACAACACCGAGATCGAAAAACGCCTATGGAAGGCCGACGACGACTTTGACTTTGCCGAGCGGCTGGAAGAACTGAACGAAGAACTGGAAACGCTCAACGCCGAAGCGCGGGAGTTGGAAGCGCGCATCGCGGACAACGTCGAGCAGCTGCTGGAAAAACCCTAGAGTCAGGAGGTCGAGCGATGCCAGCCAAGAAAAGCACTTCTTCCGCTCCAATCTATCAGTTGAAGATCACCCTCCGCGATTTTCGCCCGCCCATCTGGCGGCGTGTGCTGGTGCCCGCCGATTTCACGTTGGCAAAACTGCACTGGGTCATGCAAGGCGCGATGGGATGGACGAACAGCCACCTGCATCATTTTCGAGTGGGCGAGACCTACTATAGCTTGCCCATCCCCGACACCGATTGGGAAGACATGGACGAAGAAGACGCGCGCCGGGTGACGCTGGGGCAAATCGCGCCGCACGCGAAGATGAAGCTCATGTACGAGTACGATTTCGGCGACAGTTGGGAGCACGACGTGGTGGTAGAGAAGATTCTGCCGCCTGACCCGGCGCTGAAGCATCCGGTGTGCCTGAAAGGCAGGGGCGCGTGCCCGCCCGAAGATGTGGGCGGGGTGTGGGGTTACGTCGAATTCCTCGAAGCCATCCGCGATCCCGACCACGAAGAACACGACTCATATCTGCAATGGGTCGGCGGCGAGTTTGACCCCGAAGCGTTTGACTTGGAGGAAGTCAACGCGGCGTTGCGACGGGTTCGGTAGAGACGTTCCGGTGGAACGTCTCCGGCCACGGGGCATGAGGCTCGCCCGGAGGGAGACGACCCGGTGGGTCGTCTCTACAAAGCGCGATCTGCTGCTGCCCCGGCTGGTCAGCGGGGAGGTGGATGTGGAGGGAGTGGCTGTCAACGGACTTGAAAACGGACAAGCGGATGGAGACGGATAGCTTGCACACACAAGATCAGGCTAGACATCGAAGCAAATGGCATAGCAATTAAGACAAGGGAGGTAGATTATGCTTGACAAGCGACTCAATGATATAGACCAATCTGATATTGACGACTTGGTAGTTAATGGCGTGGCCGAGAACAGACACCTTGAGTATAAGGAGAGTCTGCCAGGTAATTCGGACGGTGAGAAAAAGGAGTTCTTGGCAGACGTTTCATCCTTCGCTAATGCCGGGGGAGGCGATATCATCTATGGCATTTCCGAGAAAAGGGATAGCAACGGTAAAACGACTGGTGTTCCCGAAAATGTAGTAGGGCTCTCTGGAATGAGCGTGGATGTGGAAATCCGGCGGCTTGAAAATATCTTGCGGGATGGCTTGACCCCACGGCTGAACGGGGTTCAACTCAAAGCAATTGATGGCTTTCCAAAAGGGCCAGTTCTGACCATACGTATTCCCAAGAGTTGGAGTGCTCCTCACATGATCGCCAAGGGCGACTCCCGCTTTTACTCGCGTAACAGCGCAGGCAAATATCCTCTTGATGTTAGTGAAATCCGTGCCGCATTCGCATTGTCGGAATCCTTACCAGAGAAGGCCCGGCGCTTCCGAGAAGAGAGAGTCGCGCGAATAATTGCCGATGAAACACCCGTGCCACTTGCTCATACATCACGAACAATACTCCATCTTCTTCCGCTCGCGTCTTTAGACCCAGCTTTTACAATCGACCTCAAATTAGTAGAGAACAATCACAACAATCTCCGGCCAATGGGCGCATCCGGATGCAACTTTCACTATAACTTCGATGGATTTGTCACCTACGATGGCACCCCAACTGCGTCAAGCCTCGGCTACGTGCAGGTTTTTCGAAATGGCGTGATTGAATCCACCGAGTCGGCACTCTTGACCTATCGAAATCAGCAAGGCGTTGGAGTTATCAATAACGTCAGATTCGAGGACCGTTTGGTAAACGCGTTGCAAGCTTATATCAGACAAATACAACAGTGGGATATCGAGCCCCCATATTTGGTAATGCTTAATCTCATTGGAGTGAAAAACCACGTAATCACCAACCGAGTGGATTGGTTCGATGGCATTCACACCATAGGCCGAGACACACTTATGCTTCCCGATATTCTTATCGAGGAGGGCCAATCGAATTTCGGTGCTCTATTACGACCAGCCTTTGACGCACTATGGCAAGCGTCTGGATTGAGTGGCAGCCGGAACTACGACAAAGATGGCAACTGGAAGGCGCGTGTTCACTGAGCCGAAGTTGGTGGGCGGGGAGGTGGATGTGAGCGAAATGGAGATTGGGATAGGATAAGGGCGAGGAGGCAAGATCGCTATGGCCCAGCCTAAAATCCAAGTCCCTACTGAGCAAATCCGCGACTTCTGCCGCCGCAACCACATTCGCCAACTCCTTCTCTTTGGCTCCGTCCTGCGTGATGACTTCCGCCCGGAGAGCGACGTGGACGTGCTGGTGGAATTTGAGCCGGGCGCGCAGATCGGACTGTTCGAGTTCGTGCGAATTCAGGAGGAACTCGCCGCTCTGCTCCAGCGCCCGGTAGATCTGGTGCCCAAAGACGGCCTCAAGCCCGGCCTCCGCAGCTCGGTGCTGGCCAGCGCGCAGGTGGTCTATGCGGCCTGAAATGCGGAAAGCAACGGCCAATAGTAAAATGAGGGCGGAGGCGCTATGAAAACGCTTATGATGGATTACCCCGATAATTTTGAACTGGCCGTCCACCTCACCCGAGAGGAGCTGGCCGCCCAGATCCGCCTGATGGCGGCGTTGAAGATGTTTGAACTGGGCAAGTTGTCGTCAGGCAAGGCGGCGGAACTGGCCGGGCTGACGCGCGTCGAGTTTTTGGAGATGTGCGGGCGTTACCACGTGCCGGTGTTCAATTACCCGCCGGAGGCGCTGGACGCCGAATTGCGGTCAGACCTGGAAGCGGCGCGCAAGGCTAAGCCATGAGCATTGTCTCGAACACCGGGCCGCTAATTGCATTGGCCAAGGTGAATCAACTGCGCCTGCTGGAGGTGCTTTACCAGCAAGTGCACCTTCCGCCAGCCGTGCACCGCGAACTGTTGGCGAAAACCGGAGTTGAGGCCGAAAGGCTGGATCAGGCACTCGCGACGTTCATTCGCGTGGCTGACCCGCTAGAGTTGACGCCGGAAGTTCAGGCGGCTACGCTCTCCCTGGGCGCGGGAGAACGGGAGGCCGTGGCGCTCGCCCACCACATGCGCCTGCTGCTTGTGATGGACGACCAGTTGGGCCGTCAGGCCGCCCAGGGGTTGGACCTGGAAGTGACGGGCACAGCCGGTGTGCTGATCCTCGCCAAGCAAAAGGGCTTAATCGAATCGGTGCGAAAGCTGCTGGAACTGATGCGCGAACACGGTTATTGGCTCTCTGACGAATTGATCACGACCGCCGCAGAACTGGCCGGGGAGGAATGAATTTAGTCTGGCGGCCCCGCTTTACCCTCACGTCCGTCATCGCCCGCAGCCTGATGGAGATAGGGGTGGTGAGGGCCTTCGCGCTGTCAGCGCAGTTATCGGCGGCTTATCGGCGATCCAACGGTGGGTTATCGGCGACGCCAGGGGAAGCAAGGGATGACCGATCTTGACTCCGAGGCCGCTCTTGAAGGCGCCACGCTTGACCTCTTCGCCCGCTTGAAGTGGCAGACGGCGAACTGCTATGACGAGACCGTCGGCCCCGATGATAGAGACATTCCGGCGGAACGTCTCTACGACGCAAAATTCCAAAAGCAAGTCATCCTCTGGCCGCGTGGTAAAATCACGCCATGCCTCTCGCCTCACCGCGCATCCGCGCCCCGGAAATCGCCCCCGGCGAGTGGCTCAATACCCCGCGCCCGCTGCGCCTCTCCGAACTCCGGGGGCGCGCGGTCTTCATAGACATCTGGGATTTCACCTCCCGTCGTCCTCGACAACGAATATAAAACATGGGACGCCTTTGCCAACCGTTATTGGCCGACCGTATATCTGATTGATGCGGACGGATATATCCGATTTGAGCATCACGGCGAAGGTGATTACGAGAAAATTGAACAGGCCATCCGCGATCTCGTGATCGAGCTGAACCCGCACGCCAGCCTCCCCCGGCCGCTCGATCCGCTTCGGGATGAAGATCACGTTGGGGCGGTGTGTTTCCGCACTACCCCCGAGTTGCACGCGGGGTATCATCGAGGTGCACTTATGCTCCGCGCCTTATTCATCTACCTCTCACACTCGAAATGGGCGTACCGGTTCATCACCAGCTTCCGCCTCACCCGGCAAGCCGCTTTGCGCTTCATCGCCGGGGACAAGATCGAAGACGCCATCGCCGTCATCTGCGCGCTGAACGCCAAGGGCATCCACGCCACGCTTGACCGCCTGGGCGAGAGTGTGACCAACCAGGCCGACGCCGCGCGCGCCGCCGACGACTATGTGCTCGCGCTCGACGAGATTGCAAAGAGCGGCGCGCGTTCCAACGTCTCCGTTAAGCTCACACAGCTCGGCCTGGATGTGGATTACGATTTCTGCCTGCACAATGTGCGGCGGGTGGTCGAGCGCGCCAAAGCCACGGGCAACTTTGTGCGCATTGACATGGAAGGCACGCCGCACACCGATCGCACCCTCGCCATCTTCCGCGTCCTGCACCGCGAGTTCAATAACGTGGGCGTTGTCCTGCAGGCCTACCTCTACCGCACTGAGCAGGATCTCCTCGCCCTCACGACCGAACGGGCGAGGCTGCGGCTGTGCAAGGGCGCCTACAACGAGCCGCCGGACAAGGCCTTCCCCCGCAAAGACCATGTGGACGCGAACTACATCCGGCTGGCGCAGATCTTGCTTGACCGCGCGCAGGCGCTGCCGCCCGCCGACTCCGGAGGCCGCACCCCACCTATGCCGGCCATCGCCACGCACGACGAGAAAATCGTCGCCGCGGTCAAGGCCTACGCCGCCGGAAAGAAAATCCCCCGCGAATATTTCGAGTTTCAGATGCTCTACGGCATCCGGCGGGAACTGCAGGAGCAACTGGCCGCAGAGGGCTACGCCGTGCGGGTGTATGTGCCTTACGGGATGCAGTGGTATCCCTACTATATGCGCCGCCTGGCCGAGCGCCCGGCGAACGTCTGGTTCTTCGTCTCCAACCTGTTCAAACGCTGAGGCCGCCAGCCTCAGGCGCCTCAAACGATACTCAAATATCCGCTAGCCTGAGGTCGTGCTAGAATCGGAGATAGCAACTCGCCTTTCTTCCGGCTCGCCGTCGCGCATGGAACGGGCGTGTAACGTTGGTTCGGGGCAGGCTGGGAGAGCGGGTTTCTGACGTGCAGAACCTGCCAACGGTCTTGTTCGTCTGGCCAGATGAATGAGGAGTCTCCCATGCGACCTGTCATCCGCTCCCTGCTTTCCGTCTGCGTCGCCGCTGCACTGTCCTTTGCGAGCGTCCCGCCGACCCAAGCCGACACGCAGACGCACGTCGTCCAACAGGGCGAGACGCTTTTTCGCATCGCGTTGCGGTACGGCGTGACCGTCGAAGCGCTGCAGGCGGCCAACGGGATCGTCGGGACGCGCATCTACGCAGGGCAAACGCTGATCATCCCCGGCCCGAACACGCCCTCCCCCGCTCCCGTGACCGAACCGGGCGCCGGCGCTATTCATATCGTCCAGCCGGGCGAGACGTTGTTCACCATCGGCTTGAAATACAACCTCCCGTGGACGGCGATCCAGACCGCGAACGGACTGCAAGGCACAACCGTTTACGCCGGGCAGAAGTTGACCATTCCCAACCGGACGGGCGCCGCGGCCAACTCAAACCCGGCCCCCGTCTCCGGCTCGGATCAGGGCCAGAGCGCGCCGCCCCCCGCTCAGACGCCCAGCCGCACCCACGTCGTCCAGCGAGGCGAAACCCTGTTTCTCATCGGGCTGAAATACAACCTGCCCTGGACGGCAATTCAGCAGGCGAATGGATTGCAGGGCACAACTGTTTACACGGGGCAAACTCTAATCATCCCTGGCGGCGCAACTGGCAGCCCGGCGGAGACCGTCAATCCGCCCGTCCCGCCCCCGGCCAGCGCCCCCGACCAAAAGCGGTTCGTCGTGGATCTGTCAGAGCAACGGTTATATGCCTACGAGGGGGATACGCTCGTGCGGACGACGCTGATCTCGAGCGGCCTAGCGCGATATCCGACTGTGACCGGCACGTTCTACGTTTACCTGCGCTACACCTCGGCGCGGATGCGCGGCCCCGGCTACGATCTGCCGAACGTGCCTTACGTGATGTATTTCTACAAGAGCTACGGCCTGCACGGCACGTACTGGCACAACAACTTCGGCACGCCCATGAGCCACGGCTGCGTCAACATGCCGACCCCGGAAGCCGAGTGGGCCTATTACTGGTCAGATTACGGCACGCCGGTGATTGTTCAACAGTAAGTTTCAGCGCCGTCAATCGGCAACTATCGCGTAGGGCAAGGCGCTGCCTGCCCTACGTTGTTTTACCGTAGCACCCGGCCTCTGAATACGGCTATAATCCGGGGCATGGAGATTAAAGACAAAATTGCCGTCGTCACGGGCGGGGCGCACCGGGTCGGCAAAGCCATTGCGTCAGGGTTGGCCGAGGCGGGAGCGCACCTCGTCGTCCACTATCACCAATCAGAGGACCAAGCTAAATTCACAGTCGGGGAGATTAAGCAGAGAGGCGTGCAGGCCATCGCCGTCGGCGGGGATCTCACCTCCTACGACGCTGTGGTGAATCTTTTCCGCGCCGCCGAGGCCGAATTCGGGGGCGTGGATATCCTCGTCAACTCGGCGGCGATCATGGAATCAGGCAATGTCCTCACGCTCACCCCTGAGGCGTGGCAGCGCACGCTCGGCATCAACCTGACCGGACCGTTCTTCTGCGCGCAGCAGGCCGCGCTCTTGATGAAGGCGCGCAAGGGGGGAGTCATTGTCAACATCGCCGACGTTTCGGCGTTTCAACCCTGGGCCAAATACCCGGCGCATTCGGTGAGCAAAGCCGGGCTGGTCATGCTCACCAAAGTGCTGGCGAAGGCGCTCGCGCCGGAGGTGCGCGTGAACGCCATCGCGCCGGGGCCGGTGATCAAGCCGGACGACTGGCCCGACGAGCGCTGGCGCACGGTCGGACGGCACACACTTCTCAAACGCACCGGTTCCGGCTATGATGTGGCGCGCGCGGTAAACTTCATCGTCGAGCAGGATTTCATGACGGGGGAGACGCTCGTGATCGATGGAGGCAGTCTCTACGTCTGAGTGAATGCCCAATACTCCACCCCAAATGCTATTGGCGTATAGCGTATTTCGTATCGAGTATTCTCTATGCCCAGTCGCCAAGACCTTATCGTTAAACGACTCACCGAAGAAGGCCAGAAGACCGCCGCTTACTTCCGCACCCTGAGCGACAAGGATTTCATCCAGCAGGTGTACACCACCGGCCCGCAATGGCGCGTGCGGGAGTTGCTCGCCCATTTCGTCAGCGCGGAGCAGACGTTCGTGTTTTACGGGCGCGACATCCTGGCGGGCGGCCCCGGCGCGCCGGAAGATTTTGTGATTGACGAGTTCAACGCCACGCAGGTTGCCGGGTTGAAGGAGGCTGCGCTCGCCAACCTGATCGCGCAATTCGAGGCCGCCCGTATGGAAACGGTTAATTTGGTGCGCGGCATGTCCGAGGCGGACTTTGACCGGATTGGCCGCCATCCGTGGTTTGGGCGCGTGCCGCTGGAAAATATGCTCAAGCTGATCTATCGCCACAATATGCTCCACGAGCGCGACATCCGCAAGGCGCTCGAAACGGGCCAACCCGTTCCGCACGTGGACGCGAAACCGCCGAGCCAGTGATCAGTGATCGGTCATCCGTCATCCGTCATCTGCCTCACACTGATCACTGATCATTGATCACCGACCAGGAGTTCATCTATGTCCTCTCGCAAAGATCTTATCCGCCAGAGAATCCTCGCCGATCACGCGGCCAGCCTGAGCATTTTTGGCGGCCTCACGACCGAGCAATGGGAAAAACCTGTGCCCTCTGAAGAAGACGCGCCGTGGAAAGCCCGCGACGTGCTGGCCCACCTCGCCGTCTCCGAGGGCGGGCAGTTGGGCCAGATCAACCGCTGTCTCGCGGGCGAGAAGCCCGTGCCTGACGATTTC
>DATDRS010000206.1:0-4002 GCA_035291605.1 Anaerolineales bacterium | reverse complement strand
CGGGTTGTCCGGTCACATTCTTGAGGCCGCGCAGGGCGAGGTTCTTGTCGGCGTGATTCCCCGCCGGGCGCACCGGGTTATCGTTATCAGCCTGGTAGGCCACGCCCTGGATGTAGGTTGCGCCTGTAGGCACAATGGGCTTGACAATGAGCGGCAGGAACACCGTTGTGCCGGCGAGGCCCTGCACGGACAGCGGGGCCGCCGAGGTTGCGGGCTGCCCGGCGCTGAACATCATGACGGCTAGAAGACAGACGACGCTCAAAACGACGATGACGCGTTTGTTCAAGGGAGACATCCTTTCTATATCTATGGCGCAGATCGGTCGTTCTTGTAATAGGCACACATCCGCTTGAGCGCGCAGCGCTCGCACTCCGGGTTGCGCGCGTGGCACACCGCGCGCCCGTGGCGGATGAGGTTCAGATGCGCGGCGTAGTACGTCTCCGGCGGCAGGAGCGCTTCAAAATGTGCGTGGCTGTCGTCCGCCGACATGTCGGGGCCCCGAAGACCCAGCCGCCCGGTCACGCGATGCACGTGCGTGTCCACCGGAAAGGCCGGGCGGCCCAGCGAGAAGAGCAGCACAATCGCCGCCGTCTTCGGGCCGACGCCTTTGAACCGGGTCAGCCAGGCGCGGGCCTCGTCCACCGGCCAGGCGCGGAGAAATTCCAGGTCGAGCGCGCCGCGCTCGGCGGTGATGGCGCGCAAGACCTGCTGGAGGCGGGGCCCCTTCTGGTTGGCTAATCCCGCCGGGCGGATGGCCTCCACCACCTTGGCGGTCGGCGCGTCGCGCACCGCCTCCCACGTGGGGAACCTGGCGCGCAGAGCCTCAAAGGCCCGGTCGCGGTTGAGGTCGTTGGTGTTCTGCGAGAGGATGGTGCTGACCAACTCTTCAACCGCCGGGAGCGGGTTGCGCCACACAGGCTGGCCGTACTCGGCCAGCAAAATTTCGTGGACGCGGAGGGCGCGTTTCGCCAGCGCGCGGCGTGACGGTTCTGCGGGTGTATGGCGCAACGTGCTTTGCTGGCGCTTGGCGACTTTGGGCATGGCGCGATTATAACCTGCGGGGGCGCGTAAGGCGAGTGAAAGGGATAGGGAGATACGCCTATGCTATACTGCCTCGCGGTGCGACCTGACGCGCATAAACCTCCAGGAGAATCATATGCCAGATATGATGACTGCCGTGATCAAGCCGGGGCCGGGGATGGGATTGGAAATGACGCAGCGCCCGGTTCCCGAAATCGGCCCGAACGAAGTGCTGGTGAAAGTGAAGGCCGCGTCCATCTGCGGCACCGATCTGCACATCTACAAATGGGACAAGTGGGCCGAGAGCCGCATCAGACCACCCGTGATTGTGGGCCACGAGGTCTGCGGCGAGGTCGTCGCGCGCGGTGTGATGGTCGTCGAGCCGAAAGTCGGCGATTTCGTCTCGCTGGAGAGCCACGTCATCTGCAACATTTGCTCCTACTGCCGCACCGGGCGCGGCCACATTTGCCAGAACACGCGCCTCATCGGCGTGGACCGCGACGGCGGTTTTGCCGAGTACATCGCCATTGACGCGCAGAACGCCTGGGTGAATCCGCCCGACATGCCTGTGGAGATTGCCGTCCTGCAGGAGAATTTCGGCAACGCCGTGCATACCGCCTTCACCACCGACGTGACCTCCAAAAAAGTGCTCATCACCGGCTGCGGCCCGGTGGGCGTGATGACGATCGCCGTGGCCAAAGCTGCCGGGGCGCGCGCCATCTACGCCACCGACGTGAGCGACTACCGCCTGAATCTCGCCCGCGCCATGGGGGCCGACCTGGCGGTGCACGCGAAGGAGGATGTGATCGAGAGCATCCGCGCGGCGACCGACGGCGAGGGCGTGGACGTGCTGCTGGAAATGTCCGGCGCGCCGAGCGCGATTGAGCAGGGCTTCACCCTGCTGAAGCCCGGCGGCGAGGCCGCGCTCCTGGGCGTGGCCCCCGGCCCGTTCACCTTCGACTGGAACCATCACATCGTCTTTAAAGCGGCGCGCGTCTACGGCGTGAGCGGGCGCAAGCTGTGGGAGACGTGGTATCAATCGCGCGGCCTTGTGCGCTCCGGCGCGGTGGATCTCACACCCGTGGTGACGCATCGGTTCTCGCTCCGGGAATACGACAAAGCGTTTGAAGTCATGGCCTCGGGCGAGAGCGGGAAGGTCGTATTGTTTCCATGATGCCTGTTCCGTTGTTTACCACTCACTCTTCACTCGTCACGGATCACGTTTTTCGATGAAACGGCTGTTTCATCTCCTTGCTTTATCTCTTACTTTAACGTTTGGGTTGACGGCCTGCATCTCCGCCGACCCGGCTCGCGTGGCGAATGCAGTGAACGCGACCCTGACGGCGGTCATTACCCCAACCCCTATCGTCGTCGTCGTCACGGCGGTTGGCGGCGGGCCGATTTCCATTCCCACCGTCACGCCGGGGGTGAGCGTCCAGCAAACGCTCGCCGCCGCAACCGAAACTCTGACCGCCGCCTCAGCCACCGCGCCGCCGGACGCTTCGCCAACGACGAGTAGGACTCAAGCCCGGCCCCCTACGGCAACGCCTCAGCCCTCGGCTGCCCGCCTGCCGATTGGCACACCGACCTTTATAGGCAAAGCCATCTTCACAGATGACTTCTCCCAGCCCCAGGTGTGGCCGGCCAGCGACGACAACGCGCAGCGCATCGCCGTCGCCGACGGTCAACTGTCCATCACGCTCAAGGCGGAGGATCGCTTCACGATCGTTTACGATGTCAAACGCCGCGCCGCCGATTTTTACGCTGCTGTCACCGGCACAGCGGCGGCCTGCCGCTTCCGTGACCGCCACGGCTTGCTCTTCCGCCTGCAAGACTCAAGCAATTACTATCAATTTGAAGTGGACTGCGACGGGCGTTACCGGCTGGCGAAGGTCCTGGATGGCGCGCTCACGCCCCTCAAGGATTGGACGGCGAGCGAAGCCATTCGTAAGGGGGAGGGCATGACGAACGAACTCGGCGTGCGAGCCAAAGGCGGGACGCTGGAAGTTTTCGTCAACGGCCAGGCGCTGTTTCAGGCTCAGGACAGCGCCTATGCCGAGGGCGGCTTTGGCTTGTACACCGGTTCCGGCCTGTCGGGGACGTATACCGCCGTCTTTGACGATTTAGCAGTATCAAGTTTGCAGAATTCACCCTAAACTTGTTTTTCGCATGGTGGTCGAATAAAGCGCATTGTCTTTTATACTAAAAGAAAATCCCCATCACGGGGATTTTCTTTTTCTCGGTTTTAGAGGGTTTTTTTTACCTTTGTCATTGGTTTAGTCATATGTTGCCTCTTTGGTCAATTCCAAGCAAATGCGCCTTTGGGGATTAAGATTCTTTGTTTTGGGGTCTAACTCTCCATGTTGGACATGGGTGAGTTTTTCATTTTGAGGCAAGTCTGAAAGCATACTCTCATAACACTTAAATGAAACATTAAATGTTCTAGGTTCAAATCTTTGGCTGGTGGTTTTGGCGTGAAAAACAAGCTCAACCTTATACTTTCCGAATCCATATCCTGGACCCGTATCTCTTGGGCCTTTTTGCATCTGGAACTTGAGTCCAGATTTGTCAATGGTTACTAAATTCAATACACCGCGACCACCAGCATCTATATGCTTTTCGTCACCATTCGCCCCGCCCGACCAAGATACACGTGCAGTGTGTTCCGTGATGCGCCGAAGTAGCCCATCGTTAACGATGCCATCTAATTCAATTTGGCCGATGATACAATAACAGGCCACCGTATCATTTTCATCGGGGAGTATATCTACACTAATCCCGCGATTTTCCTGATGTACGTAGGCGCGGGGGTCGGATTTGAGTCTAATTGGTTGGGGAGGGTATAGTGGACCCCTAAATTCAGACACGAAAATGGGCGTGGCTAAGGTACACTTTGACCATGATCCGCAAACGCTATACCCCCGCTCAGAAAGCCGCCATCGTGCTGGAACTGTTCAAGGAAGAAGAAACGCTGCCACAAAT
>DATDRS010000205.1:0-8607 GCA_035291605.1 Anaerolineales bacterium | reverse complement strand
CCTGTCGTTCTCGGTCTGGCTGTTGAAGGGCTTCATTGACGAGATCCCCAAGGAGTACGAGGAGGCGGCCCTGGTGGACGGCTACACGCGCTGGCAGGCCTTTTACAAGATCGTGCTGCCGCAGGCCGTCACCGGCATCGCCGCGACCACGGTCTTCTGCCTGATCTTCGCCTGGAACGAGTATGCCTTCGCCTTGATGTTGACGAGTGAAAAGGCCCGCACCGCGCCGCCCAGCATCGCCACCATGCTCGGGCGCGGCGGCATCGAGTGGTCGGCCATCGCCGCTGGCTCGCTGGGCTTCCTGATCCCGGTCGTGATCGTCACCTTCGCATTGCGGAAATACCTCCTGCGCGGCATCACGTTCGGGGCCATCCGCCAGTAACGAGAGAGACCTGCCAGGTCTCTGGGACCCGGCCGGTCTGAGAGAACAAGTATGGCAACGATTGAACTTCGTGAGGTAGAAAAGAAATTCGGTGATCTCCACGCCGTCAAGCCGATGGACTTGACCATTCACGACGGCGAGTTCGTCGTGCTCCTCGGCCCGTCGGGGTGCGGCAAGACGACCACGCTGCGGATGATCTCCGGACTGGAGACCGTCACCAGCGGACAGATTCTGCTCAACGGGCGCAACGTGACGTGGCGGCATCCCAGCGACCGCGACATCGCCTTCGTCTTCCAGTTCTATGCGCTCTATCCCCACATCACGGTGCGGGACAACATCACCTTCCCGCTCCGGGCGCAGGGCGAATCACGCGAGACCATCGAGCAGCGGCTGAACGAGGTCGTGAGGTTGTTGCAGATTGAGCACTTGCTCAATACGCGTCCCGGCAAGCTGAGCGGCGGCGACCAGCAGCGGGTGGCGCTGGCGCGCGCTCTCGTGCGCCGCCCAGCCGCGTTTCTGATGGACGAGCCGCTGGGCGCACTGGATGCTGAATTCCGCGAGACGATGCGGGCCGAGATCAAACGCCTGCACATCCTTCAACACGCCACGACCGTCTACGTCACTCACGACCAGATCGAGGCGATGGCGATGGGGGATCGCATTGTCGTCATGTCCAGTGCCGTCGTGCAACAGGTCGGGACTCCGACCGACGTGTATTATGACCCAGCCAACCTGTTTGTGGCGCGCTTTATCGGCAGCCCCGGGATGAATTTGATCACCGGTCACTTCGCCGACGGGGTGGTGAAGATGCCCGGCGCTGATAACCGCTACTCGGTTCTGCCTGCGTGGCGGCAGCCTTTGCAGAAGGCGCTCGGGGGCGAGAAGGATGCGGTCGTGGGCTTCCGCCCCGAGGCGGCGCACATCAAGCCGGAAGGAGCGCTCGCAGGCGAGGTGTATGCCTCCGATATGCACGGCGCTTATACGATGCTGCACGTCAATATGAACGAGATGGACATCGTGCACATTCGCGGCGACCGGCAGGCATACTACCCCATCGGCGCGCCAGTGCGCTTTGATCTCAACCCAGAGATGGTCCGGTTCTTCAATCCTGAAACTGAAGCGGCGATCCGCCGGGAGGCCGCCCAATGAGCAACATAGAACTGCGACAGATCACCAAGGACTTTCCCGGGGTGACGGCCTTGAAGGACGTCTCCTTCTCCGTCAAAGACGGGGAATTCTTTGTGCTGCTCGGCCCCACGGGCGCGGGCAAGACCACCTCGCTGCGCGTGATCTCCGGGCTGGAACGGCAGGATGAGGGCAGTGTGCTGTTCGACGGCGCGCCGGTGGACGCGCTCACGCCCGCCGACCGCGACGTGGCCTTTGTCTTTCAGCAGTATTCGCTGTATCCCACGATGTCGGTGTACGACAACCTGGCGTTCCCACTGCGCGCGCCGCTGCGGCGCGTCCCGGAGCCGGAGATTCGCAAACGGGTCGAGGAGGCCGCCGAGAAACTGCGTATCAGCCACCTGCTCAAGCGCAAGACCGCCCACCTTTCCGGCGGCGAGATGCAGCGCGTCTCGATTGGCCGCGCTATCGTGCGCAATCCGCGCGTGTTTCTGATGGACGAGCCGCTCTCCAATCTGGACGCCAAACTGCGCGAGGCGCTGCGCGTAGAGCTCAAGCATCTGCAGAAGACGCAGGGCAGCACCACGCTGTTCGTGACGCACGACCAGATCGAGGCGCTCACCATGGCCGACCGCATCGCGGTGCTGTCCGAAGGGCGCATCATTCAAGAGGGCACGCCCGACGACATTTACGACCGGCCCGCGACCACGTACGTGGCGCAGCTCGTCGGCACGCCGCGCATCAATCTGTTCGAGGCCAGCCGCGAAAACGGCACGGTGCGCGTCAAGGGCAGCGAGCTGCACATCCCCGCGCCCATCGCGACGCTCCCCGCCTCGTTCCTGCTGGGCATCCGTCCCGAAGACGTGAAGCCCGACCCCGGGGGCCAATTCGGCGGCACGGTTGTCCTGACTGAGCCGCTGGGCGTGGAGACGATCCTCCACATCGAGTCGGGCGAGCAGACCTTGCTCTGCCTCGTGCCGGGGATGACGTCCCTGCGCCTCGGAGGTGAGGTTCGATTCAACATTGTCCAGGAGAAGCTGCACTGCTTCGGCCTGGACCGAAAGCGCGTCGCGTCGTAACGGCGCAAGGAGGCTGACAATGAGATTCGGCGTCAACACGTGGGTCTGGACTTCTCCGCTCACCACGGCGGAGCTGGAAAAGCTCGCGCCCCATGTCGCGGAGATGGGCTTCGACTGGATCGAAGCGCCGCTGGAGAGCATCGGCGACCTCGACCACAAGCGCGGGGCGGACATCATCCGCCGCCACGAGCTGGGGGTGAGCGCCTGCGCCGCGATGGGCCCCGACCGCGATTTGATTCACCCCGACGAGGCGGTCCGCAAAAACGGGATGGCCTACCTGCGACAGGCCATCGAGGCGACCCACGCCCTCGGCGGCACGAATCTGGTCGGCCCGCTCTACGCGGCGGTGGGCCGCACCTGGCAGCAAACACCCGCCGCGCGCGCGCGCGACCTCGACGTGCTGGTGAAGAATCTGGGCGAGCTGGCCAGATACGCCGGGGATTACGGCGTGATCCTGTGCGTCGAGCCGCTCAACCGGTTCGAGACGAGCTTCATCAATCTCGCCGAGCAGGCTATCGAGGTCGTTGACCGCGTGGATCACCCCAACTGCCAGGTCATGCTGGACACCTTCCACATGAACATCGAAGAGAAGTCGCTGGGGAACGCGATCCGCGCGGCGGGCAAGCGGCTGCGCCACGTGCACGCCTGCGAGAACGACCGCGGCGCGCCCGGCTCCGGGAATGTCACGTGGAACGAGGTCGCGCAGGCGCTCAAAGACATCAAGTACGACGGCCCGGTGGTGATCGAGTCCTTCACCTCCAAAGTGAAGAGCATCGCGCGCGCGGCGGCCATCTGGCGCTCGCTGGCCCCCACGCAGGACGACCTGGCGCGGGACGGACTGAAGTTTCTCAAGCAGTTGCTGGCGTAGTTCGCGTATCGCATATGGCGTCTCTGCGATACGCCATACGCGCTATGCTTTCTGCCACGCGAAGCGGCCATATGCCCAAGACCATCGCTGTCATCGGCGCGCTCGATACCAAAGGCCCGGAGTTCGCCTTCGTCAAAGCAGAGATTGAACGGCGCGGGCATCGCGCGCTCGTCGTCAACACCGCCGTGGTGGGCGCGCCCACGTTTGAGCCGGACATACCGGCGGAGCGCGTGGCCGAGGCCGGGGGCGCGAGTCTGGCCGCATTGCGCGCGCAGGCCGACCGGGGCGCGGCGATGGAGGTTATGACCAGAGGCGTTGCCAGAGTGGTCAAAGACCTTTACGACGAAGGTAAGATTGACGGCGTGCTCGGCATGGGCGGCTCGGCGGGGACAATCATTGGGACCTCGGCCATGCGCGCGCTGCCGGTGGGTGTGCCCAAAGTGATGGTGAGCACACTGGCCTCCGGCGACGTGAAGCCGTACGTGGGCACGAAGGACGTGGTGATGATCCACTCCGTGGTGGACGTGGCCGGGGTGAATCGGGTGAGCGCTCGCATTTACGCCAACGCCGTCGGGGCGATGGTCGGCATGGTCGAGACCTCCACGCCGCAGATTGCGTCCCGGCCCGTCATCGCCGCCTCGATGTTCGGCAACACCACCCCGGTCGTGACCCGATGCCGCGAGACATTTGAGAAGCGCGGCTTCGAGGTTCTGATCTTTCACGCGGTGGGAACCGGCGGGCAGACGATGGAAGACCTGATCCGCGCGGGATATGTCAACGGGGTGGCCGACATCACTACCACGGAATGGGCGGACGAGCTGGTGGGGGGTGTGTTGACCGCCGGGCCGGAGCGGCTCGACGCGGCGGCGGAGAAGGGCGTGCCGCAGGTCATCGCGCCCGGCTGTCTCGACATGGTCAATTTCTGGGTGCGCGAGACGGTGCCGGCGCAGTTCGAGGGGCGGCGCTTCTACCAGTGGAATCCCAACGTGACGTTGATGCGCACGACCCCGGAGGAGAACGCCGAGCTGGGCCGCATCCTCGCGGAGAAAGCCAGCAAGTCGAGCGGGCCGGTGGCTTTCTTCCTGCCGCTCAAAGGCGTGTCCATGCTGGATGCGCCGGGCAAAGAGTTCTGGTGGCCGGAGGCTGATCAAGCCCTGTTCGACGCGATCAAGCGGCACCGGCGGCCCGACATCCCAGTGCACGAGCTGGATCACAACATCAACGACGAGCCGTTCGCGGACGCCGTCGCCGAAAAACTGCTGGAGTTTCTGAAGTAGAGACAAACATTTCGGTCAAGGAGCAAGTATGTCTAATCTGCGCCCTCGCGTCCCGTGGGGACTGATCATCGCCATCGTGGTGTTGTTGATTGTGGGAGCCGTGGCGGGGCCGGTGATCCGGTCGCTGGCGACGCCGGAGCAGATCAGGGACAACGTCCTTCTCAGCGCGATCCCCTTCATTCTCATCTTTGCCGCCATCGTGCTGGCCTTCATCGCCGTGATCGCGTTCGTGGCCAGCCTCCTCAACCACAACGTCCCCGGCTCTGTCTACCGCTCGATTGAGACGGCGCTCATCGCCGGGATTGTGCTTGGCGTGGTGGGCATGTTCCAGCCGTGGCTGCATATCCTCTACAAATACGGTTTCCTCCTGCTGCTAGTCTCTACGCTCGGCTTCATCTTGTGGAGTCACATCGTCCCGCGCGGCGTGCGCCGCCGGGAGGAGCTCACCAGCCTCTCTATCAGCGAATTCGAGAAACACGAGGTTGAGGGCGGATAGCGCAGAACGGATGGCCGATGGCGTGCAGCCAAGGACTGTTCGCGATAAGCCATCCGCTATAGCGATAGGCTAGCCGCCCTCTGCAAAGGAGCACCATGCCATTCATGCCTCGCGAAGAATCACTCCGCCGCCTGCGCGCTCAGGTCGCCAGCGGGAAGCCCATCATCGGCGCGGGGGCCGGAACCGGCATCTCGGCCAGGTTCTCCGAGAAGGGCGGGGTGGACATCATCATCATCTACAACTCGGGCCGTTACCGCATGGCGGGGCGGGGGAGCCTCGCCGGGTTGTTGCCGTACGGCGATGCCAACGCAATTGTGATGGAGATGGCAGGCGAGGTGCTGCCGGTGGTCAAAGACACGCCAGTGCTCGCGGGCATATGCGGCACCGATCCGTTCCGGCTCATGCCCGTCTTCCTGCGCGACGTGAAGGCCAAAGGCTTCGACGGAGTGCAGAACTTCCCGACCGTGGGGCTTTTCGACGGTGTGTTCCGCGCGAACCTCGAAGAGACGGGCATGAGCTACAGACTGGAAGTCGAGATGGTCCGGCAGGCGCGCGCGCTGGATTTGCTCACCTGCCCTTACGTGTTCACGCCCGAGGAGGCGCGGATGATGGCCGAGGCGGGGGCGGACGTGCTCGTCCCGCACATGGGGCTGACGACGAAAGGCGCCATCGGCGCGGCCACCGCGCTGACGCTCGAGGAGTCCGCGCGCCGCGTGCAGGCGATGCGCGACGCGGCGGTCGCCGTCAACCCCGACATTCTCGTCCTCTGCCACGGCGGCCCGATTGCCGAGCCGGAGGACGCGCAATACATCTTCGAGCACACGCACGGCATCGCCGGCTTCTTCGGCGCGAGCAGCATCGAGCGGCTGGCGGTGGAACCGGCGATTGAAGCGCAGGCGAAGCGGTTCAAAAGCTTGAAAATCTAACGATATGCGCCCTTTTCACTTCGACATGATCCTGAGCGAGCTGGCGGATGTGGTTGGCGAGGAGCACGTCTCGACGCGCGACAGCGACAAGCTCGCGTATTCGACCGACTGGTCGTGGATGTCGCAGATGTGGCTCGACCGCGGGGAAGAGCCGGTTGCGCCGGATGTCATCGTCCATCCCGGTTCGGCGGAGGAAATCTCGCGCGTCCTGCAAATTGCCAACGTCTACCGCATCCCGGTCGTCCCGTGGGGCGGGGGATCGGGGACGCAGGGCGGGGCCACGCCGGTCTACGGCGGCATCGTGCTCGACGTGAAACGCCTCGACAAGATTATCGCCATTGACGAGCAGTCGCTGACCGTCACCGCGCAAGCCGGCATCGTGGGCACGCCGCTGGAATGGGCGCTGAACGAAAAGGGGCTGACGCTCCCGCACTATCCGGCCTCGGCGAACGCGGCGACGCTCGGCGGCTACCTCGCCGCGCGCGGCTCGGGCGTGATCTCGACGAAATACGGCAAGGCCGAGGATCTGGTGCTGTCCATCGAGGCCGTGATGCCGGACGGGACCATCATCCGCACGCCGCCCGTGCCGCGCCACGCCTCCGGCCCCGGCCTGCTCCCATTCCTCGTCGGGGCGGAGGGGACGATGGGCGTGATCACCGAGGCGACGATGCAGATCGAGCATCTGCCAGAGACGCGCCTGTTCCGCGCCGTGCTATTCGACGACCTCTCGAAGGCGCTCGAGGCCGGCCGGCGCATCATGACCGCGCGGCTGCAGCCCACCGTCATCCGCCTGTACGACCCGGCCTCCACCGTCTCGCTCATCAAGCGCGTGCTCAACCTCGACCTGCCGGGCGCGTACATGGTGCTGGGCTTCGACGGCTTTGCGGAAATCGCCTCGGCGCAGGAGAAGCGGGCGATGGCCATCTGCGCCGAGTTGGGCGCGCGCGACCTCGGGCGCGAGTCCGGCGAGCACTGGTGGGAACACCGTTACGATTTCTATTACCCGCCGCTGGGCCTCTCTCTCCCCAAGATGTACGGCACCATCGAAACGGTCTGCACGTTCACGAACATCGAGAAACTTTATTACGCGAAGAAGGCGGCGATTGAGGCAGGCTTTGCCGAGTGGCAGACGCGCTACATCGCGCACTTCTCGCACTGGTTCCCGTGGGGCGTGATGGTGTACGACCGCTTTATCATTGAGGAGCCGCCGCAGGACGCGCATGAGGCGCTGCGCCTGCACAACCGCATCTGGACGGTCGCGGCGCGCACCTCGCTCGCGCACGGCGCGATGCTGAACGAGCATCACGGCATCGGCCTGAAACTTGGACGGCTGATGCGCGAACAATACGGCGCGGCCTGGCCGACGCTGGAGGCGATCAAGCACACCCTCGACCCGCGCGGCATCATGAATCCCGGAAAGCTGGGCTTCGGCGTGTGAACGACTGAGCTTGGGTAAGCCAATGAGACGGTATGCGCTCGTCGTGATCGTTGTCTTCGTGGGCGGGGCCATTGGCCTGATGGGGTGGCGCGTGGTCCGAGACCTCGTGCCGTCGTACGACTGGATCACTTACCGGACGCTGGACGCCGACGTGTATCACCCCACCTTTTTCACACGTTTCAGCAATGCACGTAAATCTTGCCGATCACGCTCCCACCTATAACCTCTGCCGTTTCTGCCTGATGTGCCGCCACGTCTGCCCGGTGGGGCGGACGACGAAGCGCGAGGCCACCACGCCGCATGGTTGGGCTTTGCTCATCGCCTCCGTGGATCGCGGGCAGATGAAGTGGGACGCCGAGGCGGTAGACACGCTGTATCAGTGCGCCCAGTGTGGGCTGTGCCTGTCCAACTGTGTGACCGAGATGCCATTGCCCTCCGCCATCGCCGCCGCCCGCGCAGCCGTCTTCGCGGCGGGGGCCGCGCCGCGAGCCGTCGCGGAACTCGATGCTCGCCTGCGCCAGTGGGGCAACCCGTACCGGGATGTGGAGCCAGTCGCCTCCACTGGGACAGCGCCCGCTGCGCTCTTCGCCGGCGCGGCGGCGCAGCACCTGCGCCCGCAGACGCTCGCAGCGGCGCGGAAGCTGCTGGACGCGCTAGGGATCGCGCACGTGCCGGTCGCCGCCGGCCTATCCTCCGTGTACCTGCCGTTCGCGCTCGGGCTGCGAGAAACGGCGCTCACGCTGGCGAAGGCCGCGCTCCAGGAGATCGTCGCCTCCCGTTGCGCGCGCCTGATCGTCCTCACGCCCGAAGACCGCCGCGCATTCTCCGACGCGCTGTCCGAACTGGGCCTGCACCTTCCGGACGGCGTCGAGCTAGTCGAGTTGATGGCGTTGCTGGTCGAGGGCGTGGAGGCCGGGCGGCTGGCTTTCCGCCGGACGGACCTTTCGCTCACCTATCACGACCCGGCGCACACGCCGCACTTTCCGGGCCGCGCCGCGCAGGCCCGCCGCGTCCTC
>DATDRS010000204.1:0-27557 GCA_035291605.1 Anaerolineales bacterium | reverse complement strand
CTGCCGCACATCCTGCCCGGAAAAGACCCTGACGATCAGGAACCCGCTCGGGATAGAGCCAAGCAAATATCCCACCCCCATGAGAACCGGGATCAGCCACATGAAAGCCTCCTGACAGAAAGAGCCTATCCGGGCCGGGCCAATCTGCAGCGACCGCCCGGCCTGGCGCGTGGTTCACAACGGCCCTGTTTGAAACGCAACCGCGAGGGAAAGTTACCCTGCCACCTGCACCGGCGTTTCCTCGACGCGCCCTTCGTCAATGCGAAATCCGCGCCCGCGCCACGCGCCGCGCTCGTCCGGCGCGAAGATGAGATACACGGATTCCGGATAATAGGCCTGAGCGACGTCGGCGGCCGAGGGGACGGGCGGGCCGCCGGGATGCGAATGAAAGATGCTGCTCAACTCCCAGCCTGCCGCTTCAATTTCGAGCATCACCCGCACCTGCGCGACGGGGTGCATCCGGTACTCCCACGGGTTGTGGGCGGCATTTTCCATCAGGTATACCTTCTGCACCACCCCGTTCACCCCGCCGAGCAGGCCGCAGGCCTCGTTGGGGAGTTCGTTTTGCAGGTGGGCGAGGATGGTTTGCCAGTGAACAACTTTCAAAATTAGGGGGCGGATCATCTGCTCCGATGGTATCGTGCCCTGGCCTGTTGGTATCGTCTCACCAATGTGCTGTCGTCAATCGCTTGTTCAAATTTCCTGAGCCAATCCAGAATGTAAGCATTATCCAGTTGTTCCCCCTGCTTTTGAATGATACTGGCGACATCAATTTCATCTTGCGGGCGGCCGGCAATGATTTTCAACACAATTAAGTCTTCCGGCGAACAAACCCGCGCCTGCCGGCCTGGGGCAATTTCTATCATTTTTGCCCGCGCAATAACGTGCTCGTCAAACTCAATATCGGTCAACATCACGTCAATACGGACTCCCTCCGGCGTGAGGATGAAGGCGATGCCATTGTGTCGCAAAGCCTGATCCCAATCGGCGTGTAGTGAGCGATACTTCGGCGCAAGCAAATCTAACAGCCGCTGGCGCTCGTCGCGGCGCAAGAGAATTTTTATATCCACATCGCGGGTTAGGCGCGCCTTGCCCCACGCGCCCACCGCCAGCCCACCGATAGCCGCCGAGGGAATCCCGGCCTCCTCGAGGAGACTTTGAAGCCGAGTCAGCGCCTCAATCAGTTTGTCCACTGGGTCTCCTTTCCACTCGTCCAGCCTCCCCAGTCGTTCCTGCAACCGGACAAGGTGCGCAATACGCTCCGCCCCTTCTGCCGCTTCATCCCGCGCCAGCCATGCTTCAAACTCGTTCCGCAAAGCCAGATACTCCCGAATGCCCTCGGCTGGCGTCATCTGGCGCAACAACCGCGTCTCCTCAGCCTCAATCTCGGCCCAGTTGACCTCACGGATGCGGCGCAGGTTGCTCACATCGCGCTTTTCGTCCATGCCGCCATTATACCCCGCCGGGCCTCGCGTACCAGTTGACAACCGCCCGGGAGCGCGTTATAATCCTCAAGAATTTAGGTGTGCCTAAATTTTGTGTTTGATTGGGCTAATTAAGCCTTTCGGAGATACGAAATGATTTCGCACGCCGCCGAGGACTACCTCAAGGCCATCTACGAGCTCGAAGAGGATTATGGCAAGGTGAGCACCACGGCGCTCGCCGAGCACCTCAAAATCTCTCCGGCCTCCGTCACCGGTATGCTCCAAAAACTGGCCGAGGGCCGCCCCAGGCTGGTGAACTACGAACGCCACCACGGGGTCGCGCTCACTCCGGCGGGCCGCAAGATCGCGCTCGAGGTCATCCGCCATCACCGGCTGATCGAGCTGTACCTGGCCGAGTCGCTCGGCTACGAGTGGGACCGGGTGGACGCCGAGGCCGAGAAACTCGAACACGTCATCTCCGAAGAGTTCGAAGACAAAATCTGCGCCCTGCTCGGCGACCCGGCGCTGGACCCGCACGGCGACCCCATCCCGGCCAAAGACGGCTCGGTGGCTGCGCACAGCCGCCTCAGCCTCTCCGAAATCGAGGCCGGGCGGACCGTGCGCGTCGCGCGCGTGAGCGATTCCGACCCCGCGCTCCTGCGCTACCTCGCCGAGTTGGGCATCAGCCCGCAGATCAAAATGGAGATCACCGAAAAATCGCCCTTCGACGGCCCCATGCATGTCACCGTAGGGAGGCGCTCGCACGCCCTCGGCAAGAAAGTCACCGACAAAATCTTTGTGGAAGTGGAGTGATGAGAGATGACTACCAAAGCAGTTTCTCGCAGAAGTTTTCTCAAAGCGGGTTTGCTGGGGGCGACGGGGCTGGCTGGCGCCAGCGCGCTGGCCGCCTGCAATGCTGTTCCCCAACCACCCGCCAGCTATACCGGCGCGGGCCAGCTCGTCATGCCGGGCATGGCGCACGGCGTGGCCATGTCAGGCATGGTCATGCCCAATTTCAACGGCGAGGTGAATCACGCGGCGAATGGCTTCAATCCCAGCGATACGCTCACCGAGTTTGACTACGGCGAGGCAAGCACCCTGCCCAACGGCCAGACGCTGCGCGAATACCGGCTGTTCTCTGGGGACAAGAGCATCGAAGTCGCGCCGGGCATCCAGTTCCCTGCCTGGGTCTACAACGGGCGCCTTCCAGGGCCGGCCCTGCGCGCCCGCGAAGGCGACCGGCTTCGCATCCATTTCACTAACGGTAGTGAGCATCCGCACACCATTCACTTTCACGGCATCCACCCGGCCAACATGGACGGGGTCTTCGAGCCGATTCAGCCGGGAGAGTCGTTCGTCTACGAGTTCGACGCCGAGCCGTTCGGCCTGCACCTGTACCACTGCCACGTCATGCCGCTGGCCCGGCACATTGCCAAGGGCTTGTACGGGGCGTTCATCATTGACCCGAAGGAGGGCCGGCCGCCGGTAGACCGCGAGTTCGTCATGGTCATGCACGGCCTGGATATTGACTTCGACGACGAAAACGACTTTTACGCGGTCAACGGCATCCCGTTCCATTATCAGAACCATCCGATCACGATCAAAGCCGGCGAGAAAGTCCGTGTTTACCTGGTGAACATCCTGGAGTTCGACCTGCTCAACTCGTTCCACCTGCACGCGAACTTCTTCCACTACTACCCGACCGGCACCAGCCTGACGCCGAGCGAGTACACTGACACCGTCATCCAGGGGCAGGCCCAGCGCGGCATCCTGGAGTTTAGCTATAAGTACCCCGGCCTTTACATGTTCCACGCCCACGTCACGGAATTCACAGAATTGGGCTGGACCGGCCTATTCAAAGTCGAGGAGGCTTAATATGTCCGACTCAACGCTTTCGACGCCGGCCTCGCGCCGGTCGCTGGACGTGAGGACGATTGGCTTGATCGTCCTCCCCCTCGTTCTCCTGGCCGGGGTGATTGCGCTCTTCCTGGCGACGAACGGCGCAGGCCTGCACGTCGAACCGGCGGCGCCGATTGAGAGCGTGACCTTTGACCGGACGATCCTGCGCCCCGGCGAGATCGAATTCCATATTCGCAATACCAGTCCGCAGGCGATCACCCTCGCCGCGGTGAACATCAACGCCGCCATCTGGCCCTTTACTGCCCAACCCAGCGCCACCCTCCCGCGGTTTGGACGGGCGGTCGTCAACCTGAGCTATCCCTGGGTGGAGGGCGAGGCGTACGCGCTCACGTTCTTCACTTCCAACGCGATTGCCTTTGACGCCGAAATCCCGGTCGCCACTGCAACGGCTGCGCCGGCCGGCAATACGCTCTTGAGCTTTACGCTCATTGGCCTGTATGTGGGCGTCATTCCGGTCTTGCTCGGCATTTGCTGGTTCCCGGCCCTGAAGCAGGCCGGGCAGAGGTTGTTCATCTTCCTCATGGCGCTCACGGCGGGTTTGCTGATTTACCTGGGCATTGACGCGACCAGCGAAGCGCTGGAGCTGGCCGGGGAGGTCGGCGGCCCCTTCCAGGGCGTCGGCTTGGTAGGGATCGGCGTCGTGGTCACGTTCATGCTGCTGGACGCCATCACGCGCCGCCAGGTCAGCATCGGGCGCAGCGAAACCGCTCAACGCCTGGCCCTGGCCTACATGATCGCGATCGGCATCGGCCTGCACAACCTGGGCGAGGGATTGGCGATCGGCGCGGCCTACAGCGTGGGCGCAGCGGCCCTGGGCACGTTCCTCGTCATCGGCTTCATCATCCAAAACATCACCGAGGGCCTGGGGATCATCGCGCCTATCGTGAAAGACCAGCCGTCGTTGCGAAACCTGGCGTTCGTGGGGTTGATCGGCGGCGCGCCAGCGATTGCAGGCGCGTGGGTCGGAGGCTTTACGTACTCGCAGCCGCTGGCCGTCCTGTTCCTGGCGATTGGCGCCGGGGCGGTCTTCGAGGTCGCCTACGAGATCGCCAAACTGATCCAGCGTGGAACGGCCAGGAACCCCATGCCGCTGACCACCTTCGCCGGCGTGACGGCCGGTATGCTCCTGCTCTACGCGACCGGGTTCTTCATCAAGTAGCTGTCTTACTCTGACACAGAGCGAAAGGATTTTCGGACTATGCAGATTCGTCGTGTTTACCGGGGTGTGCTTTTCAGCCTGGCGGCGCTGGCCCTGGCCGCCTGCGGCAGTCGCAGCTCTCTGCCCTCGCGCTCGATTGCGGTCGAGTTAACCGAATTCGCCATCACCCCCAACCTCTACTCGGCCCAGACCGGTGAACCCCTGGCCTTCGTGGTTATGAACAAGGGAGTTCTCGATCACAATGTCACCATCATCGACCCGGGGGGCAAAGAACTGGCTCATGTCGAAGTCAAGTCCGGCCAGACGGCCACCTTCGACTTCCAAACCTCGACCCCAGGCAGCCTGCAGATCATTTGCAGCATTGACGGTCATCATAAGGCCGGTATGAGCGCCCAACTGACGGTCAACGATCTTTCGGCCAATGCTTACTGACGACTTCAATGAACGAAATTCTTTTCAAAACTTTCTTCCTCGGCCTTTTTATACTGTTCTTTGTGGTGCGCGCCTATCACCACCACACAGCCCGGCGCGAAGGCGGCAAGATCGAGTACCGGGAGAAAAACTTGAAGGCGCTGCTCATCTTCCGCATGATCAGCGGTCTGATTCTGCTGACCTCGTTCGGGTTGTACTTCGTCGCCCCGCAGTGGGTCGCCTGGGCGGCCATTCCCCTGCCCGCGTGGGTACGTTTGGCCGGACTGATCATCGGGTACGCGAACCTGCCATTGCTATGGTGGATTGAAGCGACGTTGGGCAAAAATTTCAACACGGTCCTGCATCTCCGCGACGGGCATACGCTGGTGACGCACGGCCCCTACCGCTGGGTGCGGCATCCTATGTACACCTCGCTGTATCTCTTCACGATCGCCGTCCTGCTGGCCTCGGCCAGCTGGCTCATCGGCCTGCCGGGCCTGATCGGGTTGACCGTCATCGTCGTCAACCGCATTGACCGGGAAGAGGCATTGATGATCGAAAAGTTCGGCGACGAATACCGCGCCTACATACAGCGCACCGGGCGTTTCCTGCCCCGATTCGTCAAGTAGAGACGTTCCGGCGGAACGTCTCTACTTCGGCCAAAGGATTCCCTATGAACACCGAAACCACTTTTCAAATCGCCGGCATCGTCCTATTTGTCATTGTCGTCAGTATCTCCGGCTATTTCCGCCGCCGTGCGGCCAAGGCCGGAGCGAAAGCGGGCGACAAGATCAATTGGCGAGGCGAGGGCGTGGCCATCATGATCTTGCTGCGCGTTTTTGGCTTCGCCATGTGGCTGAGCCTGCTGGCCTATCTCATCAACCCACGCTGGATGGCGTGGTCGGCGTTGCCGCTGCCCGCCTGGCTGCGCTGGGTCGGCGCGGCGATGGTTGCCGTGGCTATTCCGCTCATCGTCTGGATGTTCCGCAGCCTGGGCCACAACGTGACCGACACGGTCGCCATTCGCCGCGAACACACGCTGGTGACGCACGGTCCGTACCGCTATATTCGCCACCCCTTGTACACTTTCGGCTTTCTCCTGTTTCTCGGCTTCATCCTGCTGGCCGCCAACTGGTTCATCGCGCTCTCGGCCATCCTCGCCCTCGGCCCGCTGGCCGCGCGCACGCCGATTGAAGAAGCCAAACTCGTCGAGCAGTTTGGGGACGAGTACCGGGAATACATGCAGCGCACCGGGCGGTTCCTGCCTCGGCTGATGCAGTAAGCCATGGCGGCCCAACATTTACCTTCCCACCCAGGCGAGGCCGCCAGCCTGACGACGCGGCGGCTGGGGCTGGCGCTGGTCATCACACTAGTCTTCGTGGTGGTCGAGGCGCTGGCGGGCCTGTACGCCAACAGCCTGGCCCTGCTCACCGACGCAGCGCACAACTTCACCGACGTCATTGCGCTGGCGTTGAGCTGGTACGCCGTCCGCCTGGCGGGCCGGGACTCCCACGCGGGCAGGACCTACGGCTATCACCGCGCTGGCATCCTCATCGCGCTGATCAACTCGACGACGCTCGCGCTCATCTCGTTGGGCATCTTCTACGAAGCCTATCGCCGGCTCGTCGCGCCGCCGGAGGTCAACGCCGGGGTGCTCGTCGTCGTCGCCGTCGTCGCCTTTCTGGTCAACACCGGCACGGCGCTGCTGGTCAGGCGCGGGAGCGAAAAGGATTTGAACCTGCGGAGCGCGTTCGTGCACCTGGCGGGCGACGCCCTCTCGACCTTCGGCGCGATCCTGGCCGGGGTCGCGATTGCGCTCACCGGCTGGCGCTTCCTCGACCCACTCGTGAGCGTCTTCATCGGCTTGCTGATCCTGTGGAGCGTCTGGGGCATCGTGCGCGAGAGCGTGGATATCCTGCTCGAAGGCACGCCCCACGACGTGGACATGCGCGCAATGGTCGCCGACCTGCTGCGCGTGAAAGGCGTCTGCGGCGTGCACGACCTGCACGTGTGGAGCATCACGCAAGACATGCGCGCGCTCTCGGCCCACGTGGTGACGGACGACATTTCCATCAGCGCGGGCGCGGCCATCCAGAGCAACCTGAACGAGGTGCTGGCGCACAAGTACCACATCGCCCACGCCACGCTCCAGTTGGAGTGCGAGGGCTGCCAGCCTGATCTGCTGTATTGCGATATGACGACGGCGAATCACAATCACGCGCCCGAGGCGTCCGTACAATCCGCAGAGAAACAATGATGATTACCTCCCTCCTGCAATCCCGTCCCATCACCACCCTGCGGGCGCACGACGCACGCACGGGCGAGTGGAACGACAGCCTGGCCGGCGATTATCTGTGGACGAGCTCGAACTTCGGCGAGGCCGTGCCGGACATGATGACGCCGCTCACCTGGTCTCTCCTCCAGATTTACATCGCGACAGTCCTGCCCTTTCCCATCCCCGGCGGGCATCCGTACATGGGCAACGTCGGGGGGCGATTCTATCTGAACGTCAGTCTGGCCGCGTCGTTTTTCGCCGTGCTGGGCATGAACCGCCAGCGCCTGAATTATGAATTGGAGGAGTTCTTCGGGCGCATCCCGGAGGGCTTTGAGATTCCGACCGTGCCGCTCCCGCGCTGGCGCATGCTGCGCACGGTTCTGCCTCTCGTCCCGCGCCTGCTGAAGCGCGCCGCCGACAACCGCCGGCGCCTGCCCGAATTTGTGGACGCGTTCCCGGCGCGCTGCGAGGCCGTGCGCGGGCGCGTTCGCGCGGCGCAGACCAGGGCCGACCTGCTGAACGTCTGGCGTGAGGGGTTGGGACCACTGTACGGCGAAGCGTGCCGCATGCTCGCGGCCGGCACGAGCGGCCACGAGAACGCCTACCGCCCGCTGCGCCACGAACTGCGGCGATTGGTCGGCGAAGAAGACGCCAACGCGCTGCTCTCAGGTCTGAGCGAGGGGGCAAACTATCTCGCCAGCCTGGGGCCGCTGATCGGGCTGTCGAAGGTGGCGCGGGGCGAAATGAGCCGCGAGGCCTACGCCCAACAGTTTGGTCACCGGGGACCGCACGAAATCGAAGTGTCCCTGCCGCGCCCCGCCGAAGACCCGGCGTGGATTGACCGGCAACTCGCCAACCTGCGGGACGCCGACGTGGACGCGCTGCTTGCCAGACAGCAGGCCCAGCGCGCGGCAGCATGGGAGCGGTTCACGCGCCGCTATCCCCGGCGGGCCAAATCCATGCAGAAGCGCCTGGCGCAAACCGCGGCTGCCGCGCGGGGCCGCGCGGCCATCCGCTCGGAGGTCGTCCGCGTCATCTGGGCCTGGCGCGCACTGGTGCAGCGAGCGGGCCAACTGACCGGCTTGGGCGATGGCGTGTTCTTCCTGTCGGTCAATGAGCTGGCCGACGTATTGGCCGGGAAAGAGGCGGTCACCGAATTTATCCCGGCCCGGCGCGAGACGCACGCTCGCTACTCCGCCCTGCCGCCCTACCCGGCGTTGATCCGTGGGCGTTTCGACCCGTCGCAATGGGCCGCCGATCCGAATCGGAGAAGCGACTTGTTCGACGCAAACTCTCCCTCTCCTGTTGCCTCCCAACAGAAGAGAGGGCTGGGGGGTGAGGACCTGATCCGAGGTTTTCCCGGCGCGGCGGGCGTGGTCGAGGGCGTGGTGCGCCGGTTGGATTCGCCCGACGAGGGCGACTGCCTGCAACCCGGCGAGGTCCTGGTGACGACGACGACCAACGTAGGCTGGACGCCCCTCTTCCCGCGCTCCGCCGCAATCGTCACCGATGTGGGCGCGCCGCTCTCGCACGCGGCGATTGTCGCGCGCGAGTTGGGCATCCCGGCCGTCGTCGGGTGCGGGAATGCGACCATGCGCCTGCGCACAGGCGACCGCGTGCGCGTCAACGGGGGACAGGGGATCGTGGAAGTTTTGAAAGAGGCCTGATATGTGGCTGATTGGTCTTGCTCTGGTGGGGCTGCTCGCGATCACTGCCAGCGCCTGGCCGCGCGTGGGCTTGCTGGCTCGGTGGAGGCGGTTGCGCGAAGCCCGGCAACGGGTGCTGGCCGAAGACGCGCTTAAACACCTGCACGCCTGCGAATGGCGCGGTCACCCGGCCACCCCGGATTCGCTGGCTGGGGCGCTACGCCTGCCCTCCCGCACCGCCATCAACCTGATCGCCCGCATGGAAGCCCTGGGTTGGCTGCGCTCGGCGGCGGATGGCCTGCGCCTCACGCCCGAGGGCGAACAGTTGGCCCTGCAGGTGATCCGCGCCCACCGCTTGTGGGAACGCTACCTGGCCGACGAGGCGCGCATGGCGCTGACGGATGTGCACGCCGAGGCCGAGCGGCGTGAGCACGCGCATTCGACCGAGGCGCTTCAGGCCCTCGCCGACGCGATGGGCCATCCGGTCACCGACCCGCATGGCGACCCCATTCCCACGGCCCAGGGACAACTGGCGCGCCCGGTGGTCCAGCCGGTGACCGCGTGGCCGCTCAACCTGCCCGCGCGGATCGTTCACCTCGAAGACGAGCCGCAGACCGTCTTCGCGCAGATCGCCGCCGAGGGTTTGCGGCCTGGACAAGTCGTGCGGGTGCTCGAGGCGAATGCCCGGCGCGTGATCCTTTCCGACGGAGAGCGCACGCATACTCTCGCCCCCGTCGTCGCCGCGAACATCTTCGTCCGCCCGGAGGTGAGGCAGGTTGAGACTCCGAGCGCGCGCCGCCTGACTGCCCTACGCCGCGGGCAGAGGGCAATCGTGCGGGAACTGGACGAGTCACTGCAGGGCTTCACCCGCCGCCGCCTGCTCGACCTGGGCCTCACGCCCGGGACGCCCATCACCGCCGAACTGCCCAGCCCCTTTGGCGACCCGGTCGCGTATCGCGTGCGCGGCACGCTCATCGCGCTGCGCCGCGATCAGGCCGAAAGCATTCTCATCACTGACCATGGAGCTGACCATGACTGATTGCTCCTCTTGCCCGGCGCATGCCCCCCTGGCCCAGATGGACCTGGACGTCTCCCGCTTCGACTACGTCGTCGCGCTCGCGGGCAACCCCAACACCGGAAAGAGCACCGTCTTCAACGCGCTGACCGGCCTCAAGCAACACACCGGCAACTGGCCGGGCAAAACCGTCACGCGCGCCGAAGGCGGCTACACCTATGCCGGCCGACGTTACAAACTGGTGGACCTGCCCGGCACTTACTCGCTCCTTTCGGCCTCGCAGGACGAAGAGATCGCCCGCGACTTCATCCTCTTCGGACAGCCGGACTGCACGATCGTGGTCGTGGACGCCACCTGCCTGGAGCGCAACCTGAACCTGGCGCTGCAGGTGCTGGAGATCAGCGACCGCGTGGTCGTGTGCGTCAACCTGATGGACGAAGCCCGGCGCAAAGGGCTGGAGGTGGACGTTCGCAGTCTCTCGCGCGACCTGGGCGCGCCCGCCGTCCCGACCGCCGCGCGCACGGGAGAGGGGCTCCGCCAACTCCTCACGACGGTGGCCGACGTGATCGAGGGCCGCCTCACGACCGCGCCGCATCGCGTGCGCGGCAATGACGAACTTCAACGCGCCGTGGCCCAACTGCTTCCGCTCATCGAGCACGCAGCCCCCGACCTGCCCAATGCGCGCTGGGTGGCCATGCGCCTGCTGGACGGGGATCATCGCGTGCGCCAGGCCCTGCTCAACGGCGAACTCGCCGCCATCGCTCAGCGCCAGCGCGAAGCCGTGCAGCGCTTCAGCCGCAAGATGGCGCTGGAGGGGACACAATGACCGCCCGGCCCGCGCCTCCCCCGGCCTCGCCTGCCGAAGCACTCCTGGCCCGCGCGGACGAATTGCGCGCCGCCCTCACGGGGAACTTCCGCGACCAACTCGTTCAGGCGCTCTACGAGGACGCCGAAACCATCGCCCGGCGGGCCGTGAAGCCCGTCGGCGCCCGGCGCCGGGATTGGGACCAGGCACTGGACCGGCTGGTGACCTCGCCGCTCTTTGGCCTGCCGCTCATGCTCGCGCTGCTGGCCGTGGTGTTCTGGCTCACCGTCGTCGGCGCGAACTACCCTTCCCAACTGATCGCCACGGCGCTGTTCTGGGTGGAAGGACAGGCCAGCGCGCTGTTCGAGGCCTGGGGCGTCCCGGGATGGGCGACCGGTTTCATCTGGCACGGCACATTTCGCGGCCTGGCCTGGGTGGTGAGCGTCATGCTGCCGCCGATGGCGATCTTCTTCCCGTGCTTCACGATTCTCGAAGACCTGGGCTACCTGCCGCGCGTGGCGTTCAACCTGGACTGGCTCTTCAAGCGGGCTGGAGCGCATGGCAAACAGGCCATCGCCATGAGCATGGGCTTCGGCTGCAACGCCGCCGGCGTCATCGCCACACGGACGATTGATTCTCCGCGCGAGCGGCTGATCGCGCTCCTCACCAATAATTTCGTCCCGTGCAACGGGCGTTTCCCGACGCTGATCATGCTGGCGACGGTGTTTGTGGCGGCCGCGTTCCCCCCGGCCTTCGCCTCCGTCGCCGCCGCCGGGTCGGTGGTGATGGTCGTCGTCATCGGCGTGCTGTTCACGCTCGTCGTCTCGGCGCTGCTGTCGCGGACGGTGCTCAAGGGCGAGGCCTCGGCCTTCACGCTCGAGCTGCCGCCCTACCGCCGCCCGAACATCGGCCGCATCCTGTACACCTCGTTCATTGACCGGACCATCTTCGTCCTGTGGCGCGCGGTGCAAACGGCCGCTCCGGCCGGGGCCGCCATCTGGGTGCTGGGCAACGTCTTCGTCGGCGGCGAGTCGCTGGCGCAGCACGCGGCCAACTTCCTGAATCCGCCGGGGCAGGCGATTGGCCTGGATGGCGTCATCCTCCTGGCTTATGTCATCGCCATCCCGGCCAACGAAATCGTGGTCCCGACGATGCTCATGGTCTACATGGGCGCGGGCATGATGACGGCGGACGCGCCGTCGTTCGAGGCTCTGCGCGCGCTGCTGATCGTCCAGCATGGCTGGACGATGCTCACCGCCGTCAACCTGATGCTGTTCTCCCTGCTCCACAACCCGTGCGCGACGACGATCTTGACGATGTGGAAGGAGACGCGCAGCCTGAAGTGGACGACGCTCGGCGCGCTCATGCCGCTGGGGATTGCGTTTCTAGTTACGTTCGTCACGGCGACGGCGGCGCGGCTGTTGGGATGGGCCTGAGTCCGGCAGTAGGGCGCCCGGTTCTCACTCAATCCTGCGGTCGCCTTTCAGGTACTTTTTTGCCCACCCTGCCTCCGTGCGCCCCCCATCTCCCCTACAGAGCGGGGAAGTATGGAGGACTTAATTGGGCAGCGTGGCGGGGATTTCATTGTTGAAGTAGATGCCAGCGACGCCACTATCAAGCGCGTTCTTCACGGGCAGTGAAGTTGTTTAGGGCTGATCCGGTTTTATCCGTCTTTACGCCAACCGGCCTGCCGCAGCACCTCGTCCACCCAGCGGGTGTCATCTTCGCTCAACGGCGGCTCGGGCGGCGGGGCGGTGTAATCCAACGTCGTGGCGTAATAGGCTTCGTCGTAGATCGTCGCCAGCGCTGTCGGCAGGTCAAGCGGCACGTCGGGGTCGGGCGCGCGCAGGGGGACAGGCAAAACCGGCAAACGGTCTCGTACGCTCAGCGGCCACATCTCTGCCTGCGCGTGATGGCGGCGGATGAGCGACATCACGTAATTGGAGGTCGGCCAGTCCTCATCCGCCCCGGGGCGCGTCCCGCGCCGGATCAGGTCAATTTCCAGCAAGTGTACGCCGGCCCTTTGCAGTCTGTCGCGCTTCTGGCGATACAGACCCAGACCAGGATTACGTTTGTTCGTGGGGGAGATGAGTTCAATGGAGGTGACTAACTCATTTCCGGCGGCATCGCGGATTTGCACATTACCAGAGAATCAAAACCGGGCCAGCCTTTTCGGCAACCCGGTCCGACTACTGTCTACTGACCTCTGACTACTGACTACCCTCCCCCCGCCGGCCCTCCCAACCCGCCCTCGGTCATCTTATGCAAATCGCCCAGGATGGCATCCACATCAGCGAGGGCGACCGGCTGGCCGGTGTCCTTGTGCTTGAGCTCGCCGCGCGCCACGCGCTCCGCCGCGACCTCGCGGATGGTGGTGTTGCGCTTCATCGCCTCCTTCACCAGTTCGGCGGCCTGCAGGTAGCCGATGAGCGGGTTGAGCGCGGTGGCGACGATGGCGTTCTTTCCCAGCCACCCTTCGGCCTTCTCGCGCTGAGCGGTCACGCCCTTCACGCACTTGTCGGTGAAGGCGCGCACCGCGCCGATCATCACCTGCATTGCTTCGAACAGGTTGTGCGCGATGATCGGCATCATCACGTTCAGTTCCAGCTGCCCACCCTGCGCTGCGAGCGCGACCGTATGATCACAGCCCATGACGTGGAACATCGCCATGTCCAGCATCTCGGCCAGCACCGGGTTGACCTTGCCGGGCATGATGCTCGAACCCGGCTGCACTGCCGGGAGGCGGATCTCGTCGAGGCCAGTCGTCGGGCCGGAGGAGAGCAGGCGGAAGTCATTGGCGATGCGGGTGAGCGTGACGGCGGTCGTCCGCAGCGAGGCCGAAAAGTCGGCGGCGTCGGCCTGGCTCTGCATCCCCTCGAACAAATTGTCAGACTCGTGCAGCTCAAGCCCAGTCAGTTCGCTCAGTCGCTTGACCATCCGCGCGTGATACTCGGGGTGCGCGTTCAGTCCCGTGCCCGTCGCCGTACCGCCAATCGGCATCCGGCGCAGGCCGTCCGCCGCGTGAGCCACGCGCTCGCGGTCGCGGAACACGGCCTTGGCGTATGCGCCAAATTCCTGTCCCAGCCGCACGGGAACCGCATCCTGCAGGTGGGTGCGCCCGGATTTCACGATGGCGTCGAACTCGACGGCTTTGGACTCCAGCGCCGCGCCGAGGTCGTCCAGCGCTTTGAGCAGCTCGCCCACCCGCCACAGGCAGCCGAGGCGGATGGCGGTCGGGATGGTGTCGTTGGTGGACTGCGCCATGTTGACGTGGTCGTTGGGGCTGACGATGTACTTGCCCCGCACGCCGCCGAGGATCTCAGTCGCGCGGTTGGCGATGACCTCGTTCGCGTTCATGTTGTGCGACGTCCCCGCCCCGGCCTGAATCGGGTCAACGACGAACTGCGAGTCCCACTGGCCGTCAATCACCTCCTGCGCGGCCTGCGCAATCGCATCGGCCAACTGTCTGGCCGTGTACTTCTTGTCGTCCGCCTCGCGGTCCGAGAACAGGCCGAGGCCGAAGTTCACCTCGGCGGCGGCGCGCTTGATCGCCGCCATGCTCCAGATGAACGCCCGCCACGGGCGCATCCCGGAGATGGGGAAGTTCAACACCGCGCGCTGGGTCTGCACGCCGTAGAGGGCGTCCGCCGGGACTTGCAGCTCGCCGAGCGAGTCTTTTTCGATGCGGAAGTCGGCCATGAGGGAAACTCCTTTTGCCACGCATGACACTGATTTCACGAAAACAGTATAAGGAAAACCGCTGCAAACAAACAATATCCGCTTTGTCCGAAAATTATAAGCGCGGCTTATCGCCGTGAAGGGCGACTTGCCCGACAAACACAAAGGCGGAAGGTAGAAGGACTTTCATCCTTCATCCTTCCGCCTCTGTTCGTCGTGCGCGGCGCGGCTACTTGTTGGCGTTGTAGCCGGGGCCGCCTTTGAAGAAGTCGTAGTTCGGCTGGATGTCAGCGCGCAGGTCCACCACGTCGCCTTCGCTGAGGGTCACTGTCTGTTCGAGGATGATCGCTTCCTGCTTGTTGTTGTGGCCCTCGTAGTGTTCGGTGGCCTTGTCGGCCCAGTTCGCGTCGCGCGGGGCGCTGAGTATCTGGCCGGTCTTCGCCTTGTGGTCGGCGGGTACGTCGTCCTCGGGGAAGATGGCTTCAAACGGACACTCAGGGATGCACGCGCCGCAGTCAATGCAGGTATCCGGGTCAATGTACATCCACGGCCATTCGCTCTCCGGCTTGCCGGGGACAATGCACTCCACCGGGCAGACCTCGATGCAGCCTCCGTCGCGCAGGCACAAGCTGGTAATAATATGCGTCATATCATCCTCCAAAATTTGGCTAGTGGATATTGGAGGCTTGAGGTGGGAAGTTGGAGGTCGTCGGTTGCTCTGATCATCTTCCAACCTCCAATCTCCAGCCTCCAGTCAGTCTATTTCTTCGCCGCTGCGTACCGTTTGGCGATCTCGGACCAGTTGACGACGTTCCACCAGGCCGCCAGATAGTCCGCCCGGCGGTTCTGATATTTCAGGTAGTAGGCGTGTTCCCACACATCCACGCCCAGGAGGGGCATGCCCTCACAGCCGGCGACGGCTTTGCCCATCAGCGGGTTGTCCTGGTTGGCGGTGGAGACGATTTCGAGTTTGCCGCCGTTGAGCGTCAGCCAGGCCCAGCCGCTGCCGAAGCGCCCCATGCCCGCCGCGTTGAACTTCTCTTTGAACGCGGCGAAGTCGCCGAAGGCTGCCTTGAGCGCGTCGGCCAGCGCGCCCATCGGCTCGCCGCCCGACTTCGGGGCCATGCTCATCCAGAACATCCTGTGGTTCACGTGCCCGCCGCCGTTGTTGCGCACGGCGGTGCGGATGCCCTCCGGCACGGCGTTCAGGTCTTTGATCAGGTCTTCCGCGGATTTGCCTTGCAGGTTGGAGGCGCTTTCGAGCGCTTTGTTGAGGTTGGTCACATACGCGGCGTGATGCTTGCCGTGATGGATCTGCATCGTCTGCGTGTCAATGTGGGGTTCGAGGGCGTCAAAGGCATACGGTAGGGGGGGAAGTTCGTGGGCCATGAGCGGATTCTCCTTTTTCGGCGTGCGTGAATTGACCGATAAAATTTGATAGAGTAATATGGCACAAACGAGCGTGATTGTAGCCCTGCCCCAACCCTTTGTCAAGCAAAGACCATCATTGACCCACACGACCCCTCGTCTCCCCCCGCATCTTGGCATTGGCATCGGCATCCTCGCGGTCTCCACCGCCTCGATCTTCATCCGGTTCGCGCAACAGGCGGGCGCGCCGTCGCTCGTCATCGCGGCCTATCGCCTCACACTCGCCAGCCTGATCCTGATCCCGGTTGCACTCTGGCGGCATCGGGCTGAGCTGCGTGCGCTGACCCGGCGCGAATGGCTGCTGGCGGCGACTTCGGGCGTCTTCCTCGGCGCGCATTTCGGGACATGGATCAGCTCACTTGCCTACACCACCGTCGCCAGCTCGGCGGTGATCGTCAACACCGCGCCCCTGTTCGTCGCGTTGATCTCGGCGGTCTTCCTGCGCGAAAGACCCTCGCGCGCGATCGGGATCGGGATGGTGATTGCCCTCATCGGCGGGATGAGTGTGGGCCTCAGCGACACTTGTTCCCTCGCGGGCTGCCCGCCCCTGGGCGAATTCGTGCGGGGTCGCGCGTTCATCGGAGACTTGCTCGCCCTCGCGGGCGCGGTCGCGTTCGCCATCTACTACGTCATCGGCGGCAAGCTGCGGGCCTCGATGTCTCTCATCACGTATATCTCGCTCACCTATGGCTCGGCGGCGGTGGTGCTTATGGCCGTGATGCTGGCCGCGCGTTTGCCCGCGACGGGCTATGCCCCTACGACGTACCTGTGGTTTCTGCTGCTGGCATTGATCCCGCAGCTCATCGGGCATTCCGCGTTCAACTGGGCGTTGAAATATCTCCCCGCCACCTTCGTGGCCGTGACGGTGCTCGGTGAACCCATTGGCTCGACGATCCTCGCTCTCTTCCTGCTGCGTGAAACGCCGTCGGTCTTAAAAGTCCTCGGCGGCGCGCTCATTCTCGTCGGCATCCTCATTGCCTCGCAGCAAGCCGATCGCAGATAGCACATCGGTCATTTGTCAACTTGCTTTCTACACTGATTGTGCTATATAAGGCCAGCACAGTGAGGTCACGCGATGAATGTCCGTTGTTACCGATGCGGTTGGAGCTTCACGCTGGGCCGGGACATGATCGAGGCGGCGCTGACGACAGCGAGCGCGAGCGGGGCCAAGCACCACGACGAGCGGTGTCCCCGCTGCCGCCAGATGCTAAAGATATCCATGGACCAGATCCGGCGGGCGGCGCCGCCTGGCTGGACGCCTCCCAAACCCGAGGCGCAGCCCACTACCGAATCTCAGGCCGAATCAGGCGATGCCACCCCACCCGAAGGCCCATCTGAGGTAATGGCTATGCGCAAAACGGACGCTTCCGAAGCCCATGAACCCAGGGAAGAGGCCAAACCCAAGACTAAACCCACCCCCCGGAAGAGGACTAAAGTGAAAAAGGCGACGACTGAAAAGTCGCGCTCCAAGTCACAATAAACCCTGGAGGAAACCCCATGACTGATATGCCCGCCCCGACCACCGAGCCGACCATGCCTGCGCCTGAGGCCCCGGCGCCCGCTCCGGCCCCTGCTCCAATGCCGGCCGCGGCCCCCAAACCCAAGAGGGCCGCGCCGAAGAAAGCCGCCAAGAGGCCCGCGGCGAAGAAGAGGCCGGCGAAGAAGAAGGCCACGGCCAAGAAAGCCGCCAAGAAACCGGCGAAGAAGGCAGCCAAGAAGAAGAAGGCGGCCAAGCGCAAGAAGTAAGGCCCTTACGTCGCACAATCCGACAGTTTTTCTATCCCGTCGCCTCGCCCTGGCGGGGCGGACGGTAGTCCTCTGCCGCCTTCGACGCCCACTGAGCGACCCGGAGGATTGAGAACAGAAGCCCGGTTTCCCGGAGGGAGAAACCGGGTTTCTTCTTCAATCGGGGGTTTGCGGCGCCGGGAGGAATACCCGCATCCCGTCGCGCTCGTCAATCACGCAGGCCTCCGGCGGGTAGCGGGCGACGATGGTCAGCATCCAGACGTCCCCGCTGGCCCCGGCGGCGTTGAGCGTCGCACAGATCAACAGCACCACGACGACGCCCGACCCGGCCAACAGGCTCATCCCGACCATGGCTGCCACACTCAGGCTTACAAGCGGGGCCAGAATCACGACGAGATATTGATTGCGGGTGAAAGCATAACCGGGCGCAGTCGCATAGAGCGCCACGGCCTGCCACATGAAACCATACTGCGGGCGTGCGCCGTAGAACTGCATCGCCAGTCCGTGCGCGAATTCGTGCAGGAGCAACGTCAGGAAAATCGCGGCGACCAGGATGAGCAAGCCTCCCGGCGTGACCTCCAGCGTGTTCATGTGGAGCAGCCCGCCGAATTGAACCCCGAACATCGTCAACAGGAAACCGGCCGCGAGGGCGAGCGGCACAGACAGCAGATTCGTGACGACCAGGCGGCGATCTTGCTGGGTAATCCGCCAGTACAGGGCTTCGGAGTAGTTGGGCGGGATAGAGCCGGGGGAGGTGGGCATGGGGGGAAAGGAGAGGTGAGAGTGGGCAGGTGAGAGACTGGCGATTGGAGATTGGTCAACGGTACAGGCGGCGGGCTTGGATGAGGCGCGCGACGGGTTCCGGGACAAGGCCGGAGATGGATTCACCCTGCTGCAGGCGCCGCCGGATTTCGTGTGAGGCGACTGCGAGCGGCGCGGCTTCGATGAATTCTACTTTGGCCGCCAGGCCGGGGAGTTTCTGCTCCAGCGCGGACAGGTCAATCGCGTCGCCCGGCCGCCGCAGCACCCCGAGCGAACAGTACAATAGGAATTCCATCGGCCGCCCCCACGTCGGCAGGTCGCGCAGCGAGTCCCCACCCATGAGATAAATCAACGCGTCGTGTGGAAATTGCTTCGCCAGCAGCCTGACCGTATCTGCCGCCCAGTGCAGGCCGGGGCGGTCAATATCCACGCGCGAGATTTCGTAGGCCGGTTCGCCGGAAATGGCCGCCTCGACCATCGCTAAACGGTCGGCAAGGGGCGAGAGGTCGTTGTCCCACTTATGTGGGGGATGGGCGGTGACCACCCACAAGACTCTGTCTAACTTGAGCTGGGTTCGGGCGGCCTCGGCGAGGAGTAAATGGCCGAAGTGCGGCGGGTCAAACGTGCCGCCCAGGATGCCAAATCTCACGTGGGCGCAACCCGCAGGCGGGGGCCGGCGAGCCAGAAGGCCAGCGCGGCCAGGAGGGTGATGACTGCCAGACTGATCGGTGCGCTCATCACCGCGCCCATATCGCCGATGAGCGGCGCAGCCCCCAACGCGATGGCCAACCCTAACACCAGGCCCGAGGCCGTCGCCGGCTGCCGCGGGAGCAGTTGCGCGGTCATCGCCAGCGCCACCGGGGTCGCCGACTGGAGTAGGGTCACGCCCACAAGCAACAGCTCAAACCGGTGACTTCCAATCGCCAGCAACGGCGCAGAGACCAGCAGAGCGCCCACCGTCCAGCGCCGCCACCCCACCCGATCGGCGAGAACACCGCCGAGAATTTTTCCGATCGCCGCTGCGATAGCCAGCGCCAACAGCGCCGGGAGATTGCCCGCCAGCACGAATTGAAAAGTTGACCAGACCGCCGAGCGCAGCGCAATCGCCGTGAGCAGCGCGATCATGATCAGGTCGTGATTTTCAAGGAGCGGCTCCGAGACCTCCGTCGTGTACGACAGAGCGGGCAGCGGCTGAACCAGGACGGCGATCCCCAACCCGACGAGCAGGAGCAAAAACGGCCAGACGACGATATGCCCGGCCGCCGCGAGCGCGCCGCCGAGCGCCAGCCCCAGCACGCCGGGCGCAGCGAAAAAGCCGGGGCCGGTCGCGCCCGCGCGGGTCGCGCACAATGATAGCGCCCCGCCGCCCACGTGAAACGCGGCCGACCCCAACCCGGCCAAACTCACCGCGGCCCACGGCCAGCGGGCGAGCAGGAGGGCGGCGCACATCAGCAGCAGGCCGATCAGCGAGGCGGCGCGCGGGCGCTGGACCCGGTCCGTGATCAAACCGACGACGGGCTGCCCGCCGAAGGCCAGGCCGTTGTACAGCAGGACGAGCGCGCCGACCTCGGCGAGAGGCAGCGTGTGCGTCAGCGACCCAAGCAACAGGCCCGCCGACCCGTCCGAAACGCCGTGGGCCAGGCCCAACGTGATTAGGAGTGTGAGGCGATGTCTGAGGTTCATCAACTGGCGAGGATGAAAAACAAGCCTAGGGGGAGGTAACTGACGGCATTGGCGACGAGCGCAGCCTGCCAGTTCTGCCGGGCCTGCCCCCGGTTCATGAGCATGAGCACCCCGCCTTCGACGGCGACGGATAAAGCATAGGCCAACAGCCACCATAAGACGCCGAGGGATCTGATCAGCGAGGCGATGAAAATGCCCGCTATCCCTGAAACGGCGTTCATGACGAACGAAGCGAGCAGCGAACGCAGGAATGTGCCCCACTTCATCACGCGCAGGGTCACGGCCTCGGCCAGCACCACAAAGCCCAACGCAATTAACGCGCCAATGCCGAGCACAATGAACAAGCCGGGACCGGCTACGTCGAAGAGAACGGTCTGATGCATGTCAATCGCTCCACTCCAGCTCATACTCGCCAATGTACACCGTGTCGCCTTCCTTGATCCCGGCGTCGGCGAGGGCCTGGCGGATGCCGAGCACTTCGAGGATCTGCTGGAAGCGTTGAACGGCTTCGTCGTATTCCCAGTAAGTCATCTTCGCGGCCCGCTCGATCCTCGCGCCGCGCACGCGGAACGCGCCGTCCGGCTCGCGGGTGACGGCGAAGTCCGCTTCGTCCTTCGGGCCGTGGTACACGGGCATACCCTCAGCCGTTGAGGGCGGCGGGGCTTCGGCTAACCTCTGCGCGGCGCGGTACAGCAGGTCGCGCACGCCCGTTTGAGCCACGGCCGAGATCGCCATCGCCTCGTACCCGCGCCGTTCCAGCTCGGCCTGCACGGCGGGCCATTTCGCCTGCGCGTCGGGCAGGTCCATCTTGTTCAGCGCGACGATCTGCGGCTTGCGCGTCAGGCTCTCGTCGAAGAGCGCGAGCTCGGCGTTGATCTGCGAGAAGTCGGCCAGCGGGTCCGCGCCTGCGCCGTCGAGCAAATGAATAAGCACACGCGTGCGCTGGATGTGCCGGAGGAAGTCGAAGCCCAGCCCCGTGCCGAGGTGCGCCCCTTCGATCAGCCCCGGGATGTCCGCGAGGATGAGCGTCTGGTGATCGTCTAGCTCCGCGACGCCGAGGTTGGGCTGCAAAGTGGTGAAGGGATACAGCGCAATCTTGGGCCGGGCCGCGGTGACCGAGGCGAGCAGCGTGGACTTGCCCGCGTTGGGCACGCCCACAATGCCGACGTCAGCGATAAGCTTAAGCTCGAGCTTGAGGCGGCGCTCTGCGCCCGGCTCGCCCTTCTCGGCAACCTGCGGGGCCTGGTTGCGGGAGCTCGCGAACTTCGCGTTGCCGCGCCCGCCGCGCCCGCCCTTCGCCGCAACGAGGCGCTGGCCTGGCTCGGTCAGGTCGCCAAGCAACTCGCCGGTATCCGCGTCGCGCACGACCGTCCCGGGCGGGAGCAGGATCGGCAGAGGCGCCGCGGACTTGCCGAACATCTTTCGCCCCTGGCCGTCTCGGCCATTCTCGGCGTTGAACTCAGTCTTGTGCTTGAAACTGAGCAGCGTGTTGAGCGTCGGAATCACTTCGAGAATGACATCCCCGCCCCGGCCTCCGTCGCCGCCATCCGGCCCCCCGTGCGTGACAAATTTCTCGCGCCGGAAGTGGATAGCCCCGCTGCCGCCGTTCCCCGAACGCACAGTGATGATGGCCTCGTCGAAGTACATGCGAGAGATTATAGCAGAGACATTATGCCAAGAGGCGGGAAAGAATAGGCAAAACGCAGTTTTTCGACGGCCTGATCTGAATATAATCCAGTGACCACATGGGGGAACTTCTCTGGCCGGTCGGGGTATATTTCCAGGGGCAACTCCGGCTTGTCATTCCTGCCCATTGTGTTAGAGTTGCGCAGTTCATTTGTCGGCGTTCACCACGGAGACACAGAGTTCACGGAGAGTTTTACAATTTTTTCTCCGTGCCCTCAGTGTCCCGGTGGTTGAACTGCGTAAGGCATTTTGTCGCAGGAGCCGCTTTTGTCCGACGACCTCCTGAACTGGACCATCACCCACGCGCCCGACCTGGACGAACCCTCGCCAGAGCCGGAGAAGCCCACTGCGCCTGCTCACCCGGCGCAGACGCATCATAAAATCTCGCGGGTGACGTGGTTGATCCTCGGCAGCCTCATGCTAACCTCGGTCGCCACGCTGACGGCGTTCACGCTGGGGAACCACGGCCGCATCCAGCGCGAGGTCAGACAGGTCGTCCGGGAGGAAGAACAGGCCGCCGTCGCCGGGGACGTGGCGCGGCTCACGCCGCTGATTGACGCTGGCGACCCCCGCTGGGCTGCCGCGCAGACCCGGTGGGCGCAGAACCGCCAGGCCGCGCCGCTCCCGCTCGGACCGCTGTACGCCGTCCGGGAGGCGGGAGAAATCCAATCCGTCGAGAACTTCACCGCCGACGTCGTGCGGGTTGACGTCGCGCATCAATTCATCGCCCCCGACCAGGCAAGCCTCACCTTTATCCTGCCGCAGTTCTATCGCTACGCCGACGGCCAGTGGAAGCGCCGCCCGCCTCCGGCGGCGTATTGGGGCGAAGCCAGCCAGTATCACGGAAGTCATCTCGACATCAGCTACTACACGGTTGACGCGGCCTTCGTCGAAAAAGACCTGGCCCCTTACCTCGACGAGGCGCTGGCGAAAGCCTGCGCGGCGTGGGCCTGCCCGGTTGATCTGCGCTTCAGCCTCTATTTCACCGCGGATCTGCCGCCGAACGGTTACGCCGATGTCGCCACGGAGACCTGGCCGCGCGATGCGCCCCTGCTGTTCAATCTGCTCGCCGCCTCGCGGACCGAATGGCAATCGAACACAGCCCTCCTCCTGCCCCTCCCGCATCTCACGGGCTACCCCGCCGACGAGAGGAGCAAATACTTTTACCGGCGCGCGCTCGCGCTTCAGGTGCTCACGCAGGCCGCCGTGCAGCTCACGCGCTATCAAGCCTTCGACCAGACCCATAACGCATTCCTCTATGCGCTGGCAGCGCGCATGGGCGTGCAGCTGGGCCTCGAGCCGCCGCAGGTGCGCACGAGCCTGCCCGGTTCCCGGTTCAACGCCGCGCTCCTGTGGGACTGGCGTCAGGTGGAGTCTTCCCGCGCCGCGCTCACACCCGGCGAACGGGGCGAGATTCTGGAGGGGGCGCTGTCCGTCCTGAATCAATTGCTGGCGGGGCAGCCGGTCGAGGCCGAAATCAGGTTGCTGCATGGATTGCGCTCGAAAAGAGGCGGCCCGGTAGAGTGGCTGAGCGCCGGGCTGGGGCTTTCGCCCGGCGACACGCGCCGCCGGCTTTTTGACGCCGTCGCAGACGCTTACCGGCTTCGCGTGACCAACCCTACCATCTACGAGTTCGTCCTGGGGTGCGAAACCGGCGCGCTGTTAGGCGCCCGGTATACGGCAGAACCCGAGCCTCTGTTCGCCGAAGACTACGCCGACGCGCTGATCACGTCGTGGTCGCCCGATGGCCGGCGGCTGATGGTCGCCTTGCCCAATCATCTTGCCGTCGTGGACTTCGATTCCCGGCGGGTGACGCCGCTCCCCGACGAATTCCTGACGCTGCAGGGCCAGGAGATTTGGGTCTCGAACACGGTGGTGGCCTACCCCACGCTTTCGAACCAGGCCCCCGGCGAGTTTGATCCCGCCCAATATGAACTGAAATTCTTCGACACCGCCAATGCGGCCTGGCTGCCGGCCTCCTTGACCGGCGTCCCCGAGTATGTCCCGTCGCCGGACAGGACGATGGCAGCCGTGGTGAGATTTGACGACGACCCGAACAACCCGGAAATTGCCCTCACGTCCGCCCTGGGCGGCCCGCTGACCCCGGTTGACGACGGCCTGTCGCCCGCGTGGTCGCCCGACGGCCAGGCGCTGGCCTACGTCCAACCCGACGCGCAGGGGACTTCGGCCGCGCTGCGCCTGGCCGAACTGACGCCGCCGGGCACGTACCCGGTCAAAGCCGGAGATACTCTGACCGGCATCGCCGCCAGATTCAACTTGAGCGTCGAGGCGCTCCTCGCCGCCAACTCGCTCCCGGACCCCAACAGCATCTTCGCCGGCCAGCGGCTGGTCATCCCCGGCTCGACGACCACCTTTGCGCCGCCGACGTACGAACTCCTGTCCCCGGCGGCGCTGTCCGGTTTTCCCTATCTCAGTCAACCCGTCTGGTCCCCTCGCGGCGACCTGGTGGCGTTCGTGGCATGGAACGACGCCAGAGACTGGTTCACGCTCGGACTGGTCAGACCCGATGGACGTTTGCGGAGCACGCTGAAAGAGTCGGCCATCAACCTGGAACAACTGGCCTTTTCGGCGGATGGAAACTTCCTGGCCTTCGTCCTCTGGGGCCATCTTGGGGGCCTGGCCCCGCAGACGGTAATCTATAATACCGCTAACGGCGCGTCGCTCACGCTCAATAACACCCGGGCCTACACCTGGATTTCAAAAGGCCACGCCATCGTCACTCTGGCTGGCGACGGCCTCTACTACATCACCGAACCGGGCAGCCGCCGCGTCCAACCGATTAAGCTCAGCGACCAGCGCTGCTCCGACATCCTTTGGAACCCGATTCGATGAGCAAATCCCCTTCCGATTTGTTGGCTTGGACCGTCACCCACGCGCCGGAGGCGGACGAACTTGGGCCACACCCGGTTGCGCCTGCCTCGCCCGGCCATAGACCCGCGTTGTCTCCACACACCGCGCGGCGCATCGCATGGATCACCGGCAGCGTGATCGTGGGGGCGGTGCTCGGACTGGGCCTGTTCTGGCTGTGGAACGAATACCAAACCCGGAGCGCGATCGAGCAAATCATTGTGCTCGAAGAGTCTGCCGCCGCCGAGCGCGACATCCATTACTTCAGAGGACTGGTCGCGGACGACTCTTCGGAGTGGACCAAAACACAGGTGCGCTGGATGATCCGCGGATGGTCAGCGCCCACACCGCTGGCGATCCTGCAGCCGGTCACCGGCGCCACGCGCCTCGCCGGCCTCACCCACTTCGCGCCCAACATCGTCCGGGCCGACGTCACCCGACCATACACTTCACCGCGAGGCGAGATCATCACCTTCAACCTGCCGCAGTTCTACCGCTACTCGCCCGACGGCTGGAAACGCATCCCGCCGCCAGAGGCCTATCAGGGCGAGATGAAATCGCTTCACAGCCCGCGGCTGGAAGTGCGCTATTACATGGTAGACGCGGCCCGTGCGAAAGACCTGGCGCTGCTCGTCGAGCAGACTATTACACAAGCCTGCGCCACCTGGCGCGAAGCGTGCCCGCCCGAGTTTCACTTCACCCTCTCCCTGACGGGTGAGGCCTGGCCGCCCGCGAACAGCACTGCCGCGCATGCCTCGGCCTCGCTACCTGACGAACCACTACTGTTCGATATTGTGCTGGCGCCCTCCCTACACCACTCAGTGGGCGACGATTTGATGCGCCTGCCGGCCTCCACCGCCGTCGGCTACCCCGCCGATGCCGCCAGCGCCGATTTCTATAGGCGCGCAGTCGCGCTGCAAGTCCTCATGCAGACCGCCGCTTATCTCAGCCTCGACCAGTCCGGCCTCGATCTCAGCCGGAACCTTTACTTCTATGCGCTCGTCGCGCGCGTCGCCGCACGGGCAGGCATCGAGCCGGAGTCCATCCTGGACGTTCGCACCACCTCCCTCCCCTTTCCGCCGGAAAACTTATGGGACTGGAATTTTGACCCGCGCGGCTCCCCCGAACAGCGGCAGGCTTTGCGCGAAGCGCTGGCCATCGTCAACCGGTTGACGACGGAACAGAAGCAGCCATCTGAAACCGAGAGCGCGTTGTTCAATGCGCTGCGCGGGCGCTTAACGCCCGACCCGGCGGCCTGGCTTTCCAGAGCCTTGAGCATTCCGGTCGAAGCCGCTCAGGCGAAATTGGAGACCGAGGCGGCCAACGCCTTTCACGTCGAAGTGCGTCCGACGGCCCCGCGTGAGCTGGCCCTGAGCTGCGAAAACGGCCCGGCGGTCTTTTCGTTCGGCGACACAGGGCTGACCTACTTCCTCACCGAGCAGTTCTCGAGCTCTTACCTTGCCGATTGGTCGCCGGATGGCGAACGGCTGCTGCTCTATCTCCACGATCAGCCGGTCGTGGTGGATTTCGCCTCCGGCGAGGTGAGCCTCGTCCCGGCGGCGATGTGGAGCGCAGTTCATTGGGCTTCCGATACAGCGGTGGCCTCCATTCAGTGGCCGCGTGACCCCGAAAATCACCCCATCCTGCGAATCCTCGACGTCGCCCACTCTGACCGCCGGTTCCCCACCTTCCCCGACGTGCAGGCCTACGTCCTCTCGCCTGATAAATCCACCGCCGCCGTCGTCACCGTCATGCCGCTCAATCCCCAAGCCGTCTGGACCGAAATCAGCCTGATGCCCGCTTTAGGCGGGGGGATGATTCCGCTGGACGACAGCTTCGCCTTTCCGCCCCGCTCCGACGCCGTCGCGGCGTGGTCGCCCGACAGCCGCGCGCTGGCCTACGCCCGCTTTGCATCGGAGGAAGATTTCTCCATCCGCGTCGCCGACGCCGCCAGCGGCGCGATACGCGAAATCGTGAGCGGCGACGACTTCGGCAGGGGTGAGCACGCCACCTCGGCTGCGCTGGCCTGGTCGCCGGCCGGCGACCCCATCGCTTTTGCCGCCATGAGCCCGGGCCGGAACTGGAGCTGGGTCGGCATGGTGAACGCCGATGGCTCCGACTTGAAACTACTGGCGGATCAGCGGAGCATGTTTTATCAGGTTGGTTTCTCGGCCGATGGCAGGTACCTGGCCGCTTCGTTCTACGATTTCACCGAGTCGCAAAAGCTGGCCGTCTACGACGTGCAGCGGGGAGAGCAGGCTGCCTTCCTGACCGATGCCTGGGATTTTGCCTGGTCGCCCGCCGGCCACGCCCTGGTTTTTCTGACCTCTAAAGGTGTGCATCTACTGGCCGAGCCGGGCGAGGCAGCCAAGCCGGAATTGCTGGCCAGTGGACAGTGTCATAGGGTCATCTGGAATCCCGCGCCGTGAAAGAATCGCCGTCCGATTTGCTGGATTGGACCGTCACTCACGCGCCGGATTTGGACGAGCCGACGCCGCCCCCGGCCTCCTCCAGGCCGCCCGGCCACAAGGCCGCGCTCTCCGCCCGCACCGCGCGGCGCATGATGTGGATCACCGGCCTCGTGATCGCGGGGGCCGCGCTAGGCGCAGGCATGCTCACGCTTTGGAACGGCTACCAGGCGTGGCGCGAGATCAGGTCGGTCGTCCTCGCGGAAGAGCAGGCCGCGTTCGCCCGCAACCCCGACCGGCTCCTGCGGCTGCAAGAGGCCGGGGACAGCGGCTGGCGCAGCGCGCAATTCCGGCTGGCGCAGCGCGGCCTCGCCGCCCCGCTGCCGCTCGGCCTGCTGCGGCCGGTCGCCGGGATGCATGAGTCCCTCTCGGTCACGCCCATCGCCCCCAATGCCGTGCGGGCGGACGTGAGGCGCAAATACCGCGCGCCGGATGGGGCTGTTTATACCTTTGCGCTGCCGCAGTTCTACCGCCGGGTGAATAATGCCTGGAAACACATGGCCCCGCCGGACTCGTACTGGGGTGAGAGCCGGGTTTTCTCAGGCCGCTACGTCGAAGTCCGCTATCTGCAGGTGGATGCCGC
>DATDRS010000203.1:0-2202 GCA_035291605.1 Anaerolineales bacterium | reverse complement strand
CCCGATGACGAGGCGGAGCGAATCGCTTATCAACGTTGGATTCAGAGCCGCCGGGTAGACGGTATCGTGCTGGCCCGCATGCGGCTCGACGACTGGCGTGTCCGCTTCTTGGCCGAAGCCGGTTTTCCATTCGTCGCTTTTGGTCGCACCCGGTTATCGCTGAACTTTCCTTATATTGAGGTGGACGGCGCCGCCGGAATGCGAGCGCTCATCGCCCACCTCGTTGAGCGGGGACACCAGCGCATCGCCTTTGTAACTGCGCCATCCAAGCTTTACTTTCAAGCCGACCGGCTCGCCGGATATCGGGCCGGGTTGGCCGAGGCCGGGATCGCCTTTGATGAATCGCTGATCGTGGAAGACCATCTTACGCGCGACGGCGGTTATCAAGCGGCGCATCGCTTGCTGTCGCTGCCAGATCGGCCCACCGCTATCATCGGCGTCAACGACCTGACGGCGATTGGGGCGATGCGTGCGGCGCATGAACGCGGATTGGTCGTCGGGCGCGATCTGGCTGTGGCGGGCTTCGACGGGATCGAGGAGGCGGCGCACACTCAGCCGCCGCTGACGACGCTCAATCAGCCGGTGTACGAGATCGGGCGGCGGCTGGTCAAAATGTTGTTGGCGCTCATCACCGACGAGCCGTTGGCCGAGCGGCACATTCTGCTCCAGCCTGAGCTGATCGTGCGCGGGTCCACTGGAGCATAACGCCGGAGGAGTCTACCTGGCCTTCTTCGCGCCGGCCGCAATCCGAGTCAGCCGGTTATTTTTCTCGGATCTGGCTACTCAGCTGGCCTGGATGGGAAAGGAGGTGATCGTCCGCAATACGACATGCTGCGTGCTCTTTGGATTGGCTCACAAACCTACTCTAAGAGATGGAGGAGAACAATGAAATATCATCCTAAAGGTTGGCTTGGCGTGTTGGGGTTGGGGGTGATCGCCAGCCTCTTGCTAAGCGCGTGCGGGCCGCAGACAGTCACCGTGGAAGTGACTCGGCAGGTTGAAGTCACCAAGCAGGTCGAGGTCACCAAGCAGGTTGAGACCCTCGTCGAAGTCACCTCGACGCCTGTCAACTATGGCAGCCTGGTGTGGCTGTCCACGCAACTCCGCCCGGTGCAGGAAGCCGAGAAAGTGCGCGGTGTGATCCTGGCCGACTTCCCCGGCGCGGTAGAGTTCATCCCCGAAGATGAGGGGCCATTCCACGACCGCATCGCCGCCGAAGTACGGGCCGGAAAAGGCACGGTGGACGTACTGGGCGCGCTGCACGGCAACTTCTCCACCATGGCCCCCGCCGAGCAACTACAAGACCTCACCGCCTTGCGCGAGGCGCTGGCTGACCGCGGCATCCCGGACGCCTTCTGGAACGTGGCGCAGTTGAACACGGACCAGACCTACTACGTGCCGTGGATGCAGGCCACTTACATTGTTGCGGCTAACAAGAAGGCGCTGGAATACCTGCCCGCTGGCGCGGATCTGAACGCGCTCACTTATGAGCAGTATGCGCAATGGGCCAAGAATGTGTTCGACGCGACCGGCGAGGCCAAGTTCGGCTTCCCGGCTGGCGAGCAGGGACTGTTGCATCGCTTCTTCCAGGGCTTCCTCGTCCCGGCCTATTCCGGCGGTGTCGTGACCACCTTCGCCGGCGACGATGCGGCGGCGGGCTGGCAGTGGCTGGTGGGCATGTGGCCGTATGTCCACCCGCAATCCACCACCTACAACTTCATGCAAGAACCGTTGCTCTCAGAGGAAGTGTGGGTGGCTTGGGACCATGTGGCCCGCTTGAGGGATGCATTTGAGAACAAGCCTGACGACTTCGTGGCCCTGCCCGTCCCGGCCGGCCCGAAGGGTCGCGCGTTCATGCCCGTCCTCGCCGGGCTGGCGATCCCCGCCACCACGACGAACCAGGCTGGGGCCGAGGCGTTGATCGCCTACTTGACGCAGCCGGGTGCGCAGATCACCACCTTACGTGAAGTTGGTTTCTTCCCGGTGGCGAATGTGGACTATCCCGGATTCGTCTCGCCCGGCATTAAGCTGGAAGGGGAGGCCGTGACCAAACAGATCAACGCGCCCGATGCGCTTCCGGCGCTTCTGCCTCAGGGCCTGGGCGGCAGGGGCGGCGACTTCAACAAAGTCTTCCGCGACGCCTTCACGCGCATCGTGTTGAACGGTGAGGACATCCAGGCTGTCCTCGCCGAGCAGAAGACC
>DATDRS010000202.1:0-11465 GCA_035291605.1 Anaerolineales bacterium | reverse complement strand
TTGCTGGCCGCCGTGAACGATTGGGTGGCCGCCATTTCGTAGGGGAACTTGAAGCCGAGGGATAGTGCAAATGAGACGGCGAACATCAGCCCGAAGTACACTGCCAGCGGGACCGCCACGCGCAGCACGTCCGACGGCTGAGCCAGAATCTTGTCGCCCTGCATCGAGAACATCACGACGATGGTGAACAGCAGGCCGACGAGGGCCGTGGGGCCGAGGCGCGGCATGAACCGCGTGTCGTACCATTCCGCGCCTTTGCGCCGCAGCAGCGTAAAGCGCGTGATGACGCCCGCGGCCAGCGGGAGGCCGAGGAAGATCAGCACACTTTTGGCAATATCCCACATCGAGATGTCCACGGCTGTGCCGGGCACGCCGAACCAGTCCGGCACGATGACCAGATAAAAGTAGGCCAGCGGGCTGTACATCACAATCTGAAAGACCGAGTTGAGCGCGACCAGCACCGCGCAGTATTCGCTGTCACCCCCGGCCAGCATGTTCCAGATGAGCACCATCGCAATACACCGCGCCAGGCCGGTGATGATGAGACCGGTGCGGTAGCCGGGCAGGTCGGGGAGGAAAGTCCACGCCAGCCCAAACATGATCGCCGGGCCGATGAGCCAATTGAGAGTGAGTGAGACGCCAAATTGCCTCATGGCGCCGGTGATTTTGCTCAGCTCCTCGTACTTCACTTTCGCCAGCACGGGGTACATCATCCACAGCAGGCCGATGGCGATGGGCAGGGACACCGTGCCGATGCTCAGGGCATTGAACACTTCCTTGACGCCGGGGAAGAGATACCCCAGCAGCACGCCCGCGACCATCGCCATGAAAATCCAGAAGGGCAGGAAACGGTCGAGCGTTGACAATTGCCCGATGATATTGGCCGCGCCGCTCCGGGCGGAGGTCGAGACGTGTGTGTTTGCCATGTCAGGCAACCTCCAGCGCGTTTGCCAGCCAGGTCGTGATTTCCGCCTCGCTGGGGACGCGGCCCGCGCACACGAGTTTTTCGTTGACGACCAGGCCGGGCGTGGAGAGGATAGGATACTGCATGATCTCGCCGTAGTCGGTGACTTTGACGAACTCGGCCGGCAGGCCCAGGCGGGCGACGGCTTGCCGGGCCAGCGCCTCGACCTTCTTGCAGTTCGCGCAGCCGGAACCAAGGATTTTGATCGTGAGCATAGTGACCTCCATGCGATGTCGAGAGCCAAATCAGGATGCTAAGGTTTCCTGGCCTCGGCGAGGGGCGCAGCGTAGATGCGCCGATTGACGGCATAGAGCACGGCGGCCAGCGCGCCCAGCGCCGTGGCCAGATAGATCAGGATGAGCCAGGCGCTCGCGCCGTCCACCCAGGCGCCGTAAATCAGCCCGGCCAGGGCGCTGAACAGCGCCACCCAGCCCACGTAGGTCCACGCCTTGAGCCGCCCGATGATGGTGGAGACGATCAGGATGCTTTGCAGGCTCAGCTCGGGATCGGCCATCAGGTAGGCCAGCAGCGGGCCGCGGTGCATGCCCAAGCTCAGGAACATGCTGGCGATGGGCACTTCCACCAGCGTGGGGAAGTACATGAACACGCCGAAGACGACCCCGGCCAGATTGCCCGGCAGGGTGTTGCGCCCGGCGAGCGATTCAATCCACTCCGGGCGGATCAGCTGCCGGATGACGCCGACCGCGAACACGCCTACGACGAGCAGGGGGAAGATTTGTTTGACGAAGCGCCACGACTCCCACAGCCATGCCTGGACTTCGCGCAGCGCCAACCGGCAGCGAGCGAGGTATCCGAGCGTGAGCAGCGCCAGCGCCACCCCGAAGAAGCGGCCGGTAAAGAGGACGTCCAGCCCTCCCTCGTGCGCAACGATCTGAACGGCGGCGACCAGCAGGGTCAACGCCGCCAGCCCCAGCGCGGTCCACGCCCAGGGGGTAAAGCCTTCGAGGATGTTCTCCAGCCCGCGCCAGGCCGTGACGCCAATCAGGATCAGCAGGCCGATCAAGATAGCGCCCTGAACCGTCACGCCCTCTTCACCCCTGCTCGCGTCAAACGGGACGAGCTGATGCAACGCGGACTGGAACCGGTCCGTCCCGGCGATGGGGAGCGTGACCTGCCCATAGGTGTTCGTCAGCAGGCTAACCTTGAGCGTTCCGGAAAGCAGCAGCGCCGCCAGCGTCAGCAGGAAAACCAGCGTCGCGCGACGCATCTTCCCCTGCCCGGCAAAGAGCGCATCGGCGGCCTGATCGTGCGCGGCGTCGGCGCGGCTGAAGATCAGCGCCATGATCATGCCGATGCCGACGCCGAAGGCCAGCGAGAGGCTGAGACGAGCGAACGCCAGGTCCGGGCCGAGAGTGACGCCCGTGTAGGCCAGGGCCAGGATGTTCGCCGCCGGGGCGAAGAACAGGAAGGTGATGGCCGGCCCCAACCCCGCGCCTTTCTTGTAAATGCCGGCGAAGAGCGGGACGATGGTGCAGGAACACACCGCCAGCACCGAACCGGCCAACGCCGCTGCCGGATACGAGATATACCTGGGGGTGTTGCGGCCGAGGAAGCGTGTGACCGATTCTTTCGGGATCAGCGCCGTCATCCCGCCCGCGATGTAGAAAGCGGGCACGAGGCAAAGCAGGACGTGTGCAGCGAGATAGGCCGCCAGGCTGCCCAGGCCCCCTTGCAGCAACTCGACGAGTAAAGTGAGGATGTGCATGGATTTCGCTATTCACACCGGGGCTGAGGCGAGGGCGTGCTGCAGCCATTCGGTCACCTGCTCTTTCGTCGGCGCCGACCCGGCCCACGCCAGTTTGCCGTTAATCAGCAGGCCCGGCGCACGGTCGCCGAGCAGGCCGTACTCGATCATGCGCTCCTCGGTGACCAGTTCTACCTTGGCGTCACGCGCACCCAGCGCCTGCAGGGCCTCGATGACCAGTTGTTCCATTTTGAGACAGCCCACACAGCCGGTGCCCAGCACTTTGATGTCCAACATGACAGCCTCCTTCCTGACAACACTCACGCCGCACCCGGTTCTCCGAACTAGGATGGTGAACTTGCGCACTGTGGACAGTAGCACTGCCCATGCGGCGGGGTGAGCGCAACTTCAGCCAACGGACGCCCTCGCGCCTGTGTACGCGCTATGCGCCGCGCTTCGTCCAGCACGGTGAACAGTTTCGGATGGCTCAGCCGGTAATAGACACGCAAGCCTTCCTTACGACTTGTGACCAGGCCTGCATCGCGCAGCGTCATCAATTGCTGCGAGACATAAGCCTGGCGCTGTCCAAGCACCGCTTGAATGTGGCAGACACAGGCTTCCCCGCCGCGCAGCAACTCCAGAATCTGCAAGCGCGTTGGGTGCGCCAGAGCACTAAACAACCCGGCTTCAATATCGTAGATAGAGAGGGCGGCGGACATAGCCTAGAATATTCCTCTTTTTGAATGTAGTCTAAGGCCGTTCGCGGGAAAGCGGGAGTGAACAATGTCATATACAGGAAGTGATCACTGGCGCGCGCGAAATGGACAAAGGGGAGTGATATTCGCCATTCGAAGGGTTATTATTGGCTGACCGCCGACTTCTTTGCCCCGGACGCGGTATCCCCAAGAGGATCACCCTTCAGAGCTTGCGCACCTCGTACTCTTCGCTGCTGAAGCTGGTGTAGAGATGCCGCATGCGCGCGTCCAGTTGTTCTTCGAGGTCGCGCGGGAACTGCTTCCACTGCTCGCATGAAGCCCAATGGATCATGATCGTGACGCGGCCCGGATCTTGCCGGTCGGCCCAGACTTCCTTGTCCACGAAGCCCGGATGGGCCGCAAGCGCCGGAGTCCAGATTTCAGCATCGCGCTCGATGAACTCGTCGCGCAGCTCGGGAGGGGTGATGAAGCGTAGAATTTCGACAACCATCCCTAGGCCTTTCCTTCCACTGAGCCTGACAGGTCAAAGTATTCGCGCCAGGATTTGATTTTACCCCGTGACAAATCCACGAGGATGGCATCTTGGGTCGTGCCGCGCGCCCCGTCCGAGCGGCGCGTGACCGTCCAATCCCACTCAATGGCGACCTTGCGCCCGTCGGCGGAGGCAAAGACGTTTTTGATCTCGACGACCAGATCGGCGAAGCCGGCGTGAAATTCGGCCATCGCCGCGCGCAGCTGGTCAACGCGCCACTCGCCGCCGGGGGCCGTCAGCACACCGGCGGAGAGCCAATCTCCGGCGGCCAGGTCAAAGTCGTTGCGCTCCCAGGCTCGCGCCTGCCGTTCGACGAGCGCGCGAATCTTTGGATGGTAAGAAGTTTCACGGCTGTGCCCAGCGCGCCGGCGAGGCGTAATGCGTTCGATGTTTTTGAGAGTCTGCCTGACCATTGGATTTGCCTCTCACGCGATGAAAGCGCCCCAGCCGAAGAAGAGGCGCATGATGACCGCGCCGATGAAAAATGCCACGCCGCCGACCATGATGCCATAGTCAATAGGGCGTAAGCGGATATCGGTCATATAGGTTCGGTCGGGGCTGCCAGAGAAGGCTTTCGATTGGAGCACCACATCCAGTGTCTGGGCTTTGAGCAGTGATCCGATGATGAGCGGCACCGCCAGGCTGGCGAACACTGGGATGCGTCGGAAGAAGCTCATCCTCTCCAACGCCAGCCCACGCAGACGCTGGGCTTCCATGATCGCGTCAATTTCCCCAAAGATAAACGGCACAAACCGCAGCGTGATGGAGAAAATGAAGGCCACTTTATAAGGGACACGCATCTTGACTAAACCCAGCACCAGATCATTGATGTCGGTCGTCAGCACCACCAGCGGCATGGTCAGCAGGGGCGACAAAAAGCGGAAGACCACCATTAAGCCGAACACGAGGCCTTCCCAGTAGAGGGTGACGGGCCCGGCAAAGAACGGCACCCACTGGGGGACCACGAAGAGCGTAATCATCACCGTCCTGCCGATGATATTGAAGAAGCCCTGGATCAGCACCGAAAAGACCATGAAGGGAACCATTAGCAGGATGGTCTGCTGAATCTGGCGCCGGTCCAAATGCGCCGAGAGCGCGAGCGCCAACACGACGAGGAAAAGTCCAATCTGGTAGAAGATGTTTTCCCAAACCAGGATGAGAAACAGCACGAGGAACATGAACAGCAATTTGGTGCGCACGTCCAACCGGCTGAAGAAAGATGGCTTTGAGACTCGTTCCACGTACATGGGGCGCATCGGAGCCTCCTATCGCACCGTCACGGCCAGCGCCAGTTCCTCGGCGGTGATGGGCCTCAGGACCGGTCCGCCGGGCGGCTGGATGGCTTCGGCGAACTGGATCACCTGCGGCGGCGTCAGGAAAGTCTCGCGCAGGATGTCCGTCGCGTAAAACCCTTCGCGCAGCGATGTATCCAGCAGGGCTTGGCCCTTGCCCATCACGACCAGTCGTTGGGCGTAACCGGGAAGCAAATAGAGATGATGGGTGATGATGACGATCGTCCGGCCGGCCTGGTGGAGTTCACGGGTGAGGTCGAGGATCGCCCGCGCGCCCTTGTAGTCTTGTCCTGTCGTGGGCTCGTCAAAAATCAATATCTCCGGGTTCATGGCAAGGATGGCGGCGATGACGATGCGACTGCGATCTCCCTTGCTGAGGGTCAAAGGGTGATGATCGGCGGCCCATTCCAGTTTCATTTCCTGCAGGGCGGCCTGAACGCGCGCTTCAATTTCGCCGGGGGGGAACTGCAGATTCTTTAGCGCGAACGACACCTCGCGCCGGACCGAGTCGCAGAAAATCTGGTTGTCCGGATTCTGGGAGATATAGCCAATACGCTGGGCCAGCTCGCTGACCGTGTAAGTCGTCACCTCCCTACCCAGCACGTTGACCTGCCCACTGGTGGCTGTAATCAGGTGAAGAAAGTGCCGCACGAGGGTGGACTTGCCCGCGCCGTTCTGCCCGACGATAGCGATGTACTCCCCTTTGTGGATATCGAGCGAAATGCCCTGGAGAGCTTCCGGGCCATTTTCATACCGGTAACGCAGGTCACGGGTTTGGATCACGACCTCGCCGGGAGCGGCGGGCATGCGACCATCGGGGTAAGTCACCGGCTGAAATGAAAGATGCGGTTTGATTGAATCGTACTGAAGCAAGGCTTCACGCAAGGTAACGGGCAGTGCGGCCACATGCCTTGAGCTGTGGAACGCCGCCTGAAAGGCGTGCGTCACCTCCGGGGGGCGCACGTCGTGAGGACGTAGAAGATCGAGGTTTTGGAAGAAGGCGGGCGGCGGGGCCTCGGCCAGCAACTGCCCACCGGCCAGGAGCATCACGCGGTCCGCGTATTCGGCTACTTCCTCGCTGGCGTGACTGACGAGAATGATCGTGATGCCCTGCGTGCGATTCAGTTCGCGTACGATGGCAAATACTTCGTTGGCGCCCACCGGGTCTAACTGAGAGGTCGGCTCGTCGAACACCATGACCTCCGGACGCAAAGCGAGCGCGGCGGCGATCGCCAAACGCTGTTTCTGCCCGCCGGAGAGCTGGTGGGGGTGCCGATCTTCAATGCCCTCCAGACGGACGGCGCGCAGGGCTTCGGAGATGCGGCGCTTAATTTCTCCGGCGGGCGTCTTGATGTTCTCCAGCGCAAAGGCCACCTCTCCGGCGACGGTCGGCGCGGTCAACTGGATCTCTGGGTCTTGAAAGACCATGCCGACATGCTGAGCCAACTGGTAGGTCGGATGCTTCACCGTGTCCAGGCCGGCCACGGTCACCGAACCGTAAAAGTCGCCGCCGTAGAAATGCGGGACGATGCCGTTGAGCGCCAGACAGAAAGTGGTTTTGCCCGCCCCGGTCGGACCCATCACGCCGAGAAACTCACCGCGTTGGACCTGCAGGTTGAGGTCTTTCAGTACGAAGTCCTGTGCGCCAGGGTACTTGTACGAAAAGTCTTTGATGACAATGATGTCATCGGCCATATGAGCATCCCATCAACACCTGGAGGCCCCAGCCGAGGGACCTCCAGATGTTGACGCCCTGTGTGGCGCGAAACGCAGACGTATCGAGCGTTGGGATTAGTAGCCCGCCATTTTAGGCTTGACGAACGCTGACCGGCGGAGGGCGGCGATGACGCCCAGGCCAATCAATGCGCCAATGAGCGGAAAGATGCCGCGCTCCAGCAGAACAGCGGGCACGATGCCGGGCCATGCTTCCGGCGGCCACGGACTCTGCGCGTACCAGATCACCCAGGGGGCTTGAATCCCTGCCGTCGAGCCGAAGAGGAACAGGATATACAGAGCCGCGCCCATCTGCCAGTTCACACTGCTGCTCTGGATCGTCTCCACGGCCCAGCGGCGCACTTGCGGGATGACCATCAGGATCAGCCCGAGGGTGATCAGGAAGGTGTTGGAGAACCATAACGCCACTCCAACGCCCTGCCCCGAGGCCTGGAAGAAATAGACGACATGCAGGATCAGGGTAATGACCCATGGCGCCAGCCAGTACCACTTGCCCTTCTGCACAGCCATGCCCACGGAGAACGAGGACATTACGCCCAGGAGCATGGCCCATGGGCCAAGCGAGGTATACGGAGCAAGGGCATTCCCAATAAAGATGCCGACCACTGAAGCAAGCGGCCCGGCGATGGGACCGAGCAGCAACCCGATGAGCGGGTGCAGAATATCGTGGGCCGGCCACCCCTGGCCCGCTCCGCCAATCACAATTGAGGCTGGGACAAAGGCGAAGGCGACGACAATGGCTGCCATAATGGCGACATAGGCCACTGGGGTGCCGCCAATCGCCACCGCGCCCAATCCAGTTACTTCACGTTTTTCGCCTTTCGGCATTTCAGTAGACATTTGCGGATCCTCCTCCGACGCAGTGAAGCTAATACTAATGAATGGGCTATCTCCGAAGCGCTGAAAATGGCGTTGATCTTGATGGGTAGCCTCCTTTCCGTAGTTGGCTATAGAGGTTAAGATTTGCTTTTTGAGTCTGGCGTCAACGGATGATCATCGGATAAACGGATAGTGCGCGGCAAATCCGTTTACGCGAAGCGGTTTCGTATCCGTTGACGCCGAGTCAAAATCATTTTCTTAATCTCTATAGCTGCCGGTCGAGCCCGGTGTTAAAACTAACTTGGCAAACCTGTGCCTCCTTTCTCCTCCTTTTCAGCTTCATATGAGCGCTGACCCGCCATCCACAAAATACACGCCGCCCGTCAGATAATCGCTCTCGATCAAAAAGGCGACGAGTCCCGCAGCATCCTCTGGCGAGCCGAGGCGTTTAACAAGCGTCCGCTCGATAGCCTCCTGCGTTTGCGCGGGCGTGAAGTTTTCGGGCAGGAGGATCGGCCCCGGCGCGATGGCGTTGACGCGCACGTGCGGGCCAATCTCGACGGCGAGGTAGCGCGTGAGCTGCACCACCCCGGCCTTGCCGACCGCGTGATGCGCGTATCCGGGCCATACCTGATAGACCGACAGGTCGGTGACGTTGACGATCACGCCGCGCTTCTGCCGGAGCATCGTCGGCGCGACGGCCTGCGCGCAGAAGAACGCGGCTTTCACGTTCACGTCCACGCTCAAATCCCACTCGGCCTCGGTCAACTCCAGAAAAGGCTTATAGAGGAAGGGCGAGGCGTTGTTGATGAGAATATCAATCCGCCCCAAGCGTCCCAGCGTCGCCGCCGTCCAGCGCCGAATGCCTTCGAGGTCGCGCACGTCCAAAGGCGTCGCCAGGCACTGCACCCCAAGCGCCTCGATTTCCGCTTTGGTCTTTTCCCATGGCTCACCGGGCAAGTAGGTGAACGAAACATGCGCCCCCCGGCGGGCGAGGTGCAAAGCATGCGTGCGCCCGACCCGTATTGCGCCGCCGGTGATCATCAGGACTGAGTCTTTGATGTCCATAACCGGTTGTCTGATGCGGTGAATCAGCGGGGAGGCGGTCCGGGCGGGTGCGGCACGGCCTCGCGGGCGCCCAGACCCCCGTCCACCGAGAGCACCACCCCGTTGATGTAACGCGCCGCGTCGGAGGCAAGGAATAGAATTGCCTGCGCCACCTCCTCGGCCTCCCCGAAGCGGCCCTCGGGGATGTACTCCTGGACGGCGGCCTGCCGCTCGGGGTCGGACATCCCGGCCAGCAGCGCCTCGGTGCGGATCAGCCCCGGCGAGACGGCGTTGACCCGGACGCGGCGCGGCGCGAGGTCGAGCGCCATCGCGCGCGTCAGGCTCTCCACCGCGCCTTTGGCCGCGCAGTAAGCCGTGCGCGAGGGGACGGCCAACTGAGCCAGGATGGAACTGAGATGAATGATGCACCCCTGCCGGCGGGCGGCCATGCGTGTCGCCGTGAGCTGGCTCAAATAAAACAGCCCGCGCACGTTCGTCGCCCAGACTTCGTCGAGATCGGCAAGAGTCACGTCGAGAAAGGTCTTGCGGTTGAACGCGGCGGCGTTGTTCACCAAAACGTGGATCGGGCCGATCTCCCGCTCCACCTGCTCGACCAGCTGCTCGATCTGCGCCGCCTGGCCGACATCGGCCGGCAGCGCCGCAGCACGCCCTCCCGCGGCTTGAATGTCCGCGAGCGTCTTTTGCGCTCCGGCCTCGTCGGAGCGGTAGTTGACGACGACGTGCGCGCCCTCGCGGGCGAACGCGATGGCCGTGGCCTGTCCGATGCCCCGCGACGCGCCTGTGACCAGGACGACCTGACCGGCGAATTGACCCGTCATGCCCACCTGGCCTGGCGGACAAAAGACGCGCCGCCCACTGCCTCCCGATGTCGCGGGGCAGGGTGGGCGGCGCAGGAAGGCGGCGTTGACGTGCTCATTCTGGCGGGGCGTGTGTTTGGAGATTAGCACAGCCACCGGGCCGTGTCAAGCAGGACTCAAAAATTTTGGCGACACTCAATAGGCAGTGTCCCGGCGATTGGCAAATCCATCGTCGAGGCGCACGGGGGGCGCATCCGGGCGGAGAGTCCGCCGGGGCGCGGAGCGCAGTTCTCCACCGCCTTGCCAGCGGCAAAGGAATAAAAAAACGGCGGCCAACGGGCCGCCGTCTTGTTTACTCAGGCGCGATAAAACGTCGGCTGGACATGCACGAACTGTGACCACCCATCGGTAGCGATCAACGCCCGCTCCTCCGGCGTGAGCGCAAACTCCTCTTCCTCCTGGTCATACTTCAATGTCAGGTACAAAATGGGGTCGTCGTCTTCCACGTACTTCGTGATGCACAGGCGGTCCTCGCCCTGGGGGTTGCGCACAAAGCGGGCGAAGCAGCGCTCGCATTCCGGCAGGACGTGCGTGCACAGGTTGCGGTCAATCGTGACTTTCATGGCCGGGTTTCCTTTCCGCTACAAATAAGAAACTTTTCACGACGCCCACGGCAGGAAGGTCGAGAGGCCTTCCACGGCGGCGATCTCGCGATCCTTCTCGTCCAACGCAAGCGTTATTTCGTCCTCGCCGTCCTTCACGACGAGCGTCAGCGTGGACAGGCCGTCGTCCTCCAGCGCCTGAATGCACGCGCGGTCTTCGCCCAGCGGGAAGCGGATGAGCTTGGCCACGTGCCGGTCACAGTAGGCCTGGCAGAGATCACAGTGGGTGCGGTCAATGTAAATCTTCATGGCAACCTCCTGGGCGTTACGCCCGGTGCTATGCTTGCAGCTTCAAGGCTGCCCCCATTCTCCGTCAAAGACCGCTTTTGCCCAATATCCCTGGGGGGAGACTTGCAGCCTACCCCTGGGGGTAGGTAGGAGGCGCGCCGCCCCTGCGGGGGAGGAGATTGCCTCGGGTGGAGGCAATCGGCCGCCGGGCACCCGGCGGCCGACGCGTTGCACCACACGAAAGGCTTAGATGACCTCGAAGTTAGACATCATCCCCTGGTCTTCATGTTCGAGCTTATGGCAGTGGATCAGATACCGACCTCGATATCCGTCGAAGCGGATGAGGACCCCGACGGTCTCGCGATCGTTGAGGAGAACGGTATCTTTCCAGCCCCGCTCCCATGGGAAGACTTGCCCGCGCCCGCCAGTGCGCGACTGCACCTGGAAGGATGCGCCATGTATATGGACCGGATGGGGGGCGTTGCCGTTTGTCGTGAATCGCCAGAGCTCGGTCTGACTGAAGGGGACCTGGAAGTCAATCCTGTTCAGGTCGTACTCCTTCCCGTTGATACGGGTCATGCCGTCGAAACTGAACGAGCGCGTAGTCACCGGGTTAGACAGCTTCGTGATTGTGGATAACGTTGTTGGGATGGCGTAGTTGTCAGTGACACCTTGCGTTACATTGAACTCAAGCAGGTTCCACCCGGCGTTGAGGTCCTGCAACATGACCTTGGTTCCGACCGATAGCCCGCGGAAGTCTACGAGCAGATCGAGCCGTTCGCCAGGGCTGAACTCGATCTGGCTGACTTGGACTGCCGTTTCGAGTAGACCGCCGTCGTTGCCGATCAAGGTAAACGGAGCGCCGTTGTTAAGGGCGATCTTGAAGAGCCTTGCGCTGGCGCCATTGAGCACGCGGAAGCGGTAAAGGGCAGTGTCAACGTTCAAGTA
>DATDRS010000201.1:0-13862 GCA_035291605.1 Anaerolineales bacterium | reverse complement strand
GGCGAGCGCATCGGCCTGGTCGGCCCGAACGGTTCGGGCAAGACCACGCTCCTGCACATCATCGCCGGCAAAGAGACGCCCGACTCCGGCAGCGTTCAACTTGCGCCCAGCCTCCGCGTGGGCTACCTCACCCAGGGCTTCGAGGCGCCTCCCGGCTCGACCATTCAATCCTGCCTCGACGACGTGCGGGGCAGCCTCGCGCACGCCGAAGCCGAGGTCGAGCGCCTGGCTTCGGTGCTCGCTCAGTCGCCACAAGACGCCGCTGTTTTAGGAAAATATGAAACGGCCCTTGCGCGGTTGCAGGCGATCAGTGAAAATGCCCGCCCCGGGCGGGCCGAGGCCGCCCTCGCGAACCTCGGCTTGGGCAGCCTCCCGCGCTCGACTGCCGTCGCCTCCCTCAGCGGCGGGCAGAAAACACGCCTCGCGCTCGCGCTCGTCCTGCTTTCCAATCCGCAACTGCTCTTGCTCGACGAGCCGACCAACCACCTCGACATCGATATGCTCCTCTGGCTCGAAGGCTGGCTGGCCCGCTTTCGCGGCGCGGCGCTTGTCGTCTCGCACGACCGCGCCTTCCTCGACCGCACCGTGACCCAGATCCTCGAGCTCGACCCGGTCACGCATGGCGTCCGCAGCTACGCGGGCAACTATTCAGATTATCTGGATCAGAAGCAGCGCGAGCGCGACCAGCAGTGGCAGGCCTACCACGACCAGCGGGAAGAAATCGCGCGGCTGAAAGGCGCGGCCCAGCACCTGCGCGGCATCGCCAAATTCCGCAAAGGCGGCAAGGCTGACACGAGCGACAAATTCGCCAAAGGTTTTTTCGCCAACCGGGGCGCCGGGACAGTCGGGCGGGCGAAGCAAATTGAGCAGCGCCTCGAACGGCTGATGACCGACGAGCGCGTGGAAAAACCCAGGCTCGGCTGGCAGATGAAAATGGACTTTGACGACACTCCGGCGAGCGGGCGCGATGTGTTGACGCTCGAAGAGGCTGCCGTCGGCTACGACAAGCCTCTATTGAGCAGCCTCAACCTCGTCCTGCGGTTCGGGGAACGCGCGGCCCTCGTCGGCGCGAACGGATCAGGCAAGACCACCCTCGCGCGGACCATTGCGGGGCGGCTGGAACCTTTGGCCGGACGTGTCCGGTTGGGGGCCGGCGTCCGCCTGGGCTACTTTGCTCAGGAACAGGAATTGCTCCGCCCCGAGTTGAACGCGCTCACCACCCTCCAGCAGTTCTCGCGCCAATCCGAAACCGACCTCCGCAATTTTCTGCACTACTTCCTCTTCGAGGGCGACGACGTGTTCACGCCCGTCGCCGGGCTGAGTTACGGCGAACGCTCGCGGCTGGCGCTGGCTGTGCTCGTCGTGCAGGGCCGCAACTTTCTCATCCTCGACGAACCGATCAACCACCTCGACATCGCCTCGCGCGCACGGTTCGAGCAGGCGCTGACCAACTTTGAAGGCACGTCGCTGGTGATTGCGCACGACCGTTACTTCCTCGAGCGGTTCGCCACGCAGGTGTGGAAGGTTGAGGCAGGCGGGATCAAAATCTATGCCGACCTGGCCGATGCGCTGAAAGCCGCATGAACCCCATCACTTTTCGCCGCCTCGTTCGTCTTGCCTCGCTGGCCGGCGTCTTTGTTTTCTTATCCCGGCCAATGGTCTCAGCCCAGGGCGGTTCGCGCCCGCTGGATGCCAGCACCATTTACTTGCCGCTCGTCATGCGCGGCGCGAGCAGCCCCGTGCTGGGCGGCTGCGCGGTGTTTCCCTCTGATAATCCCTGGAACACCGACATCTCTAACTACCCAGTTCACGTGAATTCGGACAATTTCATCGCCAACATTATCGGCGTCAGCGGAGACACGTATCTGCACGCCGACTTTGGCGCGAACTGGAACGGCGGCCCGTTCGGCATTCCGTACGTCGTCGTTCCTGCCGATCAACCCATGGCTCCCATCAACTTCGTCGTCTACGGCAGCGAAAGCGATCCAGGACCGTACCCTGTCCCGCCGAACGCGCCAGTTGAGGGAGGGAGTGACCGCCATGTGCTTGTCCTCCAGTCGGGTCCGTGCAAACTGTATGAGTTGTACAACGCGGAATATGTCGGCCCCGGCTGGAACGCCGACTCCGGCGCGGTCTTCGACCTGAATTCAAATGCGCTGCGCCCTGAGGGCTGGACTTCGGCGGACGCGGCGGGCCTGCCCATCCTGCCCGGTCTCGCGCGCTACGACGAAGTGGCGGCAGGTGCAGTCAAACACGCGCTGCGCTTCACCGTTCAGGCCACTCAACGCGCCTACATCCATCCAGCCACACACTACGCCTCGTCCATCACCGACCCCAACTATCCTCCCATGGGCCTGCGCCTGCGGCTCAAAGCCGGTTACGACATTTCAGGTTTCACCGGCCAAGCGCGCGTAGTCCTCCAGGCGCTCAAGCAATACGGCATGATCGTCGCCGACAATGGTTCGGCCTGGTTCATTAGCGGCGCGCCCGACGCGCGCTGGGACGACGAAGACCTGAACCAACTCAAGACGGTGCCCGGCGTAGAATTTGAAGTCGTGGACACCGGGCCGATCATCACGCCGTAGGGGTCGGCCGTAGGGGGCGGCAGCTGCCGACCCCTACGGATCCCGTGAATCAACAAACCGCACTCGACATGCGGCGGCCTGTTGTGTTTCGGCGCTGGGGCTTCAGGGAGAAAGACCATTGTGATTTCTGGAACGGGCGATCCTGGACGGGCTATTGCCGGATCGGCTTTATTGGCCTATAATGGTTGTTGCAAATATTTGCAATAACGACTTGGGCCATGTCGCATCAGCATTGGGATTACGCCGCGCTCATGCACGCGCGGGGGTTCCGGGTAACCCCTCAGCGCCAGTTGATCCTGGACGCTATTTGTGAGGGGGAGGGGCACACCACGCCGGATGAGATTTATGAGCGCGTGCGCGCCCGGATCGCCCACGTGGACCGGGCGACGGTCTACCGCAACCTGGGTTTCCTGTGCGAGATGCGCTTGGTCGTAGCCATACGGATCGGGGGGCAGTGGTATTACGAAATCGCCAGCCAGACGCCGCACCATCACCTCATCTGCCATAACTGCGACGCGGTGATCGAGATCAGCCACGTAGCGGTGAAACCCTTTTTCGACAAGATTGAGCGCGAACTTCAATTCGCGATTGACATGGATCACGTCGCGTTCTTCGGGTTGTGCGCGAAATGCCGCGCCGCCAGGGCGCACGCGCGCCGCCCGGCGCGCGGGAAGCAGGGCCGCCAGGGGTGAAACGTTCTTTAGTCATCAAAGACTAATTAAGAAGCGCCAGCGCCTTGCGCCGGCCATGTCTTTCAGCAGGGGAGTCAGATTCAACGTGAGTAGAAAGGAAACGGAAGCATGATTCACCCCAGCGTTGCTTACCTGCACATTCCCGATGGCTTTCTGTCGCTCGCGGTGGCCGGCCTCGGCTGGCTATTCGCCACGGCGGCGATCGGCTATGCTCTGCGCCAGACGCGCGGACAGTTAGGGGAAAAGCAAATTCCGCTGATGGGCGTGCTGGCCGCGTTCATCTTTGCAGCGCAGGCGATTAACTTCCCCGTCGCGGGTGGGACATCTGGCCACCTGCTGGGCGGAACGCTGGCGGCGATTGTGATGGGGCCGTGGGCGGCGGTGCTCATCATGACCAGCGTCATCGGCGTGCAAGCGCTTGTGTTTCAGGACGGCGGCCTGCTGGCGCTCGGCTCCAATATCGTCAATATGGGGATCCTCACTGCCTTCACCGGCCATCTGGTGTACAGCCTCGTGAGAAAAGTGATGGGCGCAGGACGCCGCAGCCTGCTGGTCGCAGGCGCGGTAGGCGCCTGGCTCTCGGTCCTCCTGGGGGCGGCGGCGACGGCGATTGAACTTGCGCTCTCGGGCGCTTCCCCGCTCAAGATCGCGCTTCCTGCAATGGTCGGAACTCATGTGTTGATCGGCCTCGGCGAGGCCCTGATTACGGTCGGGGCGCTGGGGTTCCTCTATGCCGCGCGGCGGGATCTGCTCAGCATCGGCGAGACGGCGCCGGCCCAGACGGGCGCGCGCTGGGTAGCCGTGGGCCTCGGCCTCGCCCTCGGGATAGCGGCGTTATCCCCGCTGGCTTCGGGCGATCCCGATGGCTTGAACCGCGTGGCGGCCGATCTCGGCTTTGACGGGCGCGCGCTGGCCCCCCTTTACGAAATCTTCTCCGGTTACGGCCTCCCCCTCGTCCAGGATCCAAGCGTATCCAAGGTCGCCGCGGTCGGGTTGGGGACGCTGATCGTCTTCGGAATCGCTTTCCTGGCAGCGCGCCTGCAGCGGCGCAGGGCCAACGCTTAACGTGCTGCATATTAACCTGGCCGATCAATATCGGCGCGGGACAAGTCTGATCCACCGGCTCGATCCGCGCACCAAAATCCTGGCCGTCCTGCTGTTCATTGTGACGGCGACAATTCTGCCGGCCGGGGCGTGGCTGCCTTACGGGTTGTTGCTGGCGGGCGCGCTCTTGGCGGCGCAGGCGTCCGGCCTGGGGGTGGGATTCGCGCTCAAACGCTCGTTTGTGGCCCTGCCGTTTGCTCTAGCGGCGATCACTTTGCCTTTTACCGTTCCGGGGCAGCCGCTGGCCCACCTTAGCAGCCTGACGATCACGGTCGAGGGCAGCCTCCGCTTTCTCAGCATTCTGATCAAGTCCTGGCTATCTGTGCAGGTCGCCATCCTGCTGGCGGTGACCACCCAGTTCCACGAATTGTTGTGGGGGATGCGCGAACTGCGCCTGCCCAAACCGCTGGTGAGCATCGTGTCGTTCATGTATCGCTACTTGTTCGTCTTTGCCGATGAGGCCCTGCGGCTCCTGCGCGCCCGGGCTGCCCGCTCCGGGCAGGGGGAGGGCAAGAGCGGGGGCGGGCTGCTCTGGCGTGGGCGCGTAGCCGGCGGCATGGTGGGGAACCTGACGCTCCGGGCCTTCGAGCGGAGCGAACGTATTTACGAGGCGATGGTCGCGCGCGGTTTTCAGGGCGAAATTAAAACGCTCATCTCGCCACCGCTGACGGATATGGACCGCAATGTGTTGGTGGGCTGGGTGACTTACCTGGCGATGCTGCTGTTGGTGGGGTTCTTATTCTGAGATGCACCACACCCTCGAAGTCAAAGACCTGCATTTTGCTTATCCGGACGGCCGCACGGCCTTGCGCGGCGCCACGCTGAGCGTCGCGCCGGGCGACAAGGTGGCGCTCGTCGGGCCAAACGGCGCCGGCAAATCCACCCTGATGCTTCACCTGAACGGCATCCTGCAAGGGCACGGGGAGGTGCGCGTTTGCAGCCTGCCGGTTTGTAAAGAAAACCTCGGAAAGATCCGCGCGGCCGTCGGACTGGTGTTTCAGGAACCGGACGACCAGCTTTTCTCTCCCACCGTGTTTGACGATGTGGCGTTTGGCCCGCTGCACATGGGCCTGCCGGAGAGCGTGGTGCGGGAGAGGGTGGCCGAGGCGCTGACGGCCGTGGGCATGGCCGACTACGCCGGGCGCGTGTCACACCATCTGAGCGTTGGCGAGAAAAAGCGCATCGCCATCGCGACGGTCCTGTCCATGAACCCCGAGATACTGGTGCTGGATGAGCCTTCGGCCGGCCTCGACCCGCGCGCCCGCCGCGGCCTGATTAACCTCCTGCGTGACCTGCCACAGACGATGCTGGTCTCGACCCACGACATCCGCATGGTCGCCGAATTGTTTCCCCGGACGGCCGTGATGGACGGGGGCCGCGTGGTCGCCGACGGCCCAACCCTGGCGATCCTGGGCGATGCCGCTCTCCTCAGTGCGCACGGCCTGGAGGCCTGACGGCTGGCGCCTCTTGGACGCAGACTGACCACTGATCTGGCGGCGCTCCACAGAATATTCCGGCGGGGCGCCGTTGTATTTCGGTACCAGAGTAATTTTGTTAGTCGCCATTATTTGTGCGACAATGAACGCCATAAACTGGCTGTGCTTTGGGCGCAGCTTCCCACTCAGGAGAGAACTCATGCGCAACCATCTCTTTTTTGTCCCTCTGGCGGCGTTGCTTGTCGCGGCGCTGGCGTGCGGCGGCGGCAGTTCCACACCCACGCCCAGCGGCCCTAAAGTGTTGTTGAAGGATGATTTTTCTGATTCCAGCAGCGGGTGGGGGACAGGAACCGATAGCGAAAGCTCACTGGAATACCAGGACGGCAAGTATGTCGTCAAAATCGAAGAGACCGACCTGCTGGTCTGGGGGACGCAGGAGGCAGACGACATCTCCAATGTGCACATCACTGTGGAGGCCCAGAATGTCGGCGGCGCCGTTGACCCGACGTTTGGGATCATCTGCAACTATCAGGATGATCAGAACTTCTATTACATGGGCATCGGCGTAGACGGCTACTACGCCATCGCCAAATATGAAAGCGACGAGTTGACCATTATGACGGGGGAGGATAATCAGTGGGTCCAGTCCGAGCGCATTGAACTTGACGCCGATTCGTATTCGGTCGAAGCGGACTGCGGCAATGGCCGACTGTCGCTCTATGTGGACGGCGTGCGCATCGACTCAGTCGAGGATCAAGCATTCAGCCAGGGGCAGATCGGCTTGTTCGCGCGGAGTTTCGAGAGCACCGGCGTCGAGGTCCATTTTGATGATCTGGTCGTGACCGAATTGGAGTAACCGCCCCTATCCGACCACCTTCGTCTCCATGTCTGCCAACACGACCTCCGCCTACGGTTCTGAACTCCAGCCTTTTGCCGGCATCACTTCCTTCATGCGCTGCCCGGTCACGCGCGATCTGGCCGGCGTGGATGTGGCGATGCTCGGCATTCCCTACGACGGCGGGACCTCGTACCGGAGCGGGGCGCGCTTCGGGCCGCGCAGAATTCGCGAGGCCTCACTCATGCTCTGGGGCTACAACAATCCCCTCGCCGTGAAGCCGCTCGACGCGCTCCGGGTGGTGGACTACGGCGACGTGGACGTGATCCCGCCCTCGATCAGCGACACGATGCAGAACATCGAGGCCGAAGTGGGCGCGATCCTCTCGGCGGGGTGCGCCGTGATTGCGCTCGGGGGCGATCACTCGACCAGTCTCCCGCTGCTTCGCGCCCACGCCCGCAGGTTCGGCCCGCTGGCGCTCGTCCACTTCGATTCACATCCTGACACCTGGGACACGGAGTTCGGGGGGCGCCCGTACAGCCACGGCACGCCGTTCCGCCGCGCGCTCGAAGAAAAACTGGTTGACCCCAGGCGTTACATCCAGATCGGACTGCGCGGCCCGACGAGCGGCGCAGGCGACTGGCAGGAGGCGCGTGATTTCGGGATCCGCGTGATCACCATGGACGAAGCAGCCGAAATGGGAATCCCGGCCATGATCTCCGCCATCCATGAGACGGCGAAAGGCCCGGCCTACGTCACGCTGGATATTGACGCGGCCGATCCGGCTTTTGCCCCCGGAACCGGCACGCCCGAAGTGGGCGGTTTTACCAGCCATCAGCTGCTGCAATTGGTGCGCGGATTACGAGGGCTTGACCTCGTCGGCTTTGACCTGGTCGAAGTCAGTCCGCCCTACGATCATGGAGACATCACGGCGATCCTCGCCGCAAATTTAGTCTTTGAATTTCTCTCGCTCCTGGCGCAGAAAAAACGTAATGCGTGATGCGTGATACCTTTACGCGCGTATCACGCATCACGGCTCATGCAGGAGGATATGTCTATGAAACGTCTCGGCATCCTCACAGGCGGAGGCGATGCGCCCGGCCTCAACGCGGTCATTCGCGCCGCCGTCAAAACGGCTTACAACGAGTACCGGTGTGAAGTGATCGGCGTCGAGGACGGCTACGACGGCCTGATGATTGACGGGCGGGCGCGCGTCCTGTCGCAGGCCGACATCCGGGGCATCCTGCCGCGCGGGGGCACCATCTTGGGCACCGCCAACCGGGGCAATCCTTTCGCGCGCAAGACGGTCAAAGACGGGCAGGAGGTGATCGAGGACGTGTCGCACCTGGTCGTGGAAGGCGTGGATCACCTGGGACTGGATGGCCTCATCGTCGTGGGCGGCGACGGCACCTTGCGCATCGCGCACGAGCTGTTTAGCAAGTTCAACCTTCCGATTGTCGGCGTCCCAAAGACGATTGACAACGACCTGGGCGGGACGGACGTTACCTTTGGCTTCGACACGGCGCTGCACGTCGCCACCGAGGCCTTCGACCGCCTGCACACGACCGCCGAAAGCCACCACCGGGTGATGGTGCTGGAGCTGATGGGCCGGGATGCAGGGTTCATCCCGCTCCACGCCGGCGTGGCCGGGGGCGCCGACGTCATTCTCATCCCCGAAATCCCCTTCGACATCGAGGTGGTGTGCAAAAAAATTAAGCAGCGCTCGGCGTTCGGGAGCAAGTTCAGCCTCGTCGCCGTCTCGGAGGGGGCGCGGCCCCAGGGCGGCGAGCAGGTTTTCTCACGCGCCGGCGATGCGGTTTACGTCCCGCGCCTGGGGGGCATGGGCTACAAGGTGGGCGTCATGATTGAGAAATGCACTGGCATCGAAACGCGCGTGACGGTCCTGGGACATCTTCAGCGGGGGGGCGGCCCCAGCCCCTTTGACCGCTGGTTAGCCACGCGCTTTGGCGCAGGGGCCGTGCGCCTCGCGGCGGCCGGCGGCTGGGGCAGAATGGTCGGGCTGCGCGGCCAGCGGATTGAGGATGTCCCGATTGCCGAGGCGGTGGCGGTGCCTAAACGCGTTGATCCCAACGGCGAGCCGGTCCGCACGGCCAGGGGGCTGGGGATTGTGTTCGGATAGTTACACTAAAACAGTTTGGCGATCTCGTCACGCGCGGGGCGCGGCAGGTTCACGCCTTTCCCATCAGTGACCTTGCCAATCACGTAGGCGGGGATGCCAGCCTGCTCCAGCGCCAGGCGGATCTTCTCTGGCTCCGGTGTGGTCAAAAGCAGCGCGCCTGAGGCAATGCAGCCGAGCGGGTCGAGGGTGAAGGCGCGGCAAAGCCGGTCACCCTCCGGCAAAAGCGGGAGGGCCGAGATGGCGACCTCAATACCGCGCCCGGAGGCCTCCGCCAGTTCCCACAACCCGGCGGCGATGCCTCCCTCGGTTGGGTCGTGCATGGCGCTGACTTTGCCGGCCGACAGCGCGACCTGGGCATCTTTCACCACGCTGATGCCGGGCGAGCGCAGAAACCCCTGGCAGCGCCGGATGAAGTCCACCTCAAACTGATCGGCGGCCTGTTTCACCTCGCGGGCGATGATGGAGATCGCTTCAATCGGGTAGCCCTTGGTCAGCAGAACTGAGTCGCCCATCTGCGCCCCGGCGGCGGTGATCAGGCGCTCCCTCGCCACCTCGCCGAGCATCGTCCCGGATACGATCGGCCGCTCGATGCCATACGTGATTTCTGTGTGCCCTCCGACGAGAGCCGCGCCCAGGCTCGCGCACGCGGATTTCATCTGCGCAAAAATGCGCTCGGCGAGTGCGCTATTCCCGGCGGCTTCCGGCAGCAGCACCGTCGCCAGAAAGAATTGCGGCCTGGCCCCGGAGCAGGCGACGTCGTTGGCGTTGATCTGCACGGCATACCAGCCGATCTCGTCCGTGGCGAAGGTGATCGGGTCAGTCTTGCAGACGAGATAACGGTCGCCAAAGTCGAGGACGGCGCAGTCGAGGCCGATGCCTGGGCCGACAATCACACGGTCGAGGACTGAGGCGGGCTGGCCATCAAGATTGATGAGCCGAGCGAGCAGTTCTGGCGGGAGCTTCCCGAGGGGTAGGGCGCTTGGCGTGCTCAATTTCGGATCCGGCAGGTGAAAGTGGTTAATGCAAAAGGCCGCCCGCGAGGACGGCCTTTTGTTTGCGCCGGAGCACCCTATCCTACTTGAGGAGGGGCGCCCCGGCGCTTGCGCTATTGCTACTACACATCTTGGACACCACCTCCTCCTTTCTAAAGGATAGCTTTGGAATAGATATCCCCAGCTAACTGGGGAGAATGATGCCGAGATTATGACATGAATCGGAATTGAAGTCAATCACCATTGGGTCTTACCCACGACTGACTTTGTTTTCCTTATTGACAAATATCCCTGCTGTGCTAGTATATGCGTACCAGTTGTTTCGCTTACTGTAGCGGAAAACATGGATTTCTCCCTGAGCGACGCGCTCTAAACGATTTGTATGATGAAGGAAGATCAGAAGATTGTTCTTCGCCTGAACAAAGACGCGGCGCTTGGCCTTATTCGGAGAAATCCGTCTGGAATCTCGCGGGCCGAGATCGCCGAACAACTAAGCGTCAGCCGCTCCACAGTTTCATCAATTGTTGACAACTTCATCTCGTCCGGTCTGGTGCTGGAGCGGGGAGTCGGCGCCTCGCGCGGCGGGCGCCGCCCGATTGTGCTGGAGATCAATCCCGACGCCGGCCGGGTCGTCGGGGTGGATATGGGCGCTTCGCACATGCTGGTGGTCGTCGCGGACCTGCGCGGCCAGATCCTGTGCGAAGCTGAAGATCAACTGGATATCGCCAGCGGCCCGGAAGTCTGCCTGAGAGGTATGAGTGGGCTGGTCTCGGAGACTTTGGCTCAAGCGGGTTGCAGCCTGGAAAAGGTGCGGGCCATTGGCGTGGGCGTCCCGGGGCCGGTGGTCGCGGCGCAAGGCATCGTCTCCTCGCCGCCGATCATGCCGGGCTGGGATGGCTTCCCCATCCGCCAGTGGCTGGAAGCGCAATGGCGCAGATCGGTGATGATTGACAATGACGCCGATCTGGGCGCCCTGGGGGAGTGGACATTCGGCGCGGGGCAAGGGGAGGCGAATCTGGCGTATATCAAGATCGGCACCGGGATCGGGTGCGGGATATTGCTCGACGGGCGCCTTTACCATGGCGTGCTGGGCACGGCCGGCGAGATCGGGCACGTGACGATCAGCCAGGACGGCCCCCCCTGCAAGTGCGGCAACTACGGCTGCCTGGAAGCCATGGCCGGGGGCAGGGCCATTGCGCAGCGCGCGCAAATGGTCGTCAAAGCCGGCCAGCGCACAGCGCTCGCCAACCTGCCGCCAGGGCATGAGATCACCGCGCGGGATGTCGCGCTGGCGGCGCAGGCTGGCGATGCCATCAGCCAGCAGTTGTTGGGCGACGCCGGCCGGCACATCGGCAGCGCGCTGGCCAGCCTGATTAACCTCCTCAACCCTGGGTTGATCCTGATCGGCGGAGGCGTGGCAGAAGCGGGAGAGTTTATTCTGGGGCCTGTTCAGGAGGCCGTCCAACAGCGCAGTTTACGCGCGTCCCTCCAGGCGACGCGCATCGCACAAGCAGCGTTAGGCCGGCATTCGGTGTCTATGGGCGCGGTGTCTCTGGCGCTCAGCATGGCGTTTCAGGCCCACCTGCGCGCCGGGCGCCGCGCCAAACATCCGGCATTCTAATCTGCTCCCCGTCCGCGAGGACGCGGGCCTGGAGCATTGTGAATAATCCTGATCTGCTCCCCGTCCGCGTCCCCGCGGACGGCCCGCGAGGACGCGGACGGGGAGCATTTGTGACTAATCAGCAGGTATGTTGCGCTTGACAGCCGGGATGGTGGTGATAGACTTCATAAGCACTTGCACCTTTCATCTCTGGCTAAGTGCTTGCTGTTGCGCCCGGTCTTTTTATTCACGTGGAGTAAGGCTCACCATTCTCATGGAGAGGAGGTGGTTCACGATCAAACGACCTGAACAGCATCCGTAGGATCACCTGATTCCCCTTAACAGTGCTTCTTTTAGGAGGAGATACGAGGAGAAAAGCCATGAGAAAGACGCAGTTCGTTCTGAGCGTTCTGAGTATTTTCGTGCTAGTGGTGGCCAGTTGCGGTCCAGCAGCCACGACACCCGCCCCCACGCAGCCACCCGCGCCGACGGCGACCAGCCCGGCCATCGTGGCGGTCGAGGCGACCCCCACCGCCGCTCCGACTGTGGAAGCGGCCAAATACAACGAAGCGCCCATGCTGGCGGATATGGTTGCGGCCGGCACGCTCCCGGCGGTGGAAGAGCGGTTGCCTGACGAAAGTGATGTGCAGGTCGTCGCGCCAGTGGAGTCGATTGGCCAGTATGGTGGGACGTGGAACGCTGTGACGGGGGATGCCGGCGCGGGCAACATCAAGATGAAACTATACGATCCGGCCGTCCGCTGGAAGCCGGATTACACCGGCTATGAACCGGGCCTTGCCAAGTCCTGGGACTGGTCCGATGACGGCCAGACCATCACCTTCCACTTCCGCGAGGGCGTCAAGTGGTCCGACGGCGAGGAATACACCACCGAGGATCTCCAGTTCTGGTGGGAGGACCTGGCCAAGAACGAGGACTACAAGAAGATTTCTGTGCCCTGGTGGGCGCGCGATACAGAGGGCAACCCTATCGAAATGGAGTTCCCCGACGAGTACACGTGGGTGCTGCATTTTGACAGGCCGCAGTGGATTATGCCCTTTGTCCTGGCCCAGGGCTTCTGGGAGTGGGAACCTCTGATGAAGCCCAAGCACTTCCTCCAGCAGTTCCACCCCACGTACACCTCCGGAAAGACCTATGAAGACCTGGAGCTCCAAGATGACTGGATCAAGGTCCCCGGCTATCCCTGCCTGATGGCCTGGTGCCTGAAGGAATATGAGGCGGGCGTGAGCTGGCTCTTTGAGCGCAATCCCTACTACTGGAAGGTGGATCCGGAGGGCAATCAGCTGCCGTATATAGATCAGCTGCGGGTTGAGTATGTGCCGGATCTGGAGACGCGCGTGTTGCGGGTGGCGCAGGGCAGCTACGACTGCACCTTCCGCGGCACCGACGACCCCAACAATATCCCACTGTTAACGGAGCAGGCGGCGGCCAATAACTACCGCATCGTGCCGGGCTGGATGAACGGCGCCGGCGCCTGGCCCGGCTGGCTCGTCAACATGGATTATCACGACGAGCAAGAATACGATCCGGCCACGGAGTCCGCGGAGTCCAAGGAGATCCGTGAACTCATCCGGATGCAGCAGTTCCGCAAGGGCCTGTCGGTAGCGCTCGACCGGGAGCGCATCGTGGACGTCGTCTGGGGCGGCCTCGGCACCCCTCAGCAATTCACCATCAGCCCACAGGCGTGGCACTTCGCCAGTCCCGAGGGCCAGGCGGTCTTCCAGGAGTGGGCGGCGGCCGATGCGGAGTACGATCCCGACAAGGCCAAGGCTCTCTTCGACGAGATTGGCTTCGTGGATAAGGACGGCGATGGGTTCCGCGACCTGCCTAGCGGCAAGCCCTTTACCCTGGTCATTGACCAGAACCTCTGGGGCGGCGAGCGCGTGACCACAGAAGCCAACGAGGTCTACCGGCAGACGCTGGAGGAGATCGGCGTCAAGGTGCTCGTCAACAACGTCGGCGGCACACCTGAGGATGCCCTGCGCGGCGAAAATGGAGTCGGCTGGGTGCTGCGCAACACGCACGCCTCGGAGGTTGACCTGTGGACCTACCCGGACTGGGTTTTCCCCATTCGCGGCGCTGGCGAGGGCGCGCGCGCCTTCACGCAGGAGGGTCTGTACTACAGCTCAGGTGGCGAGCGGGGGTGGGAGCCTGAGCCCGACAGCCCGGCGGCCAAGCTTCAGGAGATCTTCCGGCAGGGGTTGCAGACCTCGGACGTCAACGAACGCCACAAGCTCGTCTGGGATGCCATCCGCATTCAAATGGAGGAAGGCCCCTTCGTGATTGGCGCGGCCGGCGACCAACCCATGCCGGTCGTCTGCAAGAACAATTTCCACAATGTGCCGGAGTACGGTGTGCTCGGCCCGTGGGCGCCTGGCAGCCCCGGCAACGTGCACCCAGAACAGTTCTGGATTGAGCAGTAGCAACACTTGCGGCTAACAGATGTGGCGGGCGGGGGGG
>DATDRS010000200.1:0-8649 GCA_035291605.1 Anaerolineales bacterium | reverse complement strand
GGGCTGGTGGAACAGATTGAAACGGGAAAGATGGACACGCCGGAGACCGAAGAACTGCTGCGTGGATGGGTCGAGCCGATGCTCGCGCAGAACATTGACGCGCTTGTCCTCGGCTGCACACACTACCCGTTTGTGATCCCGCTGCTGGAGAAAATCTGCGGGCCGGCCGTGCGCGTGATTGACCCAGCCCCAGCGGTCGCGCGGCAGGTCGAACGGGTTCTGCTCAATCACTTCAGGCACAATGAGAATGCAGAGGGGCAGGGGGGTGAGGAGTCCGGGGAGTTGATCTATTTCACCAGTGGCGAGCCGAGAGAGTTCGAGCGCGCGCTGGGGCAGTTGAAGATTGAGAGGAGGAAGGTGAGGAGGGTAAAGTGGGAGAGAGTGGAGATTAGCATTATTCGATAGGTGGAACTAACTTGCCTTCGTGGAAGCATGCGAGGGGATGCCCGGCATTCGACCAGACGCGGACGGGGGCGCCGGGAGGCAGGATGAGGGTGTGGGGCTGGAGGCTGTGGAGCAAGCGCCCCGAGGGGAGGCGCACGCGGTAGACGTTTTGCGCGCCTTTGAAGTGCCGCGCGAGCAGGCGCGCCCGCGAGGCGCGGTCGCGCTCAAAGGTCACGTCGTCCGCGCGGATGGCGAGTTCCACCGCCGTGCCGGGGGGCAGGGCCACGCGCTGGGGCAGGAGGCCGATTTCGGTGAGGATGCCGTCGGCGGTCACCTCGCCGGGGAGGAAATCGGTGTGGCCCATGAAGTCGGCGACGAAGCGCGTGGCCGGGGCGTGGAAGATTTTTTCGGGCGAGTCAATCTGCTCGACGCGCCCCTGGTTCAGCACGGCGATGCGGTCGCCCATGAACAGGGCTTCTTCCTGGTCATGGGTGACGAAGACGGCGGTGGCGTGCAGGGTGCGGAGGATAGCGCGCACCTGCTCGCGCATATTGGCGCGCCGGTCGGCGTCGAGGCTGCTGAAGGGCTCGTCGAGCAGGACGAGCACGGGTTCGGGCGCGAGGGCGCGGGCGAGGGCCGCGCGCTGGCGCTCGCCGCCTGAAAGCTCGTGCGGGTAGCGGTCGGCGAGGGCGGCAAGGCCGACGAGTCGCAGGAGGTGGGCCACGTCGGTTTGGGCGCGGTCGCGCGGTTTGCCGCGCATACCAAAGGCCACATTTTCGCGCACGGTGAGGTGCGGGAAGAGCGCGTGATCTTGAAACACCATGCCCACCCCACGCCGCTCGGGGGGCGTCCACACGGTGTGGTTGGCCACCACGCGTCCACTGATGGAAACGGCCCCTGCATCGGGGCGCTCAAAGCCCGCGATGAGCCGGAGCGTGGAAGTCTTGCCGCACCCGCTGGGGCCGACGATGCTGAGGATTTCGCCCTTTTCCACTTGCAGTGAGACATGATCAACGGCGGGCGGCGCGTCGAGGCTGTAGCGTTTGAGGACGGAGAGGAGCTCGAGGGCGGGCATGGGGGAATTATACCCTCATGAGCCATTATGATTGTAGAACGCTTCGCCGCAGGAGAAAGACGAGCGGGACAGCGGCGCACGCGATGAGGAGCAGGGCAGCGGGGGCGGCCTGGGCGTAGACGCCGTCTCCGGCGGCCATCCAGACGCGCACGGCGAGGGTGTCGAATCCGGCGGGACGGAGGAGCAGGGTAGCGGGCAGTTCTTTGAGCGAGGTGAGGAACACCAGCGCTGCGCCGGAGAGCAGGCCGGGGAAGATGAGCGGCAGCGTGACGGTGAGCACGACCATGACGGGGCGGCGGCCCAGGCTGCGCGCGGCTTCTTCGAGCGACGGCGAGATTTGCATGAGCGCGGACTCGCTGGCGCGCACGGCCTGAGGCATGTGCCGGACGACATAGGCCAGCACGACCACGAGGGGCGTCCCATAGAGCCAGGGCAGACCCCGATTGACGAGCAGGATCAGGCTGAGGGCCACCACGACGCCGGGGAGCGCGTAGCCCACCTGGCAGAGGCGCGAGAGGGCGCGCGAGGTGAGGCGCGGGTAGCGCACTGCAAGATACGCGACGGGCAGAGAAAGAATCACGGCGGCGAGGGCGGCGAGGCCCGCGCTCCATACGCTGTTCCAGGCGTAGCCCCACAGATTTTGCGCCGAAGAGCGATAGACGCTCGCCGCAAATGAGGCGTCGAGCCGGCCTTGAACCGTCCAGGCGCCCAGGACGGTGAGCGGCACAAAGAGCGTGTTGAGCGCGACGAAACAGACGAACGCAAACGCGAGCCAGCGCCAACGCCCGAGGGAGAGGCGCGGCGCGGGCCGCCAGCTGCTGCTCACCTGCTCGAAGCGGGCCTGGCCCTGCAAGCGGATCTCCCCGGCCAGCACCGCAATCGCCAGCACGACCAGCACGCCGCTCAACACCGAGGCCGCCGCGCGGTCGTAGCGCCCGCTGAGCTGCAGGAAGATGGCCGCGCTGAAGGTCTCGTAGCGCAGGAGCGCGACCGTGCCGTACTCGGCCAGGATGTCGAGCGCGACGAGCAGCGCGCCGGCCGTGAGGCCGGGGCGCAGGACGGGCAGCGTCACTTTCCAGAGCGTGCGCCATGCGCTGTAGCCGAACGAGCGCGCGGCTTCTTCGAGCGAGGCGTGCAGAGAGCGAAACGCCGCCGCGCTGAGCAAATACACGTAGGGGTACATGAACAGCGTGAGCATGAATGTCGCGCCCCACAGGCCGAAGGGCGAGGGCAAGGGGATAGCGACTCCGAAGGCGTCGGCGAAGAAACGGGGGAGGATCCCCCCGCGCGGTCGAAGCAGGGCCACGTGGACGACCGCCCCGATGAAGGCGGGCATGGCAAGGGGGAGGGCCAGCAGCCAGCGCCAGGCGCGCCGCAAGGGCAGGTCGGTGCGTTCCACCAAAAACGCGAGCGCTGTCCCCAGGAGCAGCGTGCCGAAAGTGACGGCAGCCATGAGCGCGAGCGTGTTGCCCAGGAGGCTGACGAGGCGCGTCTGCCAGAGGCGCGCCCACGTCTCGGCGCCGCCGGCGGCCGCGCGATAGAGGATGTAGGCGAGCGGAGTCGTCACCAGCGCGGCCACGCCCGAAGCCGCGAGGAGCAGGGTGCGGTTGAGGCGGCGTTGGCCGATGCGGCGATGCGCCAGCCAGCCTTGCAGGCCGCCGACTGCGCGGGGCCTGGGCGATGGGGAGAGGGTGGAGGTCATCGTGTCGCGTGTTGCGTATCCTGTAAGAGACTGTCCTCAAACGCTCCCCAACCGCGTCCCCGCGGTTGGCCGAAGGGTCCGCGAGGACGCGGACTTTGAGCGAGTTTGAGGACGCTTTCTAAGACCATTACGCCATCCGGAATACGTTCTATGGCACGGCCAATTTTTCCAGCAAATCCAGCGTGCTATCCAATTCACTCGCCGCCGAGACAAAATCAAGCTGAGCGAGGCGGTAGCCGGAGAGCGGCGCGACTTCGGGATGGAGCGCCACGCCCGGGCGCAGCGGGTATTCGTAGTTGAGTTGAGCGAAGAGCTCCTGGCCTTCGGCAGAGAGCAGGTAATCCACAAAGGCTTGCGCGGCGGCGGGATGTTTCGCGCCGTGGATGACGCCCGCCACCGTCGCGTTGACGATGAGGCCGATTTGCCCCTCGGCCTGGTCGGGATAGACCACGCCCACCGGGCTGCCCTCGGCCTTTTGCAGATGATAGTAGTAGTGATTGACGAGGCCGAGCCGGAACTCGCCTGCGCCGACGGCTTTACGCACGTCGGTGTGCCCGCCGAAGAACGTTACCTCGTTCGCGAGCATGCCCTTGAGCCACTCCTCGGCGACCGCCTCACCCTTGAGCTGGCGCAGCGCGGCGACTTGCGCCTGGAATGAGCCGTTGGCGCTGCCGGCGGCGGCGATCTGGCCTTTCCACTTCGGGTCGGTCAGGTCGAAGATGGACTTGGGCGCTTCCGCGGCGGAAACCAGGTCGGTGTTATACATGATGACGCGCGCGCGCAGGGTGAGGCCCGTCCACAGGCCCTGGGGGTGGCGGTAGGCGGAGGGAAGGTCTTTTGCGTCGGGCGAGAGGTAGGATTGAAACACGCCTTCGCCGGCGAGTTTCTGGATGGTGACGACCTCGGTGGTGAGGAAGAGGTCGGCCTGCGGGTTGGCCTTTTCTTCGAGGAGCGCATTCGCCAGTGCACTGTTGCTGCCGGCCTTGAGCGCCACGTTGACCTGTGGATATTTGGCCTTGAATTTTTCGACGACGGGCAGGACGAGCGCCTCGGCGCGGCCAGAGTAAATCACCAAATCGCCGGACACAGGGGGGGAGGAGGTGGGGTCGGTTGCTCCCGGCGAACACGCCGAGACAACGAGGACCAAGACCCATCCGAGCAAAATTACTTTCGAGGACGCCATCATCGAAATCGGAGTCTCCTTGTCAGTTTATTGCAAGTCATTCGCATTAGCGGTATCATAACTATTGCCAATCGGAGCGTCAATGTCAGAATTCAATTTCGATGTTGACACGCATTGAGTTGAAAGTTATCGGAGGTCAACCTTGAAGATCAGCCCCGTCATGCGCGAATATCTGGGGGAGATCTATCGGCTGGAGCGAAGCGCCGCCGGGGTGACTACCTCCGCTCTGGCGGAACGGCTGGAGGTCTCGCCTTCGGCGGCGGCTCGCATGTTGCGGCGGCTCGACGAAGCGGGCCTGCTCACGCACCTCCCCTATCAGGACGTGAAGCTTTCGCCGCAAGGTGAGCGCGAAGCCCTGCGCTCGATCCGCCGCCATCGCCTGCTCGAAGCATTTTTGGTAAAGGTGATGGGGTTCGGATGGGACGAAGTGCACGAGCAGGCGCACCCTTTGGAGCTCGCCATCAGCGGCGAATTTGAAGACCGCATGGACGCGGTGGCGGGATATCCCACGCACTGCCCGCACGGCGACCCCATCCCCACGAAGGACGGGCGCATGGCTGAGATGAACGACCAACCGTTGTTAGACGCGCCGGTTGGCAGTCAGGTGGTGATCCGCCGCGTGAAGACGCACGACGGCGAGAAGCTGCGCTATCTGGCGCAACTGGGCCTCGTCCCCGGCGCGCCGATCCAATTGGTGAACCGATCACCATTCAACGGGCCGTTGCGCTTAAAGATCGGCCGTCAGGAACACGTCATCGGCGCGGAACTGGCGCAGGCGCTGCGCGTGGAGGTCACGCCATGACCGGAGCGGAAATTTTCGCCCGCCTGCGGGCCTCGGGCTGCCGGCTCACCGCGCCGCGCCGCAAACTCGTGGATATCCTCCTGCGGGCGGGTGAGCCCTTGACCGCCGACGACATTTACAAGCGCGCCCGCCAGGCCCGCGTGGGCGCCGACCTTTCGACGATTTACCGCAACCTCGCCATCTTCTGCGAGATGGGCTGGCTGGATGCACTGCCGGGGGCCGTCCGCGGCGAGCGTTATTATCAGGTCCACCGCGGGCAGGAGCGGACTTTATCGGTAGTCTGTCTGGATTGCGGCAAGGTAGCGGCGCTGGAAGCGCCGACCGGGGCGTTGAACGAGGCCGTGCGCGGCATGGGGTTCAAGGCCGACACACTGCGGGTGACGCTGGCGGCGCACTGTGGGCAGGAGTGTGAGAAGAAGCGGTGAGGGGGGAGCGATTATTCTATGCCGATAAACGGACTCTTGCCCGGCACGATGGTCACTTCTTTTTTGCCAGGTTTGCGCATAGCGTCGGACCCGGTCAGCGCCTTGGGATCAAAGGCTGGGGGTGTGAGGGGGAGGATGACGTAGAAGCGGCTGCCTGGCATTTTGGCCGGGTCGTGGCCCGGGCTTTCCACCCAGACGCGGCCGCCGTGCCCCTCGATCACCCCCCTGGCGATCGGCAGGCCCAGGCCAGGGCCGGCGCCCATGAATTTGGTCGCGCCGGTGGAGTGCGCGGCGGCGCTCCCCACGCGATAGAACTTCTGGAAGATCAACTGGCTGTGCTTGGGGTCAATCCCGATGCCGGTGTCGGCAAACACGATTTCCAACTGAGGCGGCTGGTCGGGCTGCGGCGGCAGAAGGCGCGCCGACACTTCGAGGCGCCCGCCATCTGGCGTGTATTTGATCGCGTTGCTCAGCAACTGACTGAAGGCCTGCACCAGGCGGTGTTTGTCCACGCGCAAGGGGGGCAGCATCTTCAAACCGGTGATTCTGAGCGCGAGGCGGCGCTCCTTGAGCGCGGAGGCATACGGCTCGACGCTCAGGCGCATGACCTCGTCGAGAGTCGTGTCCTCGAACTTCAGGTCCATCGCCTCGACGTCAATCTGCGCCATATCCAGCATCTGGCCGACGACTTCGTTCAGCCGGCCGCAGGCGCGGGCGATGCTGTCGGTAATCTCGGCGACCATGATCCGGTCTATGTGGTCATCGCGCGCCATCGAGCCGAGCAGGTCGGCGAAGCCCAGCATCTGCGTGATCGGCGTGCGCAACTCGTGTGAGGCGATGGCGAGGAAATCACTCCGGACCGAGTTCATGTTGTACATGGTCTCGTTGGCGTTCTGGAGCGATTCGTTGAGCGAGATCATCGAGGCGTTGAGCTTCTTCAGATCGGCGATGACCCGCGCGGCCTTGAGCGCCGCCGCCGAATGGCTGGCCAGGAGCTGGAGCAGTTCGATATCCGCGGGCCGGAAGGGAGCGGAGTAGTTGCGTTCTCCCACGACCAAAACCGCCGCCAGCAGCCCCGCGTCGAAGACCGGGACATAAGCCTCGGCCTGCAGAGCATTCAGCCAGGCCAGTTCTTCCGGGGGCATCGGCCCGTATTTCGGGTCGGATCTAAAGTCAGGCTGGAGGATGGGCTGGCGCTGCAAGTCCAACTGGCGGAGCAGGGGGTTGTTGCGGGAGAACTCGGCGGCCTCGATCGGAAACTGGCCCCGGCCGGCCACGGGGCTGACCTGAAATTTCGTGTCCTGCGGCGTCAGCAGCAGCCAGCCGGAACGCTGGACTTTAAGCAGGTTCTCCAGCATGGTGCCGGTCACGGCCGCCAGTTCGGGCAACTCCGATATCCCCGCGATGCGGTTGCTGAAATCCTGGGCGACCTTCAGCGGGTCGTAAGAAGTTTTATCTCCGCTGGCTAAAGCCTGCTCAATCAGCAGGAGGATGGAGTGGAAAATCACTGCGACGACCAGCGCCAGCCCGACCATCACCAGGCCAAGCAGAGAGGGCGACAGGCTGGCTCGAATCATGGGGGCTATGGCAATGACCCCGACAATCAGAATGGTCAGGAAGATGATCCCGAGGATATAGGCGACGATCCGCATCAGTTCACTTGGCCTGAGAGTTTAAGCCAGGTTAGACACCAAAGTCGAAAACTGTAAGCTTGACATAAGTATACCAAAATGATGTTGGGAGTATATCCCAAACATGTTTGGGATAAACTTGGGATATTCCCGCCCTACTTGAGGATATAGTACGTCCCTTTCTTAGCCCCGATTTTGAGCAGGATCCCCCGATCAACCAGATCACTCAGATCAAGCCGCAAGGTCTCCGGCGAGACATCCGGGCATAACTGCCGGTACTCGCGGTTCGTGATGCGCCCGTTCTCGCGGATGTACGTCAGGGCGCGGGCCTGCCGCTCGTTCATCACCGTTTCCCACTTGGGCACGATCTTCCGGTCGCGGGCGTTGTACAGCGTCACGGTAAACGCGTAGGGCTGGGCCTTGAATTTGGGCGGCGGATGGCCCTGTGAGACCATGTCCTCGATCATCCGGTCAATCCCCAGCCCCAATTCTTCAATGTATCCCCACTGGAACAGGCCGGCGACCACGCGCGGGTTGCGCGAGAAATGTTCCTCAACGATGGTGTCAATGGTGATGAAACCGGGCAGGCCGCCGGGGGAGATCACTTCCAGTCGGTCGGCGTACATCCGCACCTCGATGCGCCGCCCTCTGAGCCGGTAATCCCGGTGGCATACCGCGTTCACCAGCGCCTCGCGGATGGCGAAGGGCGGGTACTCGGCGATTTCCTCGCGTTCCAGCCCTTTGACGACGGCGCTGACGTTCATCTCCTCCCACACGATTTGCCAGGCGCTTTCGATGATGCGCGCGAGCGGCCCGCCGACCTCCTCGCGGCGGCCATAGCCTGCGAGGCCAGCCTCGCCCCGGGGTTCGGCGCCGGGGAACTTGACGAACACCAACCCTGACTGCGGGATGAACTGCTGCGGGTTTTTGCCAAAGAGCAGGACGCCGGAGTAGGTGGGGTAGCCGTCCCCGTCAATCGCGCCAATCTCGCGCAAGATTTCCTCCGGCGGGTCGTTGAGGCGGCGGCGCTGGCGCTGTTGGCGTTTCTCGACGTACTCGGCGATGACTTCCTGATCGAGGTCGTCCCAACCCGCGCCGGGCGTGGTCTCGGCCTCGAAATCCCCGGCAGACTTGGTGGCCGCGAGTTGGCGGATTTCTTCGCCGCCGAGCGGCCGGTTCTCGCCCCCCGTGCGGATCAGCACCCGGCCATCGGCGAGCGAGTGCAGCTCCGGCGAGCGCGGGACGACAATCGCGTAGGTCGCCTCGGATTGCGCCTCGACCTGTTCCCAGCGGGTCACGATGACCGGGCGGCACAGGCGCTCGGCGGCCTTGAGCGCGCCTTCGAGTTCTTCGGCGAAAACGCGGTTGATGACCCGGCCCTGCTCGTCCAGCCCGATGATGATCACGCCGCCGTCGGAGTTGGCGAACGCGACCAGATGCTCGGCCA
>DATDRS010000199.1:0-17663 GCA_035291605.1 Anaerolineales bacterium | reverse complement strand
TTGTTTTCAAAGCGGCGCGTAATCACTTCAACATCTCATCCTTTTTCATCTTCCCAGAGGCCACGAGTTCGCGAAAGCGCTGGATGGTATCGGCCACGCCCTCTGCCAGCGGTGTGCGCCGGAGATCACTCAGCACGCGGGCCAGGGGCGCACCATCCACCTCTTCGGGGAAGGGCAGGGGTTTGGTTTCAAAGGTGATTCGGCCTTTCATCTCTGGCGCGGCGGCTTCAATGGCGGCGACCACCTCGTGCATGTGGACCGCGGCCCCCGTGAGATTAAACACCTCAGCACCCTCGAAGGGCACCCAAGCGGCGGCAATGAAGGCGCGGGCGACATCTTCGACGTATTCAAAATCGCATCGCCCGCCATAGGAAATGTGATAGGGTCGGCGGACGGCGGCGGCGAACATGGCTTTGGTCGGCGTCGCGGTCAGGCCCTGATCGCGCCCGACGCCGTACACCACATAGGGGCGGAGGCCGATGCTGCTCACCCGGTTATCCTGCCAGTAGACGCGCGCTGCGCCTTCGTTGGCCTGCTTGTAGACGCCATACAGGGTATTGGGGCGCAAAGGGGCATCCTGCGGCACGGGAACACCCGCCGGGTAAGCATCGGCGTCGCTGTACACCGCCGCGGAGGAGGCATAGACGACTTTGTTGATGTGTCGGCGCTTCTTCACAGCCTCGAACACGTTGACGGTGCCAACGACGTTAACGCGCGCGCCCAACGGGGGGTCGGCTTTGCAGAACGGGACTTGCAGGGCGGCGAGGTGAATGACGTGCGTGACCGCGTTTTCGTCCAATGCGCGTTCCAGCGCGGCGAGGTCGGTAAGATCGCCGGAGACGAAGTGGATGCGGGCGAGTTCGTCGGGGGTGAGGAGCAGAGCAAGACGGCGCGGATCAGTAGAGAGATCGAAGGCGGTGACGGAGATGTTCGCAGATACCAGGTTGCGAACCACCCATGAGCCAATACAGCCCATCGCGCCAGTGACGAGAAAATGTCCAGCCATAGCAGATGTTATAACCCGATTTCGTGGTGGGACAAGCGCTCGGAACCAGCCTCGGTGATCAAGTCATCATGCTCAAGGGGATGATTTTGAGCGCGGCTCTTGCGGCGCCCATTATAGAGATACTGGCAGAAAGCCGCCACTTGTTTTGGGAGACCATTTATACGACAATTCACTCTACGGCATATCATGTCCGACTATCTCACCGACATTCTGAATCAAACGGCTCAAATGCTCTCGCTGGCGTTGGCACAGTTGCGAAGGCATGAAGCCGGGCGCTTTACGCGCGCATCGAAAGCGACCACGATAGAGTGACACGGTCTTAACCTGTGGGAACTGATCGCCGCCGTTTATCGTCTTGAAGAGGAGAGCATGGCATGACTACTCCTCGGGACCTCGACCGCCTCTCGGCCTACCTCGACAACCAGCTTTCGCCCGCCGAGAAAGCCGGCCTCGAAGCCCGCCTGGCGGGCGAGCCCGGACTCCGCTCGGCTTTGACCGATTTGCGAGTGACGGTGCGCCTCCTGCGCGCCCTGCCGACGGTCAAGCCGCCGCGCAGCTTCACCTTAACTGCGGCTCAGGCGGAGGCCGTGCGCCGCCCTCGGGGCCTGCGGCTGTTCCCGGCGCTGCGCCTGGCGACGGCGTTCGCAGCCGTGGCTTTGATCTTCGTCCTGGTGGTGGATTGGAGCAGTTCTCGTGGCAGCCTCGCGTCGGCGCCGCGGGAAGTCCAGAGTTTCGCCGTCGAATCAACAACTGCTCCAACCCCGGCGGCCCAGCAAGAAATGGATGTGGCGCCGACCGAGGCCCCCGTCGGCCTGTTGGCCGAAGCGACCTCGGCGACTGCGAGCAAAGCCGCCACGGTGGAGGCGACCGCCGCTGCCTCCGAGGCAGCCATCGCAGCACCGGCGCTCACCCCGCCCCCCGGCGCAGCTGGCGGGTTGCCGGGAGCGACCCCGGCAGTTACCGAAACCCCTGGCGATGCGGCCCGCGCGATGGCGGCGCCTACCGAAACCCCCATGGCCGTCGCAGACTCTGCGTTGACTGCTTCCAGCACCGAAGCCCTCGCCGTGCCTCCGGCTGAGGCGCCCGCGCCGGCTCAGGCCCCCACACCATTGGTCACTCCGCCTCTGCGCTATGTGGAAGTGGGGCTGGCGGCGCTTGTGGTGCTCCTCGCCGTCGTCGCCTGGCTCGCGCGCGGTAGTTAAAGCATCCCGCGGATGGATGATATCAACTTCTGCCTGCGCTGCGGGCACGCGCTGGAATACCGCGAGGCCTATGGCCGCGTCCGCCCGGTTTGCCCGCAGTGCAGGCGCATCCATTTCATTGACCCCAAAGTCGCCGTCGGCGTCGTCATCGAACGCGCGGGCAAGCTCCTGCTCGTCCGCCGCGCCAATGATCCCGAGCGGGGCAAGTGGTCGGTCCCGGCCGGCTTCGTGGACAAAGGCGAAGACCCGGTCCACGCCGCCGCGCGCGAAGCCGAAGAAGAAACCGGCCTCAAAGTTCGCATTACCGGGTTGTTTGACGTCATCGCCAAAGAACAGGATATGGAAGGGGCCGATATCTTCATCGCCTACCAGGCCGAGGTGATGAGCGGCGAACCGGCCCCCGGCGACGACGCTTCGGACGCGGGTTACTTCAGCCCCGCCGAATTGCCCGAGCTTGCGTTTGCCTCCACGCGCAAGATCATTGCGCGTTGGAGAGGCGGCGCGTGACATGCGCCCGTGTTGAGCCGGTTGTGTCACGCTCGTCGCCTCAATCTTTGCTAATCCCTCCGCTTGACGTATAATCCACGATGACTCGCATGGTTATACTTCCGTTTGTTGTGGAGGTAATGTCCTAGAGATGCCTACCGCCCCGTTATCCATCCTCGGCAAACAGATCGGCGACATGAGCAAACTGGCCGCGGATATCAAGGCGTTGTTGACCAGCCAGAAGGATGTTCTCGCCAGGGCCGGATTGAGCTATCCCCCCGGAGTGACGGACGGGTTGGCGCAGTTGCGCGACACGCTGGAAAAGCTCAGGCCGCAGGTGGCCTCGCAGGAAGATGAGGTATCCCGCCTGCGCGCCCTGGCCGACACCTCCGCCGTCATCAACTCCTCGCTCGACCTCACTACCGTCCTCAACCAAGTGATGGACACCATCATCCGGCTCACGGCCGCGGAGCGCGGCTTTCTCATGCTCCGGGACGACAAGGGCGCGCTGCAGTTCCGCATCGCCCGCAACGTCGAGCGCGAGTCGCTGGACCGGAGTGAATTTCAGGTGAGCCGGACCATCGTCGGGATGGTCGCGGAACAGGGCGAACCGATCGTGACGACGAACGCGCAGGCCGATCCGCGCTTCTCGGCGCAGGAAAGCGTCATCGGCTACAACCTGCGCTCGATCGTCTGCGTGCCGCTCAAGGTGAAGGGCGTCGTCACAGGCGTGATCTACGTAGACAACCGCATCCGCACGGGGCTGTTCACCGAACGAGAGCGCGACCTGCTGGCGGCGTTTGCCAACCAGGCCGCCATCGCCATCGAGAACGCGCGGCAGTTCCAGCAGGTCAACGATCTCAAGACGCTCCTCGACAACGTGTTCGCCTCCATCGCCTCGGGCGTGCTCACGACCGACGTGCAGGACATGATCACGCTGTGCAACCGGGCGGCTGAGAACATCCTGGGGCGCGCCTCCGCCGAGATCGTCGGCCGGGCGCTGATGGAGGCCCTGCCCGCGCTGGGCGAGACCTTCTCCAGCATGTTGGATAAAGTCAAAACCGAACGGCGTCCCGTCGTCGGGCACGAGGTGAGGCCGGTGCTGCCCGACCGTGGCGTGCTGAACTGGAGCCTGAACGTGGCCCCCCTGAAAGATGCCGGGCAGGGCGCGGGGCAAGGGTTGGCGATCGTCATGGACGACCTCACGGAGAAGAAACTCCTGCAAGGCAAGTTCGAGGTCTTCAAGCGGATGGTGCCCCCGGCGGTGATCGAGCGCCTGAACCCGGAAGAGCTCGCGGTCGGCGGGACGCGCAAGGAACTCAGCATCGTCTTCGCCGACATTGTGGGGTTCACCTCCCTCAGCGAAACGCTCGACCCGGAAACCCTGATCGAAATATTGAACCGGTACGTAGGCACGGCGGCGGAGGCCATGCTCCTGCACGAGGCCACGGTGGACAAGTACATCGGCGACGCGGTGATGGCCTTCTTCAACGCGCCGGACGACCAGCCGGACCATCCCCTGCGGGCGGTGCGCGCGGCTATCCGCATGCGTGACGACATCACCGCTCTGCAGGAAGTGATGGACCCGCGCTTCCGCCTTTCGTACCGCATCGCCGTGCATCTGGGCGAAGCCGTCGTCGGGCTGGTCGGCACGAAAGACCGCCTGGACTACACGATCATCGGCGACACGGTCAACACTGCCAAGCGCCTGCAGGAGAACGGCTTCCCCGGCAAAGTCTTCATCAGCGACGCCGTGTACGAACGCGTGCAGGACGTCGTGCTGGTCAACCCCTTGGAGCCCCTCAAGGTCAAAGGGCGGGTCAAACCGGTCCCGGTCTTCGAATTAATCAGCCTGAAATAGTCCGGCCCGTTGGGGCTGCGGCTTTGCGCGGGACCCGCGACGAACGTTGTCGCGGGTCCTCGTTTGTCTGAGAGTGGCGTTGTGCTTTTCCTGAGTTGGATTTACACCCTGGCGATTGTGGGGATGGCGGTCTTCGGCTTCCATCTCCTCCTGCTGGCGTTGATCGCCGTGGCCGCGTGGATGCGCGGGGTCCGGGCGCCCGCGCCCGCCCCGGCGCGGTGGCCCTCCGTCCTCGTGCAACTACCGGTCTTCAACGAGCGCTATGTCGTCGAGCGGCTGATTGCCGCCGCCGCCGCGCTCGACTACCCGCCTCATCTGCTCACCGTTCAAGTTCTCGACGACTCGACGGACGACACTGCCTCCATCGCCAGGGCGTGTGCGGCCTATCACCGGGCGCGCGGACGGGACGTCACGTACCACCACCGCGCGAACCGCGTGGGCTTCAAGGCGGGCGCGCTGGCCGAGGGCCTGGCGTCATCCACGGCCGAGTTCGTCGCCGTGTTCGACGCCGACTTCGCGCCCCCGCCCGACTTCTTGCGCCGCGCCATCCCGGCCTTTTTCGTCGCCCCACGCCTGGGCATGCTGCAAGCTCGCTGGGAGCACCTGAACCCCGACCAGAACGCGCTGACCCGCGCGCAGGCCCTCGGCGCCGACGGCTACTTCATGGTTGACCAGGTCGCGCGCAGTTCGGCGGGGTTGCTCATGAACTTCAACGGCAGCGCCGGGGTGTGGCGCAGAGCGTGCATTGACGACGCGGGCGGCTGGCAGGGCGACACGCTGGCCGAGGACCTCGACCTTTCGTACCGCGCCCAGCTCAAAGGCTGGCGGCTGGATTACCGCGCCGACCTGGCCGTTCCCGCTGAGCTCCCCTCCTCGATCATGGCGCTCAAGAACCAGCAGTTCCGCTGGGCCACAGGCGCGTTCCAGGTCCTCCGCAAGCTTGGGCCGCAGCTGCTCACGGCGCGCGTCTCGCTCTTACGCAAAATTTTGGGGTTCCTGCACATCGGGGGCTTTTTTATCCAGCCGCTGGCGCTCGTCACGCTCCTTCTCAGCCTGCCCGTCGTGCTGCAGCACGGGCGCACGCCGCTGAACTTGAGCGGGTTTGGCTGGCTCACGCTCGTGCCGGTCTTCGTCGGCCTGTGGGGGCAAATCACGCTCCGCCGTGACGCCTGGCCCCGGCGGATGCTTTACTACCCCCTGCTGTTTTGCGCGGGGATTGGCCTCGCGCTGACGAACACGCGCGCCATGTGCGAGGCGTTCTTCGGCGGCGGGCACGAATTCCGGCGCACGCCGAAAGGTGTGTCTGTCACCGGACGGGAGGGCGCTTATGCGCTACCGATTGACTGGACGACGTGGGGTGAGCTGCTCCTCGCGCTCTACGCGCTGGCGACCGGGCTATTGGCGCTGGACCTCGCGCCCGGCCTCGCGCCGTTCGTCTTTTTATACGCGCTCGGCTTTGGTTGCACGGCCGCACTTGCGTTCTGGCAGAACGGGTGGACGTTTGCAATGACCAATGAGCAAATGAGCAAATGACAAAATGGGCTTTTAGCGCATTTGTCATTTCAACATTGGTCATTCGGTCAATTGCTCTTCATACGCATACAGTGCGGGCGTCCCGCCCGTGTGCCAGAACAGGATGGTCTCGCCTATGCGGATCACCCCGCGCCGGATCAGGTCAATCATCCCCGCCGCCGCGCGGCCCGTGTAAACCGGGTCAACCAGGACCCCCTCCGTTTGCGCGAACAACTCAATCGCCTCGCGCTCAGGCTCTCCCATGATGGCGTAGCCCGCGCCCAGGTAATCAACATTCGCTGAGATATCCTGTGGCGCGTAAGCGCGCGGCTGGCCGAGCAGGGAGGCGGTCCCGGTCGCGATGCGCGCCACGGTGCTGGTCAGCGTCTCTCGGTCCTCGTCCACGCTGACGCCCAACACCTCGCCGCGAAAGCCGGTGATCTGCTGGCCCACGACCAACCCGGCGTGCGTCCCGCCCGAGCTGGACGCGAAGAGGATGCGGTCGAAGTTTAGCGTCTGCGCTTCCATTTGCGCTTTGAGCTCTTCCATCGCCAGCGCGTAAGCCGCTGCGCCCAGCGGCGTGGAGCCGCCCAGCGGGACGGGATACGGCTTGCGCCCGGCGGCGCGTTCCTCGTCGGCGACTTCCGCCATCACCTCTTCGCGCGACCGCTTGCCCGCCCACAACACCTTCGCGCCCAACAGATGGTCGAGCAGTAAATTGCCTGTGGTTTCTTTTGGCTCATCGCCGCGCAGGACGAGGAGGCAGCGCAAACCCGCTTTCGCGGCAGCCGCAGCCGTCTGGCGGCAGTGGTTCGATTGCACCGCGCCGACGGTGATGAGGACATCGGCTTTTTGCGCCAAGGCGTCGGCGACAAGAAATTCCAGCTTGCGCGTCTTGTTCCCGCCGCCCGCCAGGCCGGTCTGGTCGTCGCGCTTGACGTAGATGCGCGGGCCGAGTTCCCGGCTCAAGCGCGGGAGAAACTCCAGTGGGGTGGGGAGGTGGGCCAGGTGAAAGCGAGGCAGGTCAATCGGCATAATCGCGCGCCTCTCATTGTGATTTGGTTACATTGAGCGTACAATTGCTTTCAGGCCATTATAGACCGGAAAGGAGAATGGTATGGCGACCCGCGAACTGCCTAAACCCGGCGAACGACTGCGGATGACCTACGAAGAGTTTCTGGCGTGGGCCGACGAGGATATGCACGCGGAATGGGTCAACGGGGAGGTGATTATTCATATGACGGCGAAAGAGCGGCATCAAGAAATAGTCCGTTTTCTGCTTGAACTGTTTGGCCTCTTTAATCAGTTCTTCCGCGCGGGGCGGTTTTTCATAGCGCCTTACCAAATGAAACTCAGTCCCGAGGGATCGGGGCGCGAGCCGGATATTCTCTTTGTGACACGCGAGCACGAATCGCGTGTGACCGAGCAGGGCATTCGAGGCCCGGCGGATATGGTGATTGAAATTGTCTCCGACGACAGCGTGACGCGCGACCGGGTGGAAAAATTCGAGGAGTACGAGCAGTACGGCGTGCCGGAGTACTGGATCATTGACCCGCGCGCTAAGCGCCCCCGCGCTGAGTTCTATCAATTGGACGAGCGCGGGCAGTATCAGCCCGTCCCGGTTGGGAAAGATGGGGTGTACCACTCCAAAGTGCTGCCCGGTTTCTGGCTGAGAGTAGATTGGCTGTGGGCCGAGACTCTGCCGGATTCGCTCTTCGTCTTCGCCGAGATCGCTAATCTCCCGGCGGAAGTGGTACAGACCCTCCGCACTCTGCAACGTAAGTAAAAAGAAGTTGGCTCAGCGATTGAAAGGGTGAGAACCCTTGCCGCGGCCCACGTTGACAGGCATTTTAGGGATGAGCCAAGAAGTTATTCCAGCGTCTGTTGTGTCTTCCGCTTCCCCCTCCATCGCATCACGTCCAGCATCCGCGGCATAACGACCGTGTACAACCAGTAGAGGACCGGCGAGGGGGCGTAATCCCATGCGCCGACGTGGCAGGTGACCTGCCCGCCGAAGCCTTCTTTGAATTTCCACACGCCCCACATAGGGTCGGTCTCCACGAACTCGTCGGGCGCACCCCAAAAGTCGTAAGTCGCACACCCCTGCGCTTTGGCCCAGCGGATGGCCTCCCATTGCAATAAGTGGTTGGGCATCTTTTCGCGGTGGGCCTGGCGGCTCATGCCATACATGTACCAGGCGGTTTTCGCAAATTTGAACATGATGACCGCGCTCACGACCTGGCCCTCCACCTCGGCGATGAGCGGCTGAGCGAGGCCCGCCTGGATGAAGCTCCCCCACGCATCGCGGTAGTAATCGGCGGAGCGTATGACAAAGCCATCGCGCGCCGAAGTCTCCACATACATGCGATAGAGAAGGTCGAGATCGGCGAGGTCGCCGAGGCGGATGCGCACGCCTCTGCGCTCGGCCAGCCGGACGTTGTAGCGCGTCTTTTGCTTCATCCCGGCGAGCAGCTCGGCCTCCGTGCGGCGCAGGTCGAGCGTGACCGTGTTGCGGAACTGAATTTGATCCGGGGAGAATTGCCAATTCCGGAGTCGCAGATCCGCAGGCGCGTTCCCTATCGCCTCCTTCGACTGCGCCGCTGCGCGGCTCCGCTCAGGAGGCTCATCTTTCGACTGCGCCGCTGCGCGGCTCCCCTCAGGAGGCTGTGGCGATGGGAGGTCGGGGTCTATCTTGATGAAGATGGCCCGTTCTCGGCGGGCGAGGAACTGCAGGTCGTCGAGGACGCGCGAACGCAGGGTCTCGTCTTCCCAAGCGAGGAGCGGGCCTTTGGGGACGTAGAGGATGGAGACGGGAAGCTGGAAGTTGGGGAGGCTTCGGCGCAAGATTTGCGCGGCAGCGACAACGCGGCCGTTTGAGTCAATCCATGCGAAGCGGCGCGGAGTCCAGCCATAGCGGCTTTTGAACTCACCCCATTCCCACGATTGGAGGAGGTGACTGTGGGGGAGGGCGGAGATGAGAGCGTTCCACTCGGAGTGGTCGGTAATAAGATTCATGAGGTTGAACCACGAAGAGCACGAAGATGCTTGGCGCCCTTTGTGGTTTCATCCGAGCGATTGTCGGCGCAGGTTGAGATACAGGAGATAAGCCTGGTAGAGGCCAGGGTTATAGATTTTATCCCACGCGCCCACCGTGCGCACGAGTTTGCCGCCCCAACCGCGCTTGAAACGGTAGACCCCCCACAGGCCGTCATGGCGCGTCTCGAACTCGGCTTCGAGCACGTCTTCGTCGGCGTCCGGCACGCCCCACAGGTCGTAGGCGAGCGCGCCCTGCGCTTTGGCCCAGCGCATCGCCTCCCACTGCGCGAGGTAGGGGGCCATGCGATTGCGCTCGCGGTCGGATGACGCGCCGTAGAAATACCACGCGCGCTTGCCGAGGACGAAGGCCATCACGCCCGCCAGCGCTTCGCCGTGGTATTCGGCAAGGAAGAGCTCGCACTGGCCCGGCGGGCGGAAAAGGCTGTAAGCCTGACGGTAATAGTCCGGAGAATGGACGCCAAAGTTGTCGCGCGCGCTGGTGACGCGCATGAGCGCGATGAAGGTTTCGAGGTCGGCGGGGGATTGGGCCGGGCGGGCGGCGACTTCTTTTTTGGCGGCGAGACCAATGTTGTAGCGGGTCTTCTGTTTCATGCGCGCGAGGATGTCAGCCTCGCCGGCGCTGAGGTCTACGACGATGGTACGGCGCGGCTGGACGGTTTGGGGCGAGGGCCCGAAACCGACCGAAGCCAGCAAATCCGCGCAGGCCGGGGAGTCGGGGAGGTCAGGCTCCCACTTGAGGCAGAGGGCGCGGCGGGCGCGGCACGCGCCATCGAGGGCGGCGATCAAGTCCCCTAGCGCGGAGGGGTCTTGCCAATCCACGAGCGGGCCGCGCGGGACGTAGGCGAGCGTCCATCCCAAAGGAAAGGGACGGAAGAGCACCAGCGCGCCCTGATCCCCGGCGCGGATGGTCTCGGCCTGCCAGCCGAAGCTCGCCTTGAGTTGGCCCCAGGCGCTGGTCTGGAGGATGTGGCCGTGCGGATGAGCGCGCACGAAGTCGTCCCAGGCGGCAGACATGCGTCGATTATAGCAGGCGGGCAAAAGTAGGAGTTTTGGGCTATGTTACTTTGACTTTTGATTTGACTCATGTTATATTCCGCGACATTCTTCACAAAGTGGAGCGACTGCCCCCGTCGGTCCAAAACTCGGAGAGACTATGCTGAATGATTGGGCGTTCATCGGCTTGTTCCTGATCATGGCCGCCATTTTCCCCGGCGCGCCCATTGTCCTCAATAGTTTGATCTTTGGCCCCAAGAAGAGCAATCCCGTCAAGAACAGCGCGTACGAATGCGGCATCGAAACCGTCGGCGACACGTGGGTGCAGTTCAAGGTGCAGTACTACATCTTCGCCCTCGTGTTCGTGGTGTTCGACGTGGAGACGGTTTTCCTCTTCCCCTTCGCGGTGGCCTTTGGGCAGGTGGGGCTGTTCGCCGTCGTCGAGGTGGTGTTCTTCATCCTCATCCTGGCGGCGGCGCTCGTGTATGCCTGGCGCAAAGGCGCGCTCCAGTGGGTGTAGCTGATTCGCAGAGTGGATTTCGCATCGCCTATCGTTTTACGGTAGGCGTTTTGTTGTCTGGCAACTTTCCCGTTCGAGGCTGAGATGGATTTCTCCCAACTGCTAAGTGATCCGATTGGTTTTATCGCGGGCCTGCTGACCGGCCTGCTGACCGGGATCGGGATTCCCGAACCGGCGGCGCGAGTCGTCCTCATGGTGATCGGGGTGATTGTGGTTGCTTCCTTCTGCCTGGTGTTCCCCCTGTTCCTCATCTGGTTCGAGCGGCGGATTGTCGCCCGGATGCAGGACCGTATGGGGCCGAACCGCGTGGGCCCGCAGGGACTCCTGCAGACGATTGCGGACGCGCTCAAACTGCTGACCAAGGAAGACATCACGCCGATTGGCGCGGATAAGATTGCCTACAACATCGCGCCCGTCCTGGCGGTCGTCGCGGTGATTTCTATATGGGCGGTCATCCCCTTCGCGCACAATATTGTTGGCACGGACGTGAACGTCGGCGCGCTGTATATCGTCAGCGTCGGCTCGCTCGGCACGCTCGCCATCATGCTCGGCGGGTGGGCGTCGAACAACAAGTACGCGCTGCTCGGCGCGTTCCGCACGGTGGCCCAGCTGGTGTCTTACGAAGTGCCGATGATTCTCAGCCTGTTGGTGCCCGTGATTCTGGCGCGGAGCATGGGAATGAATGACATCGTGCGGGCCCAGGAGGTGTGGTTCATCGTCTCCGCGCCCATCGCCGCGCTCATCTTCTTCGCCAGCTCGGTGGCCGAGGTAGGCCGCACGCCGTTCGACCTGCTTGAAGCCGAGTCCGAGATCGTGGCCGGGTTTCACATTGAATACTCCGGCATGAAATTCGCCATGTTCTTCGTCGCCGAGTTCATGCACGCCTTCACCGTCGGCGCGCTCACGGCCATCCTGTTCCTCGGCGGCTGGCGCGGCCCCTTTGCGGAACAGTATCCGATTCTGGGGGTGATTTACTTCATGCTCAAGGCCTTTGCAGGGTACTTCTTCGTGATCCTGTTGCGCGCCACGCTGCCGCGCATCCGCATTGACCACATGCTCGACCTGAACTGGAAGTTCCTGACGCCCGTCTCGCTTGGCGCGGTGGTCTTCACCATCGTGGCCGACAAGCTCATCCCGCTGGGGGCGGCGCCGTGGTTCCGCGCAGGCGTGTTGTTCCTCGCCAACCTGCTCCTGGGCTGGATCACTTTCTGGCTCCTCTCCGGATCGGCGCGACGCATGCGGCAGGCCGAGGAAGGCGGGGAAGCGGGGCACGGCGAAGAACACGGCGGACAGGCGGAAGAACACGCCCCGGCTCACGCTCCGGCGCATTGAAACGTTTGCGTCTTGCGTATTTCGTATGCCGTAGGAGTAGTACGCAATACGCGATACGCCATACGGATAAGCACATGACCTCTCTGCAAATCATATTTCTCGCGACGGCGGCGGCGACGCTGATTTCTTCCCTCATGGTCGTGACGGCGCGCAACCTGGTGCATGCCGCGCTCTGGCTCATCGTCAGCCTGTTCACGGTGGCGGTTTTATTCGTGCTGCTGGAAGCCGGCTTCCTCGCCGCCGTACAGGTGGTGCTGTATATCGGCGCGATTGCCATCCTGATCATCTTCGCCATCATGCTCACCCGGCGCGTGATGCAGGACACCGGCCCGCAGACCAACCGCCAGTGGTGGCTGAGCGCGCTCATCGCCGCCGCGCTGTTGGCGGCGCTCATTTTTACTTTGTCGCAGGTGCAGTATCCGCTCTCCACCGCCGGCGTGCCCGATGACAGCCTGCGGACGCTGGGCCGCGCGCTGGTGGACCCCAACCAGTACATGCTGCCGTTCGAAGTCGCCTCGGTGCTCCTGCTCGTCGCGCTCATCGGCTCGATTGTGGTTGCGGGCGATAGGAAGTGATCGTGAATTGTCAACCGTGATCACTTGGAGCACTCAATGATTCCCCTCTCTTGGTACCTCACCCTCGCCGCCGCCGTGTTCTGCGTCGGGCTGTACGGCGTGCTCGCGCGCAAGAACGCGGTCGCGATCCTCATGGGCATCGAGTTGATGCTCAATGCCGTGAACATCAATCTCGTCGCCTTCTGGCATTACCTGACGCCGACGCTGGCCTCCGGGCAGATGTTCGCCATCATCGTGTTCACGGTGGCTGCCGCCGAAGCCGCCGTCGGCCTGGCGCTCATCATCTCCATTTACCGCCGCCGCAACACGGTCGTGGCCGAAGAGATTGATTTGATGAAATGGTAAAAGGATGGCTGATTCTCGATTGCTGATTGGCGATGGGATGTTAGTCAGAAATCAGCCATCACCAATCGGAAATGGTTTTGCGGAGCAACTATGTCCTCTGAACTCATGACCTGGCTCATCCCCCTCCCGCCGCTCCTGGCGTTCTTCCTGATCGTGCTGTTCACCAACCGGAGCAAGGGGTTGAGCCACACCGTCGCCATCGTCGCCATTGCCGCCTCGTGGGCGATGAGTTGGATGATCTTCTTTCGCACGCTGGAGGTCGAGCACTTCGGCCAGGCGGTCATCGAGAACTGGGTGCCGTGGCTCCCCTTCGGCTCAGAGGAGGTCGGCACGGAGGCGCTCGCGATGGGCGTGCTCGTGGACCCGCTCACCTCCGTGACGCTGTTCTTCGTCTCGCTGACCTGCTTCATGATCTTCGTCTACAGCGTAGGCTACGGCAACTGGGGCAAGCCGCGCGACCTTCGGCATGATCTTCCCGGTAACCCGCCGCACAACGGCATCGAGCCGCTGTACTCGCGCTTCTTCGCTTTCCTCTCCCTGTTCGCCTTCGGGATGCTGCTGTTGTGCGTGGCCGACAACCTGGTCCTGCTCTTCGTCGGCTGGGAGATCATGGGCCTGTGCTCGTACCTGCTCATCGGTTTCTGGTACGCGCGGCAGTACGAAAGCCCGCACCAGATTACCCCGCGCCAGGCGGCGGTGAAGGCCTTCATGACCACCCGCGTCGGCGACGTGCTCATGCTCCTCGGCATCGTGTACCTGTACGCGCAGACCGGCACGCTCTCGTTCCGTGAGATCATGTACGCGCACGAAGGCGAGATGTTGACGAAACTCGCCGCGACGCCGTCGTACATTGTGGGCCTCTCGGTCGCGGGGCTGGCCGGGCTGCTGTTGTTCGCCGGGGCGGTCGGCAAATCCGCTCAGTTCCCGCTCCACATGTGGCTGCCGGATGCGATGGAAGGCCCGACGCCGGTCAGCGCGATGATCCACGCGGCCACGATGGTGTCCGCCGGCGTCTACGCGATGATCCGCCTGTTTCCGCTGCTCTCGGCGGGCTGGCATCACGGCGACCCGCTCACCGCCCCTATGTGGGCCATGGCCTTCATCGGCGCGTTCACCGCGCTCTTTGCCGCGACTATCGCCGTCGCGCAGAACGACGTCAAAAAAGTGCTGGCCTACTCCACGATCTCGCAGCTCGGCTACATGATCGCCGCGCTCGGCGTCGGCGCGTACATCGCGGCGGCGTTCCACCTGGTGACGCACGCCTTCTTCAAGGCGCTGCTCTTCCTCGGCTCCGGCTCGGTCATCCACGGCGTCGAGCATGGCATGCATCATGCGCACGCCGAAGGCCTTGACCCGCAGGACATGCGCAACATGGGCGGCCTGCGCGCGAAGATGCCGCTCACGTTCTGGACGTTCCTCATCGGCGGATTGGCGCTCGCGGGTTTCCCGTTCGTCACCGCCGGGTTCTGGTCGAAGGACGCGATCCTCGGCGGCGCGTGGGAGGGCGGCTACGTCGTCGTCTTCTTCACGCTCGCGGCAGCCGCGTTCCTCACCGCGTTCTACACCATGCGCCAGATCAGCCTGACCTTCCTGGGCGAGCCACGCACCCAAGCAGCCGAGCACGCGAGCGAGTCTGATCCCATCTTCCGCTGGATGCTGTTTGCGCTCGTCGTGTTGGCGTTCTTCGCCGTGACCGCCGGGTGGGCCGGCATCCCGGAGAGCTTCCCTGGCCTCGGCGGGCTGCCGCACGCGCTGGGCTTCACCGCCAACTGGTTCCACGAGTTCGTCGGCGGCGCGCTGCTGGAGCATCCCCCGGCGGAGGCCTTCGACGTCGTCCCGCTGGCGACCTCGCTCGTCGTCGCGCTCGGCGGCCTGCTCCTCGGCTGGTGGGTCTACCGCGACATCCGCGCGGGCGCCAGGGATCCGCTCGAAGCGCCGCTTGGCCCGATCTACACCCTGCTCAAGAACAAGTATTACCTCGACACGGGCAAGTACCGGGACGAGGCCACCGGCGAATACCGGGACAACCTCTACCAGTTCCTGTTCGTCCGCCCGACCATCTGGCTCTCGGAGACGCTCGTCTCGGCGGTCGTGGATCGGGGCCTCATTGACGGGACGCTGCACCTCATCGGGCGCGTGGCCCTGCGCCTGGGCGACATCTTCCGCAACTACTTCGACGCCCCGGTGGTCAACGGCTTCGGCGACCTGGTGGCCGAGGTCGTCAAACGGTTCGGGCGCAACTTCCGCGTCATCCAGACCGGCAAAGTGCAGCAGTACCTGATTGTCGTGATGGCGATTGTGATTGCGCTGGGCGTGGTCATGTTCATGCCCGGACTTGGTCGCTAGGGAATTGATCCATGGACTTCATCATTGACCACCTTCTCAGCCTGATTTTGTTCATCCCCGTCGCGGGGGCGGTGATCATCACCCTCCTGCCCAAAGATCAGGTCGGCGCGATCCGCTGGGTGGCGCTCATCACCACGCTCTTCCCGCTGGGCTTGTCGCTCGTCCTGTGGACGCGCTTCGACTCCCATGCGGCAGGTTTCCAGTTTGTCGAGCAGGCCCCGTGGTTTACGGTGATTAATTCGTCCTACCACCTCGGCGTAGATGGGATCAGCGTCGCGATGATCCTGCTCACGGCCATCCTCATGCCGCTGGCGGTGCTCTTTTCCTTCAGCATCACCGAGAAGGTGAAGGCCTACATGGCCTTGTTCCTGCTGCTGGGGACGGGCATGTTCGGCGTGTTCATGACGCTCGACCTGATCCTGTTCTTCCTCTTCTGGGAAGCGGGCCTCATCCCCATGTACTTCCTCATCAACATCTGGGGGAGCGCGAACCGCCAGTATGCGTCCTTCAAATTCTTCATCTACACCATGGCCGGCTCGCTCGGCCTGCTGCTGGCGATCCAGACTATCGGCATCACGCTCGGCTCGTTCGACATGCTGAACGCGATTGAGAAGTGGCCCACTTTTGCCGGCGCGATCTACGGCATCCCGGCCACGACCATCCGCGCGGCCGCCTTCTGGGCGTTCACGATTGCGTTCGCGATCAAAGTCCCCGTCTGGCCGTTCCATACCTGGCTGCCCGACGCGCACACCGAGGCCCCGACCGCCGGTTCGATGATCCTCGCGGGCGTGCTGCTCAAGCTCGGCGCGTACGGTTTCCTGCGCCTCGTGCTCCCGCTGTATCCTGCGGAAGCCAAGTTCTACGCCGGGGCGCTGGCCTTCCTCGCGCTGATGGCGATTGTGGCCGGCGCGCTCGCCTCCTTTGGCCAAACCGACTTCAAGCGGCTGGTCGCCTATTCCTCGGTGGGCCACATGGGCTTCGTCGTGCTGGGGATCGCGGTGGCGGCAGTGGCGCGCGACTCCGAGATTTTCAAGGGCCACGCCATCATGGCCGCGAACGGCGCGGTCCTGCAGATGTTCAACCACGGCCTGAGCTCGGCGGGCATGTTCCTGCTCGTCGGCGTGATCTACGACCGCACGCATACCCGCAACCTGAACGACTTCGGCGGGTTGTTCCCGCTTGCGCCGGTCTACGGCGGCATTTTGATCTTCACCAGCATGGCCTCGCTCGGCCTGCCCGGCCTCAACGGCTTTGTCTCCGAGTTCATGGTCGTGCGCGGCGCGTGGCCGGTGTACACCGTCATCACCGCTATCGGGATGCTCGGCCTGCTGATGACCGGCGCGTACATCCTCAAGGGGATCCAGAAGGTCCTGCACGGCCCGGTGAACCAGCGCTGGGCCGGGCACAGGCTGGAAATCTCGCGCCGCGAAGTCATTGCCATCGCCCCGCTCCTGGCGCTGATGCTCGTCATTGGCGTGTGGCCGGCCTGGCTGGTGAGCGTGATCAACGCGGCCATTACGCGCATGATGGGATAAAATATGAATTTCCCCTTCCTCTCCGTCATCACCTTTACTCCGGCGGTCGCCAGTCTGCTGATCTTGATGATGCCCGGCGAGCGCAAGACCGAGGTGCGCGCCACCGCGCTGGCCGCGGGCATCTTCGCGACCCTCCTGGCGGTGTACGTGTACCTCGCCTATGACCAGTCGCTGGGCGGCTATCAGTTCGTCGAGAAGTTCGCCTGGGTGCCGCAGTTCGGCATCTCGTACCACGTGGGCGTGGACGGGATGAGCGCGCCGCTGGTGCTGCTCACCGCCGTCGTCATGCTCACGGGCGTGCTCATCTCGTGGGGCATTGACGACCGCCCGCGCGAGTTCTTCGCCTTCCTGTTCATCCTCGCCACGGGCGTGTTCGGCGTGTTCGTCGCGCTGGACCTGTTCGGCCTGTTCTTCTTCTACGAGATCGCCGTGTTCCCCATGTACCTGCTCATCGCCATCTGGGGCTGGCAGGTCACGCGCGAGTACGCGGCGATGAAGCTCACGCTGTACCTGTTCATCGGCTCGGTGTTCTCGCTCGTCGGCGCGCTGGCGATGTACTACGTCTCCGGCCTCGGCACCTTTGATATGCTGGCGCTGGAGAAGGCGAACTTCTCGGTCGAGTTCCAGCGCTTCTGGTTCCCGATCGTGTTCTTCGGCTTTGCGGTGCTGGGCGGCATCTTCCCCTTTCACAGCTGGTCGCCCGACGGCCACGTGGCCGCGCCGACGGCGGTTTCGATGTTCCACGCGGGGGTGCTGATGAAATTGGGCGCGTTCGCGTCCCTGCGCGTCGGGATTATGCTCCTGCCCGAGGGAGCGCGCTTCCACATGCCGTGGATCGTCCTGCTCACGGTGGTCAACGTGGTCTACGGCTCGTTCATCGCCATGGTGCAGAA
>DATDRS010000198.1:0-4647 GCA_035291605.1 Anaerolineales bacterium | reverse complement strand
GGGGCGGGCAAATCCACCATCCTGGACGCCGTGCAGTTCGCGCTCGTGGGCGGGCAGCGAGACGTGCGCTTCAACCAGGCCGCGCTGTCGGGGAGCAAGCGGTCGCTGGCGGCCTACGTGCGGGGCGAGCTTGGCACCGAGGGCCAGCGCTATCTGCGCGGAGACGTGACGGGCGTGGTCGCGCTCGAATTCCGCAACCCCGATGGCACGTTCTTCACACATGGAGCGGTGATTGACGCCTTCGAGGATGGGCGCAGCCCTGAAGTAATCTATTTCATTATCCACGGCGCCCCCCTCGACGACGACTGGTTTTTCAAATCGCCCGGCCATCTCTACGACACCCGCGCCTTCAAACGCCACGTCGAGCACTTCCGCCTGCCGCGCGGCGCGCGGGCGCAGGTCTTCACCACGGTCGAGGATTACCGCTTCCACCTCCTCAACCGCCTGGGCCAACTGCGCGACTCGTTCCCCGCAAAGATCGTCAAAGGCCTCGCCTTCACCCCGCTCATTGACATCCGCGCCTTCGTCCACAACTACCTGCTCGACGAGAACCTGGTGGACGTGAAGAACCTGCAGGCGCAGCTCGAAACCCTGCGCCACTTCGAGCAGTTGGCCGCCAACATCCGCGAGCGCATCGCCGCGCTGACGCAGATTGAAGAACTCGACGGGGAGCGCACCGCCAACCGCCGCCGCCGCGTCACGAACGGCTACCTCGCCCGCCGCGCGCAGGGCGACGCGCACCTGAGCGCGCTCAAAGCCAGGCGCCTCGAGCTTGACGAAGCGCGCCTCGCCCTCAACCGCGCCGCCCTCCAGCGCGACGAACTCGCGGAGCAGCTCAAGCGCGCGCAGACCGCCCTCGTGGACGCGCAGGTGGCCTTGCAGACTGACGCGACGGCGGCGCGCGAGAAAGAACTGAGTGAGAAGATTGAGGGGATAGGCCGGGAGCTGAAGGAATTGAAGGAACTTGAGGGAAGTGTCGCCGAGGCGCTCGACCGCGAGGCCGAAGACGCACGGAAACTCTGCGCGTTCTTGCTGACTGACGAGCGGAGCGTCCCACCCGCGCTCAGCGAGTTCATTTCAAGCAAGGGAGCGGGGGAGCAAGGGAGCGGGAGTGCGTCAATGGCCAATCTCCAATCCCTACTCTCCACCCTCGAATCCCTCGGCAATGACTACGCCGGTCAACAGGCGCTCCTCGACGAGCAGGCCCGCTCCCTCCGCGCAGAGGCTGCGCAAATGGAGGCCGAAATCCGCCAGCTCCGCGCGGGCGAGCGCGAGGCCAGTTACGAAGCCGAGGCCCCGGAGGCCGCGCGCCTGCGCCGTTTGCTCGTCGCCGAGTTGGGCCTTAAGCCCGAGGAGGTCATCTTCCTGTGCATGGCTTTGCAGACGCCGGATGAGAAGTGGCAGGACGCGGTCGAGGGCGTGCTGGGGCACAACCGCTTCACCCTGCTCGTCCCGCCCAAACGTTACAGCGCCGCCCTGCGCCTGTATCGCGAGCGCCGCCATTCCGATCACCTGCACGGCGTGGCCGTAATTGACGCAGACCGCCTGCTCGCCAATGCTCCCTCCAAAGCCTCGCGCGACTCGCTCGCCGCCGAAGTGAAGACCGACCATCCGGCGGCGCGCGCCTTCGTGGATCTGCTCCTCGGCCACTACGTGAAGTGCGACTCGCTGGAGGGGCTGCGCGACCACCGCATGGCCGTGACCCGCGAGTGTTTTGTGCGGCGCAACTTCACCACCAGCCACCTCAACCCGCGCCACTACCGCCGCTGGTTCCTCGGCGAGCGCGCCCTCCCGCGCCAGATCGAGCAGCGCGAAGCCCGCCTGGGAGAAATTGCCGGCGAACTGGGGAACTTGCAGAGGCGGTCCACGGCGCTCAAGGAGAGGCTGGCCCTCACGCGGGAGAAGGCCCGCCCGCTGCTCGCGCTCGAACATTCTCTCCCGGCCCTCGCGCGGATGCCTGACCTCGACCATCAACTCCGCTCCCTCCGCTACGAATTGGGACGCCTCGACCGCCAGTCTGTCGAGGCCTTGCGGGCCGAGGTCGCCCGCTGCCAGTCGGAGTTTGATCGCCTGCAAGCGGAGGCGCGGACGCTCGACCAGCACATCGGCGGGTGGGAAACAAAGGTCAAAACCTTCGAGGGCGAGGCCATCCCCCAGTTGGAGCGCGCCGCCCGCGAGGCCGCCGAAGGCGCGCGACAATTCCTCGCCGCCGAGCAGGCGGCCGAGATGGCCGAAGAAGTCGAGAAGGAATACGAGCGCCGCCGCGAGCGCCAGCCGTTAGAGACCGTGCTGAGCAACGCCGCGCGGTACGAGGGCGACTACCAGACCGCCGAGACCAGGAGCCGCGACAGGCTGCGCGAGGCCAAGCAGGCCTACAGCCTGAAATACGATTTCGGCTACGACGCCGACGAGGACGCCGCGCGCTATGTGCAGGAGCGCGACAAGTTCGTCAAGTCCGAATTGCCGCAGTACGAGGCGCGCATCGCCGAGCAGCGCGCGCTGGCCGAGCAGGAACTGGTCGAGAACTTCATCCACCGCCTGCGCGAGCAGATCGAAGACGCGCGCCAGCAGCTGGACTACCTGAATACCACGCTCCGCGACCTGCGCTTCGGCGGCGAGCGGTTCGAGTTCATCGCGCACGCCGCGCCCGCGCTCAAACAGGTCTACGACATGGTGATGGACAGCCAGCAGATCCTCGGCGACTCGCTGTTCGAGTCCGACTTCCGGCAGAAGCACCAGGCGGGCTGGGATTTGCTCTTCGAGCGCCTCACCGCCAACCAGGCCGAGGAGGCGGCCGTCGAGCTGCGCGAACTGCAGGACTACCGCAACTACCTCGAGTACGACATCCGCATTCACTACCCCGGCGGCGACCGCGCGCTCCTCAGCCAAATCAACGCCAAGAAGTCGGGCGGCGAGACGACCACGCCCTTCTACGTCGCGATGGCCGCCTCCTTCGCGCAGGCCTATCGCCTCAACCAGCCGCGCCCCTCGGACACCATCCGCCTCGCGCTCTTCGACGAGGCCTTCAGCAAGATGGACACGGCGCGCACGGCCAGCGCTCTGCAGTTCATGCGCGAGGCCGGCCTGCAGGTGCTCCTCGCCACCCCGCCCGACAAGTCCGGCGCGCTCCTCTCGCACGTGGACTCTGTCCGCACCGTCGTCCGCAAGAACAGCCACTCGTTTGTGATCGAGATTGACAAGGCGGAGATGATGAGGGAGATCGAAAACCCATGACCGTGCTCGCATCCTTTCCGGCAAAAGACGACGCGCCGATCATTCGCTTCACGCCCTCCCCCGACGTCGCCGCTCTCCTCCACACCCTGCTCGACGTCTACGAGCGGCGCACCCCCAGCCAGCCTTTCCCCAGCGCCGAAGGGCGTGAGGGCTCGCAGGCAGGGGTAGGGAGGGGGTCTCGCGCCATCCGCTTCAACCTCGACGCCCTCACCCTCCCCGCCTATCACAGCCAGTTCGACCCTGACCCGCGCCAGATTACCAATCACCAATTGCAAGAACTTGAACAGATTGGATTGGTAAGGCTCGACTGGATTCCCGGCGAGACCGGCCACCTGCTTTCCGCAGTGACCCTCGTCCTGGCCCGGGTGGACGCGCTGTTCCCGCTGTTGAACCGTATCCCGGTCGCCTCTCGTCGCGCTCGCCTGACCGACCTGCTCCTCGGCGAGCGCTTCCGCTTCAAGGATTGGCGGCTTCGCGCCATACAGCACACCCTCGTCCAGCTCAAAGCCGACAAATCTCCCGCGCCCTTCAGCCTCGCCGCCGGCGAATTTAACCGCGACCTGCTCACCGCCCTCGCGGCGCTCGACGAGGTGCGCGAAGAGACGCCTTACCGCGTCTTCAGCGTGCGCGTATTCAACGACAGCAAGCGCTTTGACGAACTGATGGGCGCGGTCGCGGCGCTCGCGCGGCGGCATCAGCCGGAATGGAAAGGCCTCTCGAACGACGAAATCCTGCGCGAACTGAATCTCGTCGCCAACCCCGGCCATCTGTATTTGCACGGCCCCTGGCGCTTGGTGGACGAGACGGGGCAGGTGATGTCGCTGGGAGAATTTCGTCCCTCGGCGGGTATTCCCGCTTCTCAAGCCGCAAAACTCCGGCGCGTCGCCATAGACGCGCCAGGCGTGATGTGCGTCGAAAATCCAACCTCCTTCTACGAACTTATACGGAATACGCAATACGCAATAGCCGCCCTTTGCCTCTGGGGCAACCCCTCCCCCGCCTGCCGCCATCTCCTCCGCTGTCTGCCCGAAGACACGCCTCTCCTCGTCTGGGCTGATATAGATTACGGCGGCCTGAGCATCCTCGCGCAACTGCGAGAGCAGGTGAACGACCGGACTGCACCCTATCGCATGGACGTGGAGACCCTCGAAGCCCACGCTCAATGGGCGCGGCCTCTGACCCCTGGGAATGCGCGCAACCTGGCGCGCCTCGCCCACCGCCCCTCCCTCGCCGACATGCGACCGCTCATCGGCCACCTGCTCCAGCGCGGCCTCAAGCTGGAGCAGGAAGCGATCACGCCTATATAGGCGCGGTTTATTTTGCCCCCGCTTGCGACTCCCTTTATACTTCCTGTGTAGGAAAGGACTCATCCATGTCCAACTACACCCCCCAAACCCGAACACAAATTCACCT
>DATDRS010000197.1:0-4865 GCA_035291605.1 Anaerolineales bacterium | reverse complement strand
CTAAGCAGGCGCTGAATTTCCTCAAGGGCATGAACCATGCCCTCATATTTCATTCATCACAGCGACCAGGATAAGATCGCCCTGTCGAAGGTTGACGGCTCGCTGGCAGCGGCGAAGTCTTCGAACGCGATGTGGTGAAATTCGACGCGGCCCTGTAATTCGCGCGGCAGTTCTTCCCTCGCCCGCGTAATCCCCTCCGCAAAGGGATCAATGGCTGTGACATGCGCCGCCCTGTCCGCGTAGCGCCAGGTCAGGCGGCCATCGCCGCAGCCGATCTCCAACACGCGCTGTGCGCTGAAATCCGCCAGATCGAACAGGGCGCGGGTTTCGTTGTTCACAGGGTCTACTCTGATTGCCATATGGTTTCCCTTCCGGAGGCGACGTGAGGTAGCAGCACCGCCCAACGTGAGCATCACCTGCTGGCGCGAACTTCGCTAGGAGATGACGCTTGAACTACCAACAACTCCGCGACCCAGGCGCCTTGGCTCGGCAAGGAGCGCCAGGCGGGTGCATGTAGTGGTGCGACCCGTTCGCTCGAAACTATACTCACAAGTATAGAGGCTGAGCGGCAAAGAGCAAGTCGTTCTTTGACAACTGAGTGTCCATGTCGGTGTAACCCCGACCCTCAAGGTGGTTGAGAGACACGCTGCGCGGTCTCCCAACGGCGTGAGACTGGTTATCAAACGTTGGAGTGCATGGGAGAGAAGGCGGCAAGCGCGAGCCAGACGTGGCAATGAGGATTTTCATGCTTCCGTGTCGTGTGCTTGGGCGGTCGCCTATTTGTCTGTTTCAGGATGCCAGCGCGCCATGTGTTCAGCGTGGGTGTGCAAATATGCGCCGGGCGTGAAATGCTGATCGTAAAACTCCAGGTCGAGATGGTGAGCTTGAAGGTAGGTGAGAACGAAGATGCTGGGGACATGGCCAGGGAATTTACCGAAGCGGTCGTAAATGTGCTGGGCCATGAGCGCAACACACGCCTTGAATTCATCGGAATGGATCTGGGCGCTGCCTCGCACGCGGGCGCTCTCCTTCCATGGCCCCGGCGTATCCGGGTGGAAGGGGCCGCCCAGCCCAAACTTCCGTAGGGCAAAAGCCTCGACCGCCGCGCGCATGTCTGGGTAATGCGGTGGACAATAGCCTTCGTAGATGCCCGGTAAGCCAGTGGGGTTGGGGAGCGCCCAGCGCTCGTCGGTGTCATAGCGGAAACCCAGCCCCGGCACTTGGGGGGCGCCACTTGCGCCCAGGACGGTGTGGCGGTCAATGCCGTCGAACATCCAGCCGCCCAGTCCCATGGCCTGCAACATCAACATACCGGCGTAGCAACAAGTGGAAAGTTCCGCCGTCAGCTCGGTGAGGGCATACTGCTCGACGAAGGTGAGCGGGAAGGGATTGTCAACGTCCACCAGATGTCGGAACTGTTCCAGGCCCGCGATGCGCTCCTGATGGAGATCGTCGAAGATGCAGTATCCGTTCTGAACCAGGAAGCAGAGAATCGCAATCGTCATTTGGGCCACATCGCCCACTGGGATGAGGAGCAAGCTGCCTGGGCGGTTGGCGCACCACGTGTTATGGCCTTCCATGTAAGGTTCTTGCGCTGGTATGTTTAGCCGCCCGTCCGCCAGTTTGCGGATACGAGCGCGATGAGCTTCTAACAATGCGTCTAGGTCGGGAGGCGCCTCCGGCCTGGTCTCAACCAGGGCTGGGGCGTCACGAGTGGCAAACAAGTAAACGCCCTCATCGTTCGTGAAGAACACCTCGCTGGTGTGAAAACCGGCTGCCGAGGGGAAGGTACGTCCGCCGGCGGCCGCGGAGTAGTTCGACAGGTGCGGCGCATAGCGGGCATGACGCATGATCATGAAATGCCATCCGGTGTTTCCGGCGGCGGCGGTCAGCACCAGCATTTGTTCCAATTCAGTCAAAGAGAGCGGGGCTTGCCGCGAGGTGTAGGCCAGAGGCCCCTCGGGAATCGAAGCGCCCATAGAGAATCGCCGTGCGCGTCGCCCAAACAAGGCCGCACTCAAGGGGAAGCTCAACACATCCTCGATGCCGGGTGGAAATGTCTTCGGATTCATGATTGACCTCCTGTGTGTTTGTGTCAGCAGAAATTGGATCTGAACGGACGTTATTTTTGCAGCGTGCGGAGATAGGCCACGATGTCGGCCAGGTCCTGATCTTTAAGCGCAGGGGTGCCGCCGCGCGGAGGCATGTCCACACCCGTGGTGTTCAAAGGATCGCCGGCCGGGCGCCCCTTCGTGACGAATAAGATCAGCTCGGCGTCGGACGTGTCCTTCATAAACGTGCTCGTCGTCAGGTCTTTCCCGAGGCCGGGCATGCCCTTGGCGTCCGGCCCGTGGCACGGGACGCACGTCCCGGCAAATGCGGTTTCGCCCTTCTTAGCGTCGCCCTTCAGCGAAGCGAACTTCCCGGCTTCGTCCGGCGTGGTGGATTGAGAGCCGCCGCCGGAACACGCCGCCAGCGCGGACGCCAGCAGGACCAGAGCGACGAAGAGGACCGATAGACGAGATTGCATGCAGTGTTCTCCTTCCGCTCGACGAACGAACAGCCCGAATGACGCGCCGAACGCTAACACGCCCCACGCGGCCAGCACTGTGGCAAGCCAGGGCGGCAGTGTATCACCGAAGCGGCAAACGTGACTACTCAGGCCAAGCCTCGTGTGCACCCTGAGCGGAGCGGCGGGCGTCCTTCGACTTCGCTGCGCTCCGCTCACGCTTCGCGTGCCCGCCGCGAAGTCGAAGGGGCGGCTGATACCTTTTGCGTGCACACAGAAGAGGAGTTCATTTTGTTTGGGGACGGTTTACGAGTATACTAACCAGGATTGCCCTGAAACCACCTCGCCGCTGTGTGTCTGCCAGTTGATTAACATTGCGGCCATCTGCTGCCGTGAGAGAGCCAATAATATGATGTCAAGAGGGTGGTCGTCGTCACCTGCCCGCCTGACGCCTGCCCGCCTGACGGCGGAAGGCGGGTCGGAAGGCGGGCGCGCCCCGGTCATTCCCGAATCGCGCTGTAAGGGAGATCGTCTTGCCGTCAGGGCGTGAAACGGGTTGAGTGGAGATCGCGTTGTCGTAGGTGTCTGCGGGTATAGGAGGAGAACGGCCAATGTCTGGCAAGGCTTTTCGGGAGACCGACGCGCTGTTGGGTGCGGCGTTTAACCGTGCGCGCGGCGGCCTGGCGCGTTATCTGCTCCTCACCCTCCTGCCGCTCGTCTTAGGCCCGCTCTTCGTCGTCGGCCTGTTGCTTTATCGCCAGGCGCAGTCGGACATCACGCGCCAGGTCACGGCGCAACTCGATTCGGTGGCCGATCTGAAAGTCAACCAGATCGCCGACTGGGCCGTTTCGCGGACGGAGTACATGAGCGCGCTCGTCCGCTCGCCGCTGGTCATCCAGGCTACGCGGACCGTGGTCGGCGATGACTCCAACCCGGCGGAACGGGAAGCCGCCGGCCGCGAGCTGCTGCGCCACTTCGAAGATTACATCAACGACGACGCCAACCGTTCGTACAAAGCCTTTGTGCTGCTGCGCGCCGACACCGGCCAGGTGTTGCTCGCGACCTCGGTTTATCAGAATCTCGTCGGCGAGACGGCTTTTCTTGACCCTCAATATCTCCGCAGCGCCAGCCAGAACTTCATCACCGCGCCCTCCCAGTACGATCCGCGCGTTGATCCCGGCAATGTTTATTTCGTCACCGCCGGGCCGGTGCGAGACCCTCAGGAGGGCCACATTGCCGTGCTCGTCGGGGTGCTCCTGCCTCGGGCGCTGCAGGAAATTGTGGATCCCGCGCCGGGCCTGGGCGCGACGGGGCGGTCGTACATCGTCACGGCGGAGGGCTATCCATTCGGAAGCCCGATTGGGCCGGAGGCGCCCAAACCGGACAGCCTGGGCATTCGGCGCGCGCGCCTCGAACAGCAAAGCGGGCACGACGTTTATCTGAACCCGGAGGGCCATCGGGTGCTTGGCGCTTATCGCTGGGCGCCGCAGCTCCGCCTGGCGCTGCTCGTGGAAGAAACCGTGGACGAGGCCTACGCGCCCGTGCGCCGCGCCGGTCTTACGCTCGCCGCCACCGGCCTGGCCGCCGTCGCCGTCAGCGCGTTGGGCGTCCTGCTCTTCACGCGCAGCCTGACCCGCCCGATCCGCGAGTTAACCGAGGGCGCGGCGCGCCTGGCGGGCGGCGACCTCAAGGCGCAGGTGAGCGTCGAACGCAGCGACGAGTTGGGCCTGCTGGCGCAGGCCTTCAACAGCATGGGCGCCGAACTGCGGGAGCTGTACCAAAGCCTCGAAAGCAAAGTCGAGGTCCGCACCCGGCGGCTGGCGGCGCTGCTGCGGCTGAACACGGAAGTGACGGCGGCCGCCGACGAGGCCGAGATTTGCCGGCAGATCGTCCAGGGACTGCACGACGACGCGCTCGGATACAGGTATATCGGCCTATTCCTGGTAGACGAAACGACGGGCGACCGTGTGCTGCGCGCCAGCGTTGGCTGGCAGTCCACAGCGCTGGGCGATGAGCGTCTCCCGCCCGGCCGGGGGTTGAGCGAACGCGCCCTGCTGGATGGTCAGCTCAATTACACGCCGGATGTGCGGCTAAATCCGCGCTATGTCCCTAGCCTCAACAGCGGCTCGGAAGTGGATGTGCCCATCCGGGTGGGCGGCAAGGTCGTCGGGGTGCTGGTGATCGAGAGCAGCGAGCCGAATGCCTTTGACCAGGACGATTTCGAAGTGCTCGCGGCGGCGGCTAATCAAGCCGGCATCGCGCTGGGCCAGGTCTGGTCGCTGGAGAAGACCCGCCAGAGCATGAACGAACTGGCGATCGTCAATCGCATCGGCCAGGCGCTGGCCTCGCAGCTGGA
>DATDRS010000196.1:0-13261 GCA_035291605.1 Anaerolineales bacterium | reverse complement strand
TCGGCGGCGTGCGAGTTGGCCCGCCCCCAGCGCTACCCGGTAGATGAGATCGTGAACCTGTACGGCGTGCCGTTTGATTTAGGGATCGTCCATTACGCTTCCGACACGCCGCTCTCGAAAGGCCGCAACCTCGGCGCGGGCAACCTCTCCTACTTCGGCATGGACCCGACCTACGCGGCGAGCATTGCGATTCTGCGGCGGATATTTGAGTTGGAGATCGGTCGTGCAGGGAGCAGCTGAAAATAGGTTGAGTTTAGGAGATAAGGCATGGGTTCAATCGGCCAATCCGTTCAGCGCATTGACGCCGTCGGCAAGGTCACGGGCGAGACGTCGTACCCCGGCGACATTGACCTGCCGGGGCAATTGTGGATGAAGATTCTTTTTGCCGGGCGGCCTCATGCGCGCATCCGGCGGCTCGACGCCTCGGAAGCCGAGAAGCATCCAGGCGTGGTCGCCGTGTTCACCGCGCAGGACGTGCCCAACAACGAGTACGGCCTGATCACGCCTGACCAACCGGTGTTGTGTGGGCCGGGAGGGGATAAACCAGGCGCGGACGTTGCCCGGTTCGTCGGGGACCAGGTGGCTCTCGTGGTCGCGGAGACCGAGCAGGCCGCCGCGCAGGCGCGCGATCTGATTGAGATCGAGTGGGAGGACCTGCCGGTCATCACCGACCCACGCGAGGCGATGAAGCCGGACACGCCTTTGCTCTTGCCGAACACCGAGAGCAACGTCGTGAAGCACTACCGCATCCGCAAAGGCGACATGGACAGCGCGTGGGCTGAGTGCGACGCGATTGTCGAGGGCGACTACCACACGCCGATGCAGGAGCACGCCTACCTGCAACCGGAAGCAGGCATCAGTTACATTGACGAGGAAGGGCGGATCACGGTCCAGGTCGCCGGGCAGTGGGCGCACGAAGATCAGGAGCAGATCGCGCACGCGCTGAAACTGCCGAAGGAAAAGGTGCGCGTGATCTATCCGGCCATCGGCGGGGCGTTCGGCGGGCGCGAGGATATGTCGGTGCAGATCGTGCTCGCGCTGGCGACGATGCGGCTGGCCGAGCGGGGCATCCACCGGCCGGTGAAGATCATCTGGAGCCGCGAGGAATCCATCGTCGGGCACCACAAGCGGCACCAGTTTTTCATCAAGGCCAAATGGGGCGCGAAGAAGGACGGGAAACTCGTCGCCGCCGAGTGCGAAGTCATCTCTGACGCCGGGGCGTACGCCTACACTTCGACGAAGGTGCTCGGCAACGCGACGCTCATGGTCACCGGCCCGTACGAGATCCCGAACGTCAAGGTGGACGCGTACACGGTCTACACCAACAACGTCCCGGCCGGCGCGTTCCGGGGGTTCGGCGGGCCGCAGGGCGCTTTCGCCGCCGAACTGCAAATGGACAAACTCGCCGAGAAGCTGGGCCTCGACCCGGTTGAAATCCGGCTGAAGAACGTATTGACCGACGACTCCATCTGGTCGGTCGGCACCAAAGGCCCCAAAGGCGTGACCATTGGCAAGGTCGTCGAGAAGTGCGCTGAGGAAGCAGGTTGGACGAAAGACCACGGCGCGTGGAAGCGGCCTTCCAATTTCCAACCTCCCCCCTCCCACCTCCGCCGGGGCCGCGGCTTCGCCTGCGCCTTCAAGAACATCGGCTTCTCCTTCGGCGCGCCCGAATTGGCGATAGCCAAAGTCGCGCTGCACGGCGCGGCGGAGATCGAGAAGGTGGTGGTCTACTATGCGGGCGCGGATTGCGGGCAGGGGGCGCACACCGTGATGGCGCAGATGGCGGCCGAGGCCGTGGGCGTCCCGATCGGCAAGGTGCAGATGGTCGTTTCGGACACGGCGACCTCGGGCAACTCCGGGAGCGCGTCGGCCTCGCGCACGACGTACATGGCGGGCAACTCGATCAAGGGCGCGGCGGAGATCGCGCTGAAGAAGTGGGAGGAAGAAGAGCGCCCGGCGGTTGGCTATTTCGAGTACCGCCCGCCGAAGACGACGATGTTCGACCCCGAGACGGGCCGCGCCGACCCGAACTTTGCCTACGGCTACGTGGCGGAGGCGGTGGAGGTGGAGGTGGACATGGAGACCGGCCACGTCCGCCTGGTGGACGTGATCTGCGCCGACGACGTGGGCCGCGCGATCAACCCGCAGCAGATTCAAGGGCAGGTCGAGGGGGCAGTGGTGCAGGCCGCCGGATACGCGATCCTCGAAAACTTCGTCGTGCAGGATGGCCGCGTGCTCACGCCTTATCTGTCGAACTACCTTATCCCGACTGTGCTCGACGTGCCGGAGCGGGTGAAGTCGCTCATCCTCGAATATGCCGAACCCAACGGCCCGTGGGGCGTGCGCGGCATGGCCGAGATGCCCTACCTGCCGCTGGCCCCGGCCATTGCGGCGGCGATCAAAGACGCGACGGGCGTGTGGATGGACGAGTTTCCGTACACGCCGGAGAGGGTGCTAAGGAGAATCAAAGAAGGCAGTGATCAGTAATCAGTGATCAGTGGGGTTGTGAAAATGAATACGACCACACGCGCTAACACAGCTTTGATGCAAGTCGCTCTTGTCGCAGTGGTAGCGGTCTTTGGCTTGGGGCTTTACCGGCAGGCGATAGGTCGGTTGGAGAATGAATGTCCTCAACGGTCTGTTTGAGACCCTGGGAGTAGTGCCATGGTAGCCGATAACAATATACGTCCGTTTGTTCGGACATACGATGGAGTGCAACTCCGCTTGCGCCTTGAGGATTGGCCCACGGATGTGCCTTTGCCGCCGGATACGGCTATTGTCGGCATTGGCGAGGATCACCAGGAACTGGTGCCTCCGTATCGGCGCTTTGTGCTTAAACCGGACGAAACTATAGAAGTTTTCGGCGGCTGGTTCAGAACGCCCCGTCCGTTTGAAGAAACGGTGAACTGGTATAAGACTGAACTGGTCAAATGCGGGTGGGCGCAGGAAAAAGAGACTCGTTTTGATCCGAAACAGGGGGTTGAATTGATCTATTGCCATCCCGAAACGACGGCGCGGCTGCGACTGAGTCTCAAGTGGTGGGAGGCGCTCAACGATACGACCGCCATTATTGAGCGCGTCCTCAAACACCCCTACACGCCTCCGGCGGAGGAGGCTGCCGCCGCGGAGGCCGCGCCAGTGCCCGCTGAGGCCGACGCCAACCCGTAATGCCCGCCGTGACCGACGCCGCCCGCGCCCCTAGGCAATCCCGCTCGCCCGGTCGTTGCGGCAACGATCAAAGACGCGACGGGCGTGTGGATGGACGAGTTTCCGTACACGCCGGAGAGGGTATTGAAGGCGATAAAGGAAGCAGGAAGAGAAAAATAGAAAGTGGAAATGGCTATAGCCGAAGTGCGAGAGAGGAGATCCAGAAATGGGCACATCAAAGTATGGCCGGGGTCTTGGGCGCGAAATCTTCGAGGCGGCAAAGGCCGGCACATTACCTCAACCCTTCAATGTTGCTGCTTGCAGAGAATTCGCACGCAAGCGTGGCTGGAATCCACCCGAGAGTTACATTCGGGTTGTGCTTGCTAACTCTGAAGTGAACCGTAGTCATTCAGAAACTTACCACAATTACTTTGAGAGGGTCGAAGAGGGCAAATATAGAATCAACCCAAGAGCGAATCCATGATGGCCTCGCCACTTAACTGGCACGCCGTCTGTACTGCGGTGAATTCACTTTGCTGACATTCCCTTACATCTAGCAGTACACTTATCGGCGGAGACCCCGATGCGTATTATCCCAGTGGACAGCGTACAGACCCTCGAACGCAAACAACTCTTGGAACAGGAGCTCAAACGTTACCTGGGTCTCCTGACTGGCCATGACCAACCTGAGCAGGTCATCCTGTTCGGGTCACTGGTCAGCGGTAATGTGCGCCCAGAATCGGATATTGACCTAGTGATCGTCAAACAAACCGATTTGCCCTTCTGGAAGCGCTTGCGCGAAATGCGCCGCCTGCTTCAGCCGCGCGTTGGGACCGACATTCTGGTTTACACACCCAATGAATTTGAGCAACTGCGCCAGCAGCGCTCATTCTTTCGCGACGAAATCTTAGGCAAAGGCAAGGTGGTCTATGAGCGAATCTGAACTGACCCCGCCCTTCCTCCTCCCTTCTTCCTCTCGCTGATGTTCCTCTCCGATACACTCGTTTTGATTCGCGGCGGCGGCGACCTCGCGACCGGCGTAGCGCACCGCCTCTACTCCGCCGGGTTCACTCTCCTGATCACTGAGCTTGCCCAGCCGCTATGCGTGCGCCGGGCAGTGTCGTTTGCCGAGGCGGTGTACTCGGACACCGTCACCATCGAGGGCGTCACCGCGCGCCTCGCGCCCGACCCGATGATCGGCATGGCTTACGCGGCGGTGAACGAAATCCCGGTCGTGGTAGACGCCGACGATACGGCGCTGAGCCGGATGCGCCCGCCCGTCGTCGTGGACGCGCGCATGGCAAAAGAAAACCCCGGCACGAAGATCACCGACGCGCCGCTCGTCGTCGGGCTGGGGCCGGGGTTCACGGCGGGCGAGGACTGCCACGCGGTGATTGAGACCCAGCGCGGGCACAACCTCGGGCGTGTGTACTGGGGGGGCAGCGCCGAGCCAGACACGGGCGAGCCGGAGTCGGTGCGCGGCTTTGTGGGACAGCGCGTCCTGCGCGCGCCGTGCGACGGGATTTTCATCGGGCGCCGGGAGATCGGGGACGCGGTGAGAAGGGGAGAGAGGCTGGCCGAGGTGGACGGCCGGCCCATCAAGGCGCAGTTCAATGGCGTGGTGCGCGGCCTGCTGCACGACGGGCTGCGCGTGACGGCGGAAATGAAAGTCGGCGACCTCGACCCGCGCGGCGTGCGCGAATATTGTTTTTTGATCTCGGATAAGGCGCGGGCAGTGGGCGGCGGGGTGCTGGAAGCAATTTTGGCTGGGATGCACTTGTGGCTGCCCGAACCGCCGCCGGAGGAGAGGGATCGGGGATTGCCGTAGAGCCGGTCGTCTCCTCGCTGCTCATGAACCTCCTCACAGCCTTGAGAATCGGCGACGGTGAGATCGTCGCCTTCGTCGGCGGGGGCGGGAAGACGACGGCCATGTTCCGCCTGGCGGAGGAAATTGTCGGATCAGGCGGGCGCGTGATTACTACGACGACGACGCGCATTTTCGCCGCGCAGATCCAGCTCGCGCCCCGGCACTTCTCGGCGTTTGAAGCGAACCGCGCCACGGTGGAAGCCGCGCTGGACAAAACGGGGCACGTGCTCATCACCGGTCCGGTGGATGCCGGGGAAGGCAAAGCGGCCGGCGTGACGACCGGCCTGATCGAAAGCCTGCGCGCTCTCAAAGACGTGACAACCATCTTGATCGAGGCCGACGGCTCGCGGATGCGCCCCTTCAAGGCGCCCGCCGATCACGAGCCGGTGATCCCCGAAGTGACGACGCTTGTCGTTCCGGTGGTTGGTGTGGACGTCATCGGCCAGCCATTGACGGGTGAGAGAGTGCATCGCCCCGAGTTAGTGCGCGCGCTGACCGGGGCGAGGGAAGGCCAAGCGGTCACGCCGGAACTTGTGGCGAAAGTCGTGACGCACCCTCAGGGCGGGCTGAAGGGCATCCCCTCCGGCGCGCGGGTGATCCCACTCATCAATAAGGTCGAGACGCCCGATGATCTGATCGCCGCCCGCGAAACGGCCTCCCTGCTGCTCGCCCATCCCCAGATCAACGCGGCGGCGATCGGCGCGGTGAAGCGCCCGGCCAACCCGGCCCGCGAGGTGCATGGGCGTGCAGCTGCGGTGGTGCTGGCCGCCGGACGCTCCACCCGCATGGGCAGCACGAAACAGACTCTCCCGTGGGGCGATGCGACGATTATTGCCGAGGTCGTGCGCCGCGTGCGCGCCAGCGGCATTTCCGACATCGTCGTCGTGACCGGCGCGGCGCGGGGAGAGGTGGAAACGGCTGTGACGGCGACGAATATCCCGGTTCGCTTCGTCTTCAACCCGGACTTTGAAACGAGCGAGATGGCGCGCTCGCTGCAATTCGGCCTCCGCAGCCTGCCGGAGAACTTCTCGGCGGCGCTCGTCGCGCTCGGCGATCAACCCCGGCTCGAGCCGGAGGTGGCGCAGGCTATGATCCAACGCTGGCGCGAGACGCAGGCCCCGGTCGTCGCGCCGTTTTATCAGGGACGCCGGGGGCATCCCATGTTGTTCGACCGGTCCATCTGGCCCGCAGTGCTGGCCCTGCCGATAGACGCCAATCCGCGCCAACTCTTGCAAGCGGCGGCGCACATCGAACGCGTCGAGGTGGAGACCGACTCCATCCTGCGCGACATTGACACGCCGGAAGACTACGAGCGTGAACAGGGAGCGGGGAGAGTATAATTCGTCTGCGATGACCGAAGACACGCTTGCCCTCAGCGGCATCCACATTCGTTATCAGGTCGAGGGGAAGGGGCCGGACCTGCTCTTCATCCACGGCTGGGCCAGCTCGCGGCGCATGTGGGCGCATCTCTCTTCCAGCCTGGCCTCCGCCTACCGGTGTTGGGCGATTGACCTGCCCGGTTTTGGCGATTCGGACAAACCGGCTGAAGAATGGTATTCCATCTCCAACTACACGGCCATCGTCTCTTCATTCATGCAGGCCGCCCACATGCGCGCCGCGCGCATTATCGGCCACTCGATGGGGGGCATGATCGCCTTTGACCTGGCCGCTTCCCACGCCGATCAGGTCGAACGGCTGGTCGCCATTAATCCGGTCGTCACCGGCCGGCGGACGAGCCTGCGCCCGCTGGCGCACTGGGGGCCGGGCCAGCGTCTGCTCCATTGGACGCTGCGTGTATCGCCGCGGGTTTTGCAGCCGATGTTGCGCCATCGGTTGGGCGACCGCCTGCATCACGGCGTCAAATACATCCGCCGCCGCACCGAGGACTTTGCCAAAAGCACGGCCGGCTCGTTGTGGAGCAGCGGCCGCGCGGTCCTCGGCCACGATCTTTCGCCGCGCCTGGCGCACATCACCGCGCCGACCCTCATCGTCGTCGGCGACCAGGACCTGACGGTGTCGCATCACGAAGGCCGCTTCGCCGCCGAGCGTGTGCCGGGCGCTCGCCTCGTCGTCCTGCGCGCCGGCCACCTGGTCACCGACGATCTTCCGGCCGAGACGCTCGGCCACGTTCGAGAATTCCTCGCTTGAGCGCCCTCGGAAAACTGCGCGTCTTCGCCGCCGTCGAACTGCCGCCGGAGCTGACCGAACGGCTAGCCGGGGTCATGGCCGAGCTTGGGCCGATGCTTCCACGCAAAAGCATCCGCTGGGCCCGCGCCGAGGGCATCCATCTCACGCTGAAGTTTTACGGGGAAGTCGCCTCCGACCGCCTCCCGGCGCTCCAACAGTCGCTGAAAACGGCGGCGGCCTCCGCCCATCCAATGTCCCTGGAGGCGGGCAGCCTCGGGGTATTTCCCAATCCGTTCCGCCCCCGCGTGTTGTGGGTCGGCCTCGCGGGCGATGTGCAAAACCTGCGCGCGCTGCAAAAAGCTATTGACGATCTTTCGACGCCCTTGGGCTTCAAACCCGAAGCGCGCGATTTCACGCCGCACCTGACGCTGGGGCGATTCCACGGAAGCCTGCGCCTGCCCGAGCGCGAAAAGTTGGTCGAGGCCCTGAAAGACCCGCGCTATGCGCAGTTCGGCGCGCTCACGGCTGAAACCCTCAGCCTGATCCGCAGCGACCTGAAACCGGGCGGGGCGGTCTATACCCGGCTGTTCGCCGCGCCGCTCGGTATTAGCCCAAATACATAGCCGATGCTACAATTTTTCAAACCGCGTTTTGCTCAACCGGGAGGCCACTCTGAAAGGAATTGATTTTGCCCGTTCTCTAGTTCACACGCTCGAAGATAAGAAAGCGGAAAGCATCGTCCTCCTCGACATACAGGGGCATTCGATTTTCACCGATTACTTCGTCATCTGCACGGGGACCAGCGAGCGCCAGCTGGATGCGCTGGCTGAAGCGCTGGACGAAGTCGGGCACAAGAAGCACCGCCGCAAAGCCCCGCGCGTGGAGGGCCACGCGGCGGGCGGCTGGATACTGATAGATTTCGGCGAAGTGATCGTCCACCTCTTCTCGGCCGAGCAGCGCAAACGCTACCGGCTCGAGGAACTCTGGCGAGAGGGGAAAGTCATCCTGCGGATTCAGTGACCCTCGTCGGGCCAGGAAATAAAAACAGGAGCAGCGCTCCACAGGGACGCCGCTCCCATCGTATCTGACGACTGTCTACTGGCGGCTGCCTACTTCTCGAACACCCACCGCTCGCCGTCGCGCTTCCAGTCCACGAATTCTTCCGGCTTGAACCACAACCCTAACTCAAAGGTCGCGGTCTCCGGGCCGTCGGAGGCGTGGATCAGGTTGCGGCCAATGTCCAGCGCCAGGTCTGCGCGGATCGAGCCAGGCGCGGCGGCGGTCGGGTTGGTCGCGCCCACCGTCTGGCGGATCGCCTCGATAGCTTTGCTGCCCTCCCAGGCCATCACCACCACCGGCCCGGAAGTGATGTAGTGAATGAGCGACTCGTAGAACGGCTTGCCTTTGTGAATCGCATAGTGTCGAGCCGCCAGCTCCTGGCCGACGGACATGAATTTCATGGCCGCCAGCCGCAGGCCCCGGCACTCCAGCCGGGTAATGACCTCCCCCATCAGCCCGCGCTGGACGCCGTCGGGCTTGAGGATGACCAGCGATCGCTCCAAAATGACCTCCACGTGATGAAAGATTGGATTGGCAGTTGGCGCATTCTACCAGATATCACCAGCGCGCGGGCGGAAGCGTGGGGAGTGGATGGAATTTCCGATGGGCGATTAAAACAAAACTCCCCTGGCAACGGGGGAGTTTTGATACGAGAAGCTACACTTGCCCTAATGCTCGCTGGTAAGCATCGAGCGCCTTTTGCAGCCGGCCGACTTTCAAATAGGCATCGCCCAAAGTTTGCAGCACCGGCAAGGAAGGCGTGTTGCCGGCGGCGTATGTCTCCAATACCGTAATCACTTCCTCTACCATCTGGTTGGTCAAGATGAGATACCCTAGCGCTTCCGCCGCCTGATCGTGCTCGCCCTCGCCCAGGCGAGCCTGGCTGAACGTGATGACGTTTTCGGGCGCTTCGGCCGCATAGGGCGACGACGATTTCCCGGCGCGGCGCGGGCGCGACGCTTTGGGCCTGGGCGTGCGCCTGGGTTTGGGCGCGGCTGGTTTCTTCACTACTTCCGGCGGCTCAACCTGGGCCGCAAGCTGGCTCAGCTCCGCGGCCGGCTCGGGCGCAACGGGGGTCAGGGGGGCCGTTTCTGCCAGCTTAGCCGTCTCAAATTTGCCGGCCTCCACGGCCTCGGTCTCCTGGAGCGGCCCCGTGCCTTTGAGCGGCCCGGTATCTTGGAGCGGGCCGGTACCTTTGAGCGGGCCGGTACCCTTGAGCGGGCCGGTCCCTCGGCCAATCCGGCCCGTGTCGGATCGGCGTTTTTCCATCTTCTCCTGGATCTCACGCTGCGCTGCTTCGCGCGCCAGGCGTTGTGATTCGAAGCGGGCGGCGATTTCGGATTCCTTCGTGCGCCGGGATGTGGCGAGCCGCTCTGCGAGGCGAGCCAGTTTGTCGGGGCCGGCCTCCGGCGTTTCGGCCTCTGGCTCAGGCGCGGCCGCTGGGGCAGGTTCAGAGGGCCTGGCCTCCTCGACGGCAGGAGGCGGCTCAACCACCGGTGGCGGCGCCGGCGCTTCCGTTTCCGGCTGCATCGCCGTCGGCGATGGCGCTTGCTGAGCCTTGATCCACTCAGGCGTCACGACGACGCCCTCAGCAGGTTGCGCGACTATCTCTTCGGGACTGGCGCCTTGCTGCCGGGCGAGGTTTTCCAGCCACTGGAGCGCCTCATCGGGGCTCATTTCGGCCTGAACCGGCTCTGGTGCGGGGGAGGGCGCAGGTTCTTGGGCTTGCGCCTCAGCCTGCGGCGCGATGGCCTTGAGCCAATCCGGGATGACGCCCGGTTCGGCGGGTGGAACTTCCTCTTCTTGAGGGGCCGTGACCCAGGCCGGCGGCGCAACGGCGCCCTCGGCGGGCGCTTCCTCAGGCCCGCTTCCCTGCTGCAAAGCGAGGCCCTCCAGCCATCTGAGCGCCTCCTCCGGCATCTCAGCGGGGGGCGGTCCTGACTCGATAGAGGCAACCGGCATTTCGACAGCGGCCTCGGTTTCGGGGGTAGTCGTGGACAGCGGGGCTTGTGTGTCAATGCCCATTTGAGCCATCATCTTGAGCATGGCGTCGGGCGACATCCAGTCAATCTCTTCTTCGGCCGGCGCGGGCGCGGATTCAGGCTGGGTGGGTTGGGCCGCGGCTATAGCCTCGTACGCATCGGCTTCGGCCTCCATCTGCTTGAGCCAGTCGGGTTTCTCGGCCTCAGGCCCCGGCGTTTCAACGGCCTCTGAGGGCGTTGGCTCTGCGGCGACGGGCGCTTCGGCTGGCGGCGGTGTGGCCGGCGTCTCCACGCCCATCTGCGCCATCATCTTGAGCATGGCGTCGGGCGACATCCAGTCAATCTCTTCTTCGGCCGGCGCAGGCGCGGATTCAGGCTGGGTGGGTTGGGCCGCGGCTATAGCCTCGTACGCCTCGGCTTCGGCCTCCATCTGCTTGAGCCAGTCGGATTTCTCGGCCTCAGGCCCCGGCGTTTCGACGGCCTCTGAGGGCGTTGGCTCTGCGGCGACAGGCGCTTCGGCTGGCGGCGGTGTGGCCGGCGTCTCCACGCCCATCTGCGCCATCATCTTGAGCATGGCGTCGGGCGACATCCAGTCAATCTCTTCTTCGGCCGGCGCAGGCGTTTCAGTTGGGGCGGAAGCAGCCGGTTCAGGCGCTTCGGCCACGGCTGGGGGCATCGCCTCCTCAGGGAGGGGCGTCCTGGGTTTCTTCATCCACGGAGGCAAGTCTTCCTCAGGCGTTGACGGCGCTTCGGCCGCCTCTGCCGCGGCGCTCTCAACCGGCGCGCGCAGCCACTCAATCGGCGGCATGACTGCTCCCTCGCCGGGCTGGCGCAGCCATTCGGGGACCGGTTTGCCTTGAGGCTCGGCCGACTCAGCCCAGTCCAAGGCTTCGGCCTCTTCCTCGGCCGCCGGCGCGCGGAGCCAGTCAGGAAATGCGGCGGCGGGCGCTGGAGGTTCGCCGGCCTCCTCAGCCGGCGCGGGGGTTTCAGCCGCAGCGCCCAGCGTCCAATCTGGAATCTCTTCGGCGGGCGCGGGCTGAGGCGCAATGGCGGCCTCATACGCCTCGGCTTCGGCCTCCACCTGCTTGAGCCAGTCAGGTTTCTCGGCCACAGGCCCCGGCGTTTCAACGGCCTCTGAGGGCGTTGGCTCCGCGGCGACGGGCGCTTCGGCTGGCGGCGGTGTGGCCGGCGTCTCCACGCCCATCTGCGCCATCATCTTGAGCATGGCGTCAGGCGACATCCAGTCAATCTCTTCTGCTGGAGGTGTTGGCGCTGCTTCGACCAACCCCTCAACTTCAGGCGCGGACTCCATCCACGCCGGCATGGTTTCGGCCTGAGCCTCAGACGCCTCCGTTTCGCCCAGGGCCGCTTTCATCCAATCGGGCGCGGCCTCGGCCGCTCCTTCGGCTTCGCCCAAGGCAGGTTGCATCCAATCGGGCATTTCAGCCGGGGCGGTAATCTCGGGCGCAGCCGTTTCTTCGGCGGGTGGGGCGGCCTCTGGCTCAGCCGCTTGCATCCAATCGGGCATCTGTTCGGCAGAGGCAGCTCCTTCGGCTTCGCTCAGGACAGGCTGCATCCAGTCAGGGACCGCCTCACCTGGAGCCTCGGCTGCAGGTTGGGCGCCTGAGCCTTCTTCGGCGGGTTCAAGACCCAACCACTCAACCGCCTGCGGCTGGCCCTTGCGTCGAGCTGCTTCGAGGGCGGCTTCAAAGTCCGTGAGCGAGGCTGCAGACTGCGAAGACGCCTCAGCGGAGGCGGGCGCTGGCTCGGACGGCATCATCGCTTTGATCCAGTCCGGCACTTCGCCCGCGGCCATAGGCTCGTCTTCGGGCGCGACCGGACCGGCCTGCACGCCCACCACTTCTTTGAGCCAGTTTTCTTTGCTCTCGTCCCCAAAGTCGTCGGCCAGATGGGTCGGCTCGCTGGCGCGCGCGATGGCTTCCTCGGAGGCCGGCTGCAAGAACTCGGGAAGGTCTGCGGCAGCGGCTTTCTTTTTCTCCGGCGCAGGAAGCGGCGGCGTTTCCTGAACCGCCGGGGCAGGGGCCTCTTCAACTTCGCCGAGGGCCGATTTCATCCAGTCCGGCATCTCTTCGGCGGGTGCGACAGATTCCTGCGCGGCAACCTGCATCCAGTCGGGAATTTCAGCCGCGGCGGCCATCTCAGGCGCAGCCGTTTCCTCAGCCTCGCCGAAGGCGGGCTTCATCCAGTCCGGCATCTCTTCGGCGGGTGCGGCAGATTCCTGCGCGGCCCCCCGCATCCAGTCGGGAATTTCAGCCGGGGCGGCCATCTCAGGCGCGGCGGCTTCTTCAACTTCGCCGAAGGCCGGCTTCATCCAGTCCGGCATCTCTGCGGCGGGTGCGGCAGATTCCTGCGCGGCCCCCCGCATCCAATCGGGCATTTCATCTGGAGCGGCCACCTCGGGCGCAGCCGTTCCTTCAGCTTCGCCGAAAGCAGGCTTCATCCACTCCGGCGCCTCTTCGGCCGGCAGAGCGGACTCTGGCCCAGCCGCTTGCATCCAGAGCGGAGTCTGAGCCACCGGCTCAGAGGGTTCAGCCGTCTCATCCGGCGAGAGCGCCGTGGCCCTCATCCAGTCTGGGACCTCGTCGGCGGGAGGGGCCGCCTTCATCCAGTCGGGTAGTTCTTCGGCAGCTGTCGCGCCGCCCTCGGCCTCGCCGAAAACGGATTTCATCCAATCCGGGGTCTCCGCCTCCGGCGCGGGCGGCGGCTCTTTCAACGGACCTGAGCCGAGTTGCCCGGTTTTTACGCGGTTCGGGTCAAGCCGGTCGGTCAACCGCTTGATAGGCTTGACCGCAGGGGTCTGCGACTCGGCCGGTGTCTGCGGCTCTAAGCCTTTCAGCCAGTCGGGTGTCTCATCCTCCGCCGCTGGGGGCGGGGGCGGCGCGACTTCTTTCATCCAGTCCGGCATCTCGCCGGGCGCGGCTTCAATGGACTGCGCCCAATCACTGGATTGATCATCCGACAGCGCTTCCGGGCCGGAAACGATCGCGGGCGGCGGCGCGGCGGCCTTCATCCAATCGAGCGAGTCTTCACCCGCCGGGGCCTCCTCGGTGGGCGCAAG
>DATDRS010000195.1:0-2743 GCA_035291605.1 Anaerolineales bacterium | reverse complement strand
GTCGGCGTCGGCGCGGGCTTCGTCGGCGACGCGCGTGAGCAGGGCGGCGAGCGGCGGTGCTACGTTGTGCCTGCCGGGCAAATCGGGCCACCAATAACCAACAAACTCCCGCGCGAGGGCGGCGTAGCGGTCGTCAGGCATGGACGGCCTCCAGGCTCGGGCGGGCTACGTTCTCCCGTAGCCAGTCGGCTTGGCGCTTGAGCTCGGCGTCCCCGGCGGCCCAGGCGGCGTCCCCGGAGGCCCAGGCGGCGGCCCAGGCGGCGGCCCTGGCGGCCCCGGCGGCCCTGGCGGCCCAGGCGGCGTCCCCGGAGGCCCAGGCGGCGGCCCAGGCGGGGCAGACGTCTGCGGCGGCTCCGGCGGCCCCGGCGGCCCTGGCGGCCCAGGCGGCGTCCCAGGCGGCGGCCCCGGCGGCCCCGGCGGCCCTGGCGGCCCTGGCGGCCCAGGCGGCGTCCCCGGAGGCCCAGGCGGCGTCCCAGGCGGCGGCCCCGGCGGCCCAGGCGGCGGCCCTGGCGACCCCGCACGTCTGGGCCGTGATCGGCGGTATGGCGTCCAAGCGATCGGCATGCTCACGCAGCGCGGCCTGGTGCTTCGTATCAGGGTGGCTATCCGCTGCGGATCGAAGCGCCTGCGCGGCGTATCGCAACGCTTGGTCGGCGAACGAGAACGCAGCGCGTGAGGCGTCCGGGTGCTCTATCTGGAACATGAGCCACAGCATCCAATCGCCGCGCTCGCAGGCATCCCAGGCGGCATCAAGCGTCTTATGCTGCTCGGCCCACTCGACGGCCTCACGGCACGCTTCGAGCTTGTCCAACTTGCGCGTCCAGTGTGCGGTCGGGCTCATGTGATCCTCCAGGCGTCACAGGGTGTCCCAGCGCACGCGGTTCTCACGTCGTCCTCTCTGGCGTCCCTGGCCTCCCCGCGCGCAGAGCGTCCACGGGCATGTCGGCTAGGGCGGCCTGCACATCGCGCTGCACGGCATGCGCGTAGGCTTTCTCGATCCCACTACCGGAGCATAAGGCGTCGCCAATGGCCGCCCACACTGTTTCCAACGCCTCCCGCAGCCGCTCGCAGCGCTCGGCCAGGGCGGCGTAGCGGGCGTCACTCATGGGGCTTACTCCTGTAGCGCAAGAGCCCGATCAGTTCTGATGCTCTTGCTAGTACATGCAGAATGATCATCGTTGTGATCCAGAGCGTGATTGCTCCAATCACAATCGTTAGGCACCAGCTTGCCACGATGGCTGATGGGTTCACGTCGTCCTCCCCGCGCGCAGGGCGTCGCGCTCGGCTTGCAAGCACATCATACGAAGGTCGCCCTGATTGACTTGTTCACTGAGCCGCGCGACCTCGGCGCGGGCGTCGATCAAATCCAGGCGCATCTTCTCGACCAGTGAAGCGTCAAGCGATGCTAGTAATCCATCGCTCACGCGCATCGCGTCCTCCGTTCCAGCCACCGCCGGGCTTCGGCATCGTGGTCGGGAGCCCGCAACCTCGGGCTCTTGCAAATCTTTCGCACCGCCTCCCGGCAGTGGACCAGGGTATTGCAGCGAACTCCGCGCGCCGCATGGAGTTCCAGACGCCAGGAATCTTTCAAGCGGAGCAGGTCCCGGCGTGCGGCGAACCACTTGAACACGCCGTGGCGCAGGAGCATCTCCATCGCCAGGTCGTAGGGCATGTAGGCGGACATCTCGCGCGCCAGGCGGGACGGCTTGTTCTGGCGGTGCTGCTCGACCTCGTGGCGTAGGGTCATCTCAGCTTCCAGCCTTCTGGCGCGAGGATGAGGGGTTCTTCTGACCTGTCAACAAGGTGGCGCGTGCCGTCTCTGCCATCGCCTTCCCAGTGTTCGCCCGTACATTCTCTCCGTGCCCACTCCATCTGGCGGATGCACTCGTCGGCCAACGCGATCAACCAACCGTCATCGTCCAAGAGCCGATCGCCGTATGGCTTGAGAATCTCATCAAACCTCGCGGTCACTTGTTGTCTTAGGATCAGCGCCGGTTTCTCTCTCAGGGTTTGGCCCTGGGCTGCAGTCCGTTCTGCTTCGCTTTCTCTTCCAGCCATGTCTTGCCTCCCGTTGGCAGATCTTCGGCTCGATCATTTGAAGAACGCGTCATGGACCTCGCGCCTAACTTTGTCTGGGTCGCGCCCCTTGTACACGTCCAACGAACCGCCGCGATGCCACGAGATGCTAGCCCCGCATCTTCCGCAGATACCGAAACCCGAAGCGTACTCGTGGGGTGGGCAATCACTGGCTTGTAGTTCACAGGTTGGGATCATTCTGGCTTCCAGTCCCTGGGGGCGAGGGTGAGCCGGAGATTTTCAACGTTTCTGTGGGTGCCGTCCGGAAGCACAACCTGGGTTACGTAGGTGTGTCCGGACGGAACCTCCACCATGCGCCGTGCCCAGTCCATCTGGCGGATGCACTCGTCGGCAACAGCTAGGGCGATTTCTTTCGTGTTGAGGTCAATACCGCCCAGGTCGTTCGTGGGCACGTCGGCGCCGACATCTTGAAGCCTCAGCGCCAGTTCTTCTCGCAGGCTCATCGCGCGGCCGACCTCAGGGCCAGTTCCCATGTAGCAGCGACCCAGTATCGCTCTTCGCGCCAGCGCCCGGCTTTCTTGAGCGCAATCCCAAGGACGCATGACTCCGGCTTGAACAGCCGGGAATGGTTGCCCCGTCGAGCGAAGCATCGGGACACACCCTCCTGCTCCGGGTAATGCCTCCGCAGTCGTTTCAGCGCTGTGGT
>DATDRS010000194.1:0-2534 GCA_035291605.1 Anaerolineales bacterium | reverse complement strand
TATTCTTCGACGCTGGCGATGGAGGCGAGGCTGCTGCCGAACTCGTCCACCATCGTCACCGCCCACCGGTAGGCGCCGGGCGGGAGGGGATTGAGGGTGAACTCGACCCAGTTGAGTTGGCGTGTGATGCTCCCCTCTCCGGCTGAGATCAGCGCGCTTTCGCCCAGGGTGATCAAAAGCGGGTTTGCGCCGGGGCCGGAGGGCAGCAGGCCGAGGTGCAGCCGCGCCTGCATTCTGCTCCGCAGGCAATAACGGGCTGTGGCTGATACTCTGGTTCGATCCATGATCACCGTGCTCCCCAGCGGCGGCTCGACGAGGTCGAGGGTCAGTTGATCCTGCGCGCAAAAGCCGGGCCGGGGCGCCACCGTCGGGCGCGGAGTCTCCGTGGGTGTGGGGGGGACAGGCGTGAGCGTCGGAGTCAGGGTGGGAACCAGACGGGGGTCGAGAGTCGCGCCCCGGTAGGTCCAGGGGACGTCGTTGAGCTGCCATAACCGGGCGGTGTCCAGGAGGGTCGCCCCGCAGGCAAAGAAGGCGATGAGCAGCAGGCCTCCGAGGAGGAGTGGGCGCTCCCAACGCTGGATGTTCATGGATGCGTGTGTATCATGCCAGGGCGCGCGTGTCAAACGATTATACTGTCCGGCGCGCGCCGTAGTTCAAGCGAGGCGCGGGCGTTTCGGGAGTAAAATGCTGGCCTATGCAACTGAGCATTGATGGCGCGCAGCGCACCTTTACGCCGCTCCCGGCGTTTCGCCAGCAGTGGGGCCTGCCGTCCGAATTTTGCATCGCCTGTTTCGAGCCGAAGGACTGGCAGGGGCTTGGCTCGCTCGACGGAGCGGGCGAGGCGCTGGACAAGGTGAAGCGGCAGGTCGTGAACGCCGTGCCGCGCCAGGCGCCTGTGTCTGAATTGTCCGGCGTGGCCGAGGCGTTAACCGGAGTGTTCCGCCGCGCGCTGGTGGGGGCGAATGAAGCCGTCGGTTTGCGCGAGCAGGAGATTGATTTTGCCGTCGCGGGATTCCAGGCCATCACCCAGGCCGTGGCCGACCAATTGTTCCGCCTGTGTTACGCCGCTCGCGGCGATGTGAGACGCGCCCGCGAGGCTTACCGGTATGACGAAGTCTACCGGGCCTGGCTGGACCACTCGGTGGAAGTCTCAGGCGTGACGCACACTTATGCGCATGGCGGCGCTCGATTTGACGTGCGCGTGATTTATTATGCCTACGGGCGGATCGGCATGGAGGTGCGAGTTACCGGCCAGACGCACTACGTGCTGGACACCGCGCTGGCCTGCCCGGCGGCGAGTTATATGAAGGACCTATGCCAGGAGCTGGGGGAGGCATTGTGCGAGGCAGTGGCCTCACCTCCGCTCGCCCCTCTCTCTTGAACGAGGTTCAGGAGAGGGGGTTAATTCGCCATGCTCAAATTTGGCGTAGAAATCTGCCGACGATTTGGCTATCAAGCAATCAACGTGGCGCTAATAGCGCTGATTTTCGGGCAGCCGGCCAGCGCCATGCTCAGCCGTAACTCGTCGCGTAGAAGATGGAGTACCCGACGAACACCGGCTTCGCCATCTACGGCCAATCCCCAGAGATACGGCCGACCGATGAGCGCTGCCCGCGCACCGAGCGCGATTGCCTTGAGCACGTCGGTGCCTCGGCGTATGCCGCCGTCTACGAAGACTTCCACTTCACCCCCCACGGCGTCTACCACTTCAGGCAGCGCGTCGCATGTCGCAGCCACGCTATCCAACTGCCGCCCGCCGTGATTCGACACGCCGATACCCGCGGCACCATGCTGGGCGGCCAGCCGCGCATCTTCCCCAGTGAGAATGCCTTTGACCACTATCGGTAGGCGCGTAATGCTGCGCAGCCAATCCAGTGTTTCCCATGTCAGGCTGGGGTCGAATTGGTCGCTCACGTACTTGAGCAACGCTGAGCCGTCTGCGGAATCTGGGATGAGATGCGCGAGGTTCGCCGCGCGAATATGAGGCGGCACTTGAAAGCGGTTGCGGGCATCTCGTTCGCGGGGGCCAGGTACAGGAACATCCACTGTGACGCAGAGGGCAAGAAATCCGGCGGCTTCTGCTCGCGCGACTAAGTCTCGGGTGATACCCCGATCTCGATAGCAGTATAACTGGAACCACCGTTTACCGTCGGAGGCCGCGGCGACATCCTCCATGCGATACGCCGAGAGGGTGCTCAACACCTGAACGATGCCTGCTGCGGCTGAGGCGCGAGCCACGGCGAGTTCGCCCTCCGGGTGCGCCAGAGCATTGAGGGCGCACGGCGCGGTCATCAGTGGCATCGAGATCGGTTGGCCAAGAACCGTGGCGCTCAGATCACACGCGCTCACATCCACCAGCACACGTGGGCGCAAGCGCACACGCGCCCATGCCTGCTCGTTTTCGCGCACCGTGATTTCATCGCCCGCGCCGCCGGCGTAGTAGTCGTAGACCATCTGCGGCAGACGCTCACGCGCCAGTTGTTCATAATCGCGGAGATTGAGTAGTTCGCTCATTTGTGTTTATCTTGCTGACG
>DATDRS010000193.1:0-8338 GCA_035291605.1 Anaerolineales bacterium | reverse complement strand
CCGTGAGCCACAGCACGACGGCCAATGCGAGGTGATGGAACGGTTTTTTCATTGGGCGGAATTGTACCATGCGACCCCCATCCCCAACCCTGCTCCATACTGCAAAGCGCAATCGGGGAGGGAGTCAAGCCTATCGCTGCCGACAGAACTGGCGTACCGCGGCGACAAATTCGGCTGGCTGGTCGCGTTGGGGCATGTGCCCGGCGTCGGGGATAGTCTGAAGAATTGCGCCGGGGATGGCGGCGGCCAGGGTGCGCGCCTGAGCCAGAGGCGCAAAACGGTCAGCCTCGCCCCAAAGGATGAGGGTAGGGCTGAGGGGAGTCCGCTGGACGGGAGGGTCCGTGAAGGCTGCCTGGCGCATCGCCCGGGCAAAGCCAGTCGAGGCCTTTTGGGCGCGCGCCAGGAAGTCCGGCGTCAGTTGGTTTTTGTCGGCGAAGGCTGGAGTCAGCCCGGCGCGGGAAAAAGTCCGGCGGCGCATTATCTCGACAGCCCAACCGCCGAGGCCGGGCAAGCGCATAAGCGTTTTGGCAAAGCCGGGGACGCGGGGCAGCGTCCCGCCATTCACCAGCACCAACCGGGTGACGCGCAGCGGGTGGCAGGCTGCGTATAGCCGGGCCACGCCTCCCCCCAACGAGTTGCCGATCACAGCCGCGCGCGGGAAACCGAGCGTCTCCATCAGCGCCGCGATCCACCCGGCAAACGCGCCGAAGCTGGCGTCGGGCAAGGGCGCGGTCCCACCGAAGCCGGGCAGGTCGGGTGCGGCAACGGTGAACGAATCCGCCAGCGTTTCCCAGACGGTTTCCCAGTGGAGTTGCGCGTCTCCGAGGCCGCCGTGGATAATGAGGAGGGCCGGGCCGCTTCCCCCGCGCCAGACCCGCGCCGGGCGGTCCTGGACGATCAGCCTGCGTTCGATGACTTTCCCCATACACGTCAGTTTATGGCAAAGACGGGAAGACCGTCAATAAGCCTGTATTACCAATGACAGTTCCCGCCGCCTGGGCCACAATGTAGAATGCCTGCGCACACTTTCAGGGAGGTTGAACCCATGATCTACTGGCAAATTTTCTGGCTGTTCACGCGCGTTGCTTTTCTGTCGTGGGGCGGCGGCCCGGCCTCGCTGGCGCTGATGCAGCGCGAAACGGTGACCGCCGGCTGGGTCACATCCGAAGAGTTCGCCGATTCGGTCGCCGTAGGGAATTCGCTGCCGGGGCCGATCGCGCCGCAGGTGTCGGCGTTCGTGGGCTATAAGCTGGCCGGCTTCTGGGGCGCGGTGGCGGGCGCGGTCGGGACGGTCGTGCCGACGACGCTGCTCATGCTGCTGGCGATCACCTACTTCTTCCAGATCAAGGACTCGCCCACGCTGAAATCCATGCTTCAGGCCGTGCGCCCGGTAGTGGTCGGCTTTTTGCTGTGGACGGCCTATGACATGGCCGTGACCGTTTTCAAGGCCAAATCGCTCGGCTGGGCGCAGGTCGCCCAACAGGGGTGGGATAAATTCCTCATCGCCGTCGTCGCGTTCGGCTTGCTCACCTTCACTAGAATCAACCCGGCGGTCGTCATCGCGGGCGCAGCCATCTTTGGGTGGATCGCATACCGGTAAGGGCGCAGGCCGGCATTCTGGTAAAATCAGCCTCGCGCGGGGGTGGTTGTTACCCGGTGGTGGCCGCGGTCTTCAAAACCGTTGTGTCGCTTCTCAGAAGCGACAGGTGGGTTCGACTCCCATCCATCCCCGCCTGACTTTTCACTCCACACGTATGGCCATCAAATCCCTGTCCTTCGACCGCGCAGCTGAGATATACGACGAGACGCGCGGCTTCCCGCCTGGCGTCGCCGATCTCGTGACGGACTCGGTTGCCTCGATCCTGCCAACGGGCGCGCGGGTAGTGGATATCGGCGTCGGGACCGGTCGGATTGCGAAACCCCTGCTGGCGCGCGGCTTCCGGGTCACAGGGGTTGACCTGTCCCCGAAGATGATGCGCCGCCTGCTCGAGACCCTACCCCCCGGTTCACCCCGGCCTCCTCTGGTGGAGGGGGACGCCGGCCGGCTGCCCCTCGCCTCGCAGATTTTTGACGCCGCCATGTCGGTTCACGTCTTCCATCTCATCGCCCAGTGGCGCGAGGCGCTGGCCGAGGTGAGGCGTATTTTGAAACCGGGGGGTGTGTTCCTCACCGGACACGAGTGGCGGCCGGACGACTCACCACCCCAGGTCGTCTTCCGGAAATGGCGCGAGATCGTCGGCGCGAAAGGGATCGCCGCGCACGAGGGGCCGGGCGCGCGGGACTTTGAGGACGTGAAGAAGGAATTGTTTGCGCTGGGCGCGGCGATGGACGAGTGGGCCGTAGGCGAATGGGCGACGACGCGCACGCTGGCCCGGCACATCGAGACGATTGAGCATCGCACCTGGTCGTCCACCTGGGGCGTGCCGGACGACTTCTTCCCCCAGTGCCTGGCCGAGCTCCGCGCCTGGGCCGTGAGCGAATATGGCTCGTTGGAGCGGGAGTTCACCACGCCGCGCAAGTTCATCTGGCAAAGATTTCAGTGGTAGCCTCATCGGCGCAATCGAGCGAGAATTTCCGGTGGGTTATTCAATTGTAGGGTTGAGGAGCAGCCATGTTTCTGACAAACAAGCCAGTTGGCGACGCCACCGACGCTTTGCGTTCGGCGGCGGGACAGGTCATGCGCATTGAAGACACGACGCTGGGCGACGGCGACAGGTTCGTCGTACGCTTCCGGGGACGGCTGGTCATGGACTCGGTGGAAGCCTACGCGATCGTCGCCGAGAAATTCCGCGCGCTGGGCTACACCACGCTTTTCCGCAAGGAGGGTGAGATTGATGCGGTGATCGCCCTCCCCGGCACGATCAACCCCCCGCCTTCCAAAGTCTGGGTGAACTACTTGATGTTTGCTTTGACTCTCTTGAGCGTGTTGATCACGGGCGGTATCACGGGCTATCAGGGAGACCTGCCAAGTGATCTTGGCGGCTGGGTGGTTGTCATCCTGTCTGGCTGGCCGTTCGTGTTGAGCATGTTGGGGATCCTGCTTACGCACGAGCTTGGGCACTATTTCGCGGCGCGCTACCACAAAGTGGCGGTGACGCTGCCCTACTTCATCCCCCTGCCGCTGATCAGTCCGTTCGGCACGATGGGCGCTTTTATTCAACTGAAAGCGCCGCCGACGAACAAGCGCGTGCTGTTGGATATTGGCATCGCCGGGCCGCTAGCCGGTTTTGTCGTGGCGGTCCCCGTGCTCATCTATGGCCTGATGACCTCGGCGCCAGTGAGGTCCATCACCCCAGGGGGCATGTTTGAAGGCAATTCTATTCTGTATGTCCTGCTCAAATACGCCGTTTTCGGCAAGCTCCTGCCTGAACCGGCCTCGTTTGGCGAGCTGCCTCCGCTCCTGTATATGCTGCGCTTCTATCTCCTCGGCATTCCGCGCCCGACCGCCGGAGTGGATGTGTATCTCAATCAAGTGGCCTGGGCCGGGTGGGGCGGTTTGCTGGTGACCGGGCTGAATCTCATCCCGGCGGGGCAGCTTGACGGAGGCCATGCGCTCTACGTCCTCGTCGGCGCGAAGGCCCGGCGGCTGATCCCATTTATTCTCACCGTGCTGGTGGGCCTGGGGTTCTTCTGGAGCGGCTGGTTCATCTGGGCGGCGCTGATCTACTTCCTCGGGCGGACGCACGCCGAACCGCTCGATCAAATCACCGAGTTGGACCCGGCCCGCAAAGCCCTCGCGGCCCTGGCCCTGATCCTGTTCCTGCTGGTCATCACGCCAATTCCGTTGAGTTGACCCCAGCGGTCTTGGACTTCATGGTTCCTGAGATCACCGCTCCCGAACTGGCGGAGAAACTCAAGGGGCCTAAACCGCCGCTGCTCATTGACGTGCGCGAGCCGGTCGAGTATGCCTACTGCCGCATCGAGGGCGCGCACCTCAAGCCGCTCGGCGGGATCATGCGCTGGGCCAACGAACTCGACCCCGAGGCGGAGATCATCCTCCACTGCCACATTGGCGAGCGCAGCCTGGCGGCGGCCCATTACCTGCAACACCTCGGCTTCAAGCGCGTAGTTAATCTCGTGGGCGGCATTGAGGCGTGGGCATTGCTGGTTGATCCCACCGTGCCGCGGTATTGAGTTTCAACTATGACGCTCGATACCTCTTCCTTTCAGGCTTACGTCCGTTCGCTCAACCTCAACGGGTCGGTCACGACTAAGCCGGGACGCATGGTCGCCGGCCCGCCCGCCTCATGGCTGGATTTCGCCTTGCGCCTGGGCCTCGGCCCCTGGCTCCTCGACTCGCCGCGCAACCGCGCGATCATGCAGAAAGTGGGCATTGATCCGGAGACGACTTCTCTCTTAGTCCGACGCTTGCGCTCGCGCAATCAGTGGCGTCCGGTTTTGGAGGAACTCGCCGAGCCGCACCTGGCCGCCCTCGACCAGGCCATCGCGCGCGGCGACCGCCAACCGGCTCTGAATGAAATCCGCAGCGCGCTCGTGTTGTTGAACATGGCTTATGGCGGCGACCACTATTACTTCCACACGCCGATGCGCGACCTGGGGGGACCGCTGCGGAAGACCCGCCGTCTCTATACTCTGTTCCGACAAATCAACGGCGAACGCGTCGAGCAGATCTCGTTCGCCCATCCGCGCGGAACCAGCCGCGGGGTGCTGCGCTTCCCGCCGCACCATGCCCCGGCCGCTTTGAAGGCCACACCTGCGCTCGTCGCCATCCACGGACTGGCGGGCGACAAGGACAGCTTCGATTACCTTACAGGGCTTTTTCGCCAGGCGGGCTATGCGACGTTCTGCATTGACATGCCCGCGCACGGCGAGGACTTTGACGGGCCGCGCCTCCGGCCGGACGACGAGGTCGTGGCGGCGGCGGCGCTCGAAACGCTGGCCGCGCACCCGGAGATTGACCCGGCCCGCGTGGGCGTGATGGGATCGAGCATGGGAGGTTTCTGGGCCTTACGGGCCGCGGCGGCCAGCGCCCTGCCTAAGGTCTGCCTGGCCTTCGCGCCCGCCTTTGATATCGGTCACCAACTCGACCAGGCCGTGCCCGGCATTCAAGACTACGTCGCTCACGTGCTCGGCGCGCCGACGCTGGAAGACGCTTACGCGATGGCCAGGCCGTTTCACCTGCGCGACGTGCTGGGGACAGTGCGTTGCCCGGTGGGCATCGTCCACGGCACGCAGGATCATATTTGCAGTTTCTCGGCTTCTTACGAAATCGCCCGGCGCGTCAGCGGCCGGGTGACGGTTTACCCCCTCGTCGGCGTGGATCACGAGGCGGCCAACCCCTCGACCCTCAACATCGCCGGGCCGGGGATTGAGTGGTTGAAGAAGAACTTGTGAAGAGGAGGAAAGCCTTTGGCCCGGCGTGCTCCATCAATGTCTGTATGCCATGCGTGGCAATCGGCTCTGGCAGGCCGCGCGTCTGGTCGTAGATATCGGCGGCGCGGTAAAAGGAGCGGCTATTTGACATTTACACTTCTCAAGTTCAAATACAAAGCATTCACTGCTTACCTCTATTACCATTAGTCATCGTAGATATCTCCGCGTGGGCCTATCACAAGGAGGAAAATGGTACGCTTTTTCTCATCCGGCAGATATATAAGGCGATAATCCCCGATGCGATAACGCCATTTGCCTGCCAGTTTGCCAGAGAGAGGTTTGATTGTATCGCCATGTGGTTCCATCGGTTTCTTGCATATCTTTGTAACTGCCTCCAGAATCCTGCCCTGTAGCTTCTTGTCGTTCATATCGAATACCGACTTCTGAAACTCTGAGGTGAAGGAAACAAGCCAGTCCTCAGGCAGGTAAGTGCTTGATCGAACTTCTTTGATCCTTGTGGGCCGGCCACCAGTGAGCATTGCATTCGCGAATTCCAAAGGATGCGCTTCTAACAGAAGAAGTTCACTTTCTGCCTGCTGAACGATCCGGAGCAGCTCTTCACTTGGCATGTCCGAGCGCGGCTGGGCAACATCTCGGAAAACTATGTCACCCTCCTCAGTTTCAGGTTCGATGCTTAGCAATTTTTCCGATGACGCAGTGAGTAGAAATCTTTTCATAAGCTGGCCGAAGCCTATCAACGCATCATCACCAGCGACCATTCTGCTGAAGCAATGCAGTACATTATCTTTCAGTTCGTCATGTATAGCAGACCAATTAATCAACCTACGCCGTGGCTCTGTTGCGGTGAAGTCGAAGACTCTAATAATCCTATGTTTCCTGATGTAAGCGAGCAATATCTTGGTCAAGGACGCATCCTCGGTCCATATGTTGAAGTTTCCTAAACTCAACTCAACTGGACAGTTATAGCGTTGGATAGGTTCGACAGGCGTCATTAACCCATACAAGCCACACACGAATAGAATATGATGTTCGGTTTGGGATATCTGTCCTTTTCCCTCCGCGCCTAGTGTTTGGTAAAACCGCCCCTCAAATCTGTTCAAAGCAGGCAGATACTGGGCTCGACTATCGTCACCGCCGAAATCTCGTCCATATGCCAGATTCTTGTTATATTCATGTTGTGATATCGGAATCCCCTGCCACTTCGCTGTCTTATCTTGCTGTAGCCAAGTGAGCGCTTTTGCACGCCTATTGAGTAGCAATGTTCTGGCTTCCGTCGGTAATTGAGACAAGATTGAATCATGTTCATGGTAGCCACTTGTGCCGCCAGCTACCTGGTTCATAGAGCCAAGCGTAACGACCAAGATTCTGCTTCTAGTTGTCATCTGTACTCCTCCCTTGTGCTTCATAACATCTTGGCTACTACATTCCCCATCGGTTTGACATCGTAGCCCGGAAGCGCCGCGACCTGTTCGCGGAAACGCGCGTCGTGGAGCAGGTCGAGCAGGGGGCGTAGCAGGGGGCTGGCGTAGTATTCCTGCGGGATGATGAGATCGTAACGCTCTTTGAAGAGGGGGATGAATTCCAGACCCAGCGCGCGGGCCGCGGCGGCGATGCCCAGGCCGCAGTCGGCCACGCCGGAGGCCACCGCCGCCGCTACCGCCAGGTGCGTGTACTCCTCGCGCTCGTAGCCCTGAATCTCCTCCGGCTTCAAGCCGATCTTGCCAATCTCAAAGTCCAGCAGAACGCGCGTCCCCGCGCCGCGCTGGCGGTTGACGAACGTCACGCCCGGTTGGCCCAGATCCGCGAGGGTGCGCACCTTCTTCGGATTTCCCGGCGTGACAATCAATCCTTGATCGCGCCCGACGAGCGTCACCAGCGTCACGGGCGTGTCGGGCAGGTACTTTTTCACGTAACTCACGTTGTACTCGCCCGTGTCCGGGTCGAGCAAATGGCTCCCAGCCAGATGCGCCTCGCCGCGCCGCAGCGCCACCAGCCCGCCCTGGCTGCCCACGTTCGCCGACGACAGGCGCGCGCCGCGCTCGGCCAGGAACTGCGCGAGCAGGTCCAGCGTGAGATCGTGTGAGCCAATCGCCACAATCGTCCGCGCGATCTCGTCCGGCGAGCGGTAAAGATGCACCGTGACCTTGTCGCCGGCGTTCAGCCCCTCGTGGTGGCGCGGGATGCGAACGAGGCCGTCGGCGCGCACGAGCGAGGTGATGACGCCGGCCCCGCGCGAGAGCGGCGTCGCCACGACGCGCCCGCCCACCTGGCCGACGGTGACCCGCATATACTCGTCATCCCCCATCGGCGAGAGCACTTTGCGCGTGATCGTGGCCTCGAGCGTGGGAGACGGTTGGGGCGCGCGGCCCAGCCATTTGGCGAGGATAGGTTCGACAAAAATTTCGCCCGTCAAGGCCGCGCTCACCGGGTAGCCGGGCACGCCTATGATAGGAGTAGGAAGTGAGAGGTCAGATGTGGTAGGTCGGAGCATCCCCATAATGACCGGGTGGCCGGGGCGGACGGCGATGCCGTGGACGAGCAATGCGCCAAGTTCTTCCACGACGCGGGCCGAGAAGTCTTCCGAGCCTGCCGACGAACCGGCGTTGAGCAGGACCAGGTCGTGCGTGCTGGCGGCTTCGGCCACCGCCGCTTTGATGCGCTCAAAATCGTCGGGGACGATGGGATAGCGCCTGACCTGTCCGCCCCATTGCTCCACTTGCGCGGCGAGCACGAGCGAGTTGTATTCGATGATGTCCCCCGGCCCAATGGCTGCGCTTCCCACCGGGACGAGCTCGGTCCCGGTCGGGATCACGGCCACCTTCGGTTTGCGGCGCACGAGGACGGTTGCGTGGCCGCACCCTGCAATTGCCCCCAGGTCCACCGGGCGCAGAGGGTGGTTGGCGGGCAGCACCAACTCAGTCGCCACCATATCCTCGCCCATCGGGCGGACGTGCGACCAGGGCGTCACCGAAGCACGGATTTC
>DATDRS010000192.1:0-9364 GCA_035291605.1 Anaerolineales bacterium | reverse complement strand
GGGCCAGCTGACGCATGGTGAGATGGAAGCCGGCGATAGCCTGATCATGCTGGCGACGCCGACGGCAGCGTACGAGAGTCCGAAACACCATCGCCAAACCTGTGAGCGAGCCAGCCGCTGGGCACAGGTGCCGTGGGTGATTGATGGCGTGCTGGTGTATGTCGAGGATCTCGACGCGCATTACGCGCAGGCCAAACGCGCCGGAGCGACCATCTTGAGCGAACCGGAGGATGGCCCACCTGGTCGGCGCTATCGCGCCGAAGACTTGGAGGGTCACCGCTGGATGTTCATGCAACGGGCCATCGCATAGGATCAGTCAGTGATACACCCTGAAGCTGGCCTCCCACTACCCAGCGCAGCGTTGCGCTGACCACGCGGCTGTTGGCCACACAGCCTGCTGCGCTTTGGTGAGACGGCGTGACTGAAGTTGAGCGGCTCATCCAGCGCCTCAAGCGCACTCAGCACGGCTTCACCGATATCCGCGCCGCCGCCGATGAGCTGGCGCAGCGTCCGGCGTGCGAACGACTCACGCTCGCCAAAGCGCTCTTCGCAGCCGAGGTGTCGCAGGCGCGGATGCTGGCGACCTTTCTCTTCGGCGACGTTGCCGCACATTCCAAAGCAAGCCTGCGTTTCATGCGTAGCCGCATCAGCCGTGACGCGGATTGGCGTGTGCAGGAGACGCTCCGCGTGGCGCAAGCCTTTGACCGCTTCTGCAGAGACACGGGCTACGAGGCCGCGCTGCTCGTCATCCGCGATTGGCTGGTGGATGAGCACCCGAATGCGCGGCGGGCGGTCACAGAGGGTCTCCGCATCTGGACGGCGCGACCGTTTTTCCGCGAGCGTCCGGAACTTGCGATTGAACTCCTCGCCGCGCTGCGGGCCGACGAGAGCGAGTACGTCCGAAAATCGGTGGGCAACGCGTTGCGCGACATCAGCCGAAAACACGCTGTGCTCGTCCGCGCCGAGTTGAGAACGTGGGACGCAGCGGATAAGCGCGTCGCCTTGACGTACAAACTGGCGAGCCAATTCCTATGACCGACGTTGACTCGCTCTGGGATTACTGCGCAAGCCGCGCCCACACCAAGCGGCGAGTGGATTGCATGACGTGGATTGACTGGCTCATCGTCGCCCTCGCGGTGCTGGAGGCCGGGTGGATGGCCTTCGACGGCACACGCGCGCCCGTCGTCGGCGACTACGTTACGCCGAAGGAGGGCCGTACGCCGGGTAGCTCGGCCCGTAGTCGCGGTTGGTCGCCGCCATCGGCATTGCGCCCCGCTCGACGCTGATGAAGGCCATCTTCGCGGACTGAACTTTCGTTTTCTCAGCCCGGTAATCTTTCTGGCCCGAGTGACTCGTTCCACCAGAACAAGGAGCAATCATGAATTCAACATACAAGCCTCAAGGTTACACCTCCGTCTCGCCCTATCTGATCGTGGACGGCGCCAGCCGCACGATTGACTTCCTCGTGCGCGTCTTCGATGCGGTTGAGCTGCGCCGGTTCCCCGACCCAACCGGCAGGCTCATGCACGCCGAGGTGCGGATTGACGACACCGTGCTCATGCTGGCGGATGGCGTGGAAGGCTGGCCGCCGATCCCAGCCCATGTGCACATCTACGTCCCGGATGTGGACGCGACTTACCGGCGTGCCCTCGAAGCGGGTGCAACCTCGGTGCAGGAGCCGGCGAAAAAGGACGACGCGGACAAACGCGGCGGGGTGAAGGACGCCCGCGGCACGACGTGGTGGATTGCCACCAAGGTGGAATAAAACATGCCGCCTCGAAAGCAAACCTCAAAGAAAAAAGCCTCTCACATCCGTGACTGGCAACCTATGAAGGACAAGGCAGCCCGTCTCCTTGAGGAACGCACCGGCGAAGATTTGCAAACTTGGAACCACCGGATCAAGAAGGAGGATTTGGAAGACGCAAAGCATCTCCGCGACTGGCTAACGAAACAAGGTGTTACGGGTTATGCGCAGTCTCTCCTCGTCATGGAGCGTTTCGGTTATCCAGACTTTCTTCTCGCGTCGGCCAACGCGCTCATGGATGGGCAATTTGCGGATCGGTTGCATCTGCGGCCGATCTTCGACGCCATCATTGACGCTGCGATGGGGCTTGGTGAAGTCGCCATCCAGGCGCGCAAGACATACGTCTCGCTGGTCTCGCCGCGTCGGACGTTCGCCCGGATACAGCCGACGACGAAGAATCGCATTGACCTTGGCCTCCGCCTCGAAGGACAAAAGCCTGGCGGACGCCTGCAGTCTTCGAAGATCCATGAAACCATGCGCCTCCAAATCAGCCTCACCACGCTCGACGACGTCGATTCTGAACTTCTGGATTGGCTGCAACGAGCGTACGATGAGAATAGTTAACCGATGACCCAAACCAACAAGCCCGAACTGCCTATTGGCTACTGGCTCAAGCGAGCGGATAGTCTGCTCACTGAGCAGATCAATCAATTGCAGGCCCGCCACGGCGTCTCACGGACTGATTGGCAGACCCTCAACCTGCTCAACGAAAGTGGCAGTTCGAGTAAAGAGCGGCTTTTTGAGAGCATGCGCACCTTCGTGGATGCCGCCGGTCTCGATGAAATCCTCTCTCGACTCAGTCAACGAGGCTGGATCGAACGCGGCCCGGTTTCTGGATCGGGCACGTCAGAGTTTCAACTTACAGCTGAAGGCCGCCGCCAACACACGGTCATCCTCGCCACGCAGAAAGAAGCCCGAGAAAAGGCGATGCGGGGGATCAGCGCCGAGGAATACGCGACGGCGATTAAGGTTTTGAAACAAATCGTCAGCAATCTGGAGGGGAACAGTGGGTCTTAGCTATCTCCACGGTTTAGAAGGTGTAAGGCCAGGCCAGGGCTATGGTTTTGGCGTAGGTCTCCAGGTAGAGGATCAACGCCCGGGTGGGTTGCCACAGGGTGTTTTCGGGTGGGGTGGTGGCGCCGGGACGGGAGCCTGGGTCTATCCGGCGGCCGGGTTGATCACCGCAATCATGTATCAGGCATTTGCCTATTCCGAGCCCGCCAATAGGTTTCGAGCGTTGGCCTTTGCCGCCCTGTTGCAATAGATGTGCGCGATGTGACCCCTCAATCGGGTCTCGTCTCGTGCCGCTCGACATTCATCGCCTCCCGGACGGCTTGCTCCAGTGTCATCGCCCGGCCGTCAGCCCAGGCGGGCGCCAACGCGGGCACGTCCAGTTGGTCGTGCAGGTCGTCCACCATCGCCTGCACAGGTGGATCCAGGCGGTAGGGCCGCTCCTGCAGCATCTGCTCGGCGAAGCTCAGTAACCTGGCCGCCGAGTCAGGACTTTCCTGGGCGGCCTGGATCCGCGCCGCCGCCAACAGCGCTTCGATCAATTGCGAACGCTCCAGGTACTGGAAGTCGCGAGGTGAGATATGGCTGCCGTCGGCGGCATAGAACTTTGTGTAGGCGTTCAAGCTTTGTTGAAGGTAGTGGCCGGCCTGGTCCAGGTCCCCTTCCGCCACCGCCACCAGCGCCAGCCAGGTCAGGATGTTGGGAACCAGCGGCCGATGCGCAATTTCCTCGGACACAGCCAGGGATTCCTGCAGCGCGGCGCGGGCCGGGCCGGGTTCACCCTGGTAGAGCTGCACCACGCCCAGCCGCAACAGCCAGTCGGCCAGGCTGACGCGGTTGCGGGTTCGACGACACACTTCCACATATTCCGCGAAGCGGTGACGGGCGCCCGCCAGATCGCCGTCCAACAAGGCCAGCCGGCCGAGATTGCCGAGCGGGTAAAAGATATGCGTCACATTGCCCATCTCACGCAATAGTTGAAGACTCTCCTCATAAGCAGCCCGCGCCTCATCCAGCGCGCCCTGCGACCGCAGCTCGTCTCCCCACATCCACAGCGCGCCGGCCAGCGTCGGCCCTGGCTCCCCTGCCGCAGCAAACTAATCGCCTGCTGGGCAAAGCGCTGGCGCTCCGCCGGCACAGCCATGCTCATGACCCCGGCCGCCAATCCCAGCAAGTAGGGGTTTTCGACCCGCTGCGCCAGCGCATAGGCTTCCTGACTATAAGGCAGGGCGTCTCGCGAGCGACCACTGCGAGCCAGAAAGGCGGAATAGTCCATCGCGGTTCGGCACGTGCCAGGCCTGGCCGAAAGCCTGCTCGGCCTCGCCCAACAGCACGAGCGCCCGGCCGAAGTCGCCGATGTAGGCGTAGGTGTGGGACACGTCGGGGTTGTCAGCAACGCCCAACTGCTCGGCGAGATCGGCCTCAGCGAAGCCGCCCAGAGCACGCTGTTGAAACTGCTGGCGGAGCACATTCGCCAGCGCATCCTGATCGACCCGGTGTGGTGGTGGCGCGATGCCCAGGCACCGCCCTTCTGGGAAAGGCTCCAGCAGGCCGTTTACGAAGATCGCTATATTGAAACCGTTTATGAACATTACGGCGGCGAAGTGGTTGAGCGTGTCTTGGAGGCCTACAGCCTGGTGGCCAAGTCGAGCATCTGGTATCTGATCGCCGCTCATGACGGAGAACTGCGCACCTATCGCGTGTCCCGCTTCAAGCAGGTCGCGCTGCTCGACCGGCATTATCGCCGCCGGGATGATTTCGATTTGCCCACCTATTGGCAGGCGCATTTGCAGGAATTTGTGGAGAGCCTCGCCGAATATCGCTTTAGCTTGCGCATTCATCCCGACCGGCTGGGCTTCGTCCGGTGGCTTGCTCCTAAACGGTCTTTTTCCAGGCTCGCGGCGAGTCCACAATCGTCCCTGGCTCGGCCGCATAGGTGAGTACAGACAAGGCTTCTACGATCACGCCGCGCTGGGTCTCCACGTCGCCCGCTGGGCCGAGCGGCGCGCCAAAGGGAAACTTGACGAATAGCGCACGCGGCGGCTTGACGTTCTCGGCGACCTCGCGTCGCATAATGATGCACACGGTGGCGATACCAGCCTCTTCTACCACTCTTGCGATCAGTCCCACGGACTGCTGGCAGATGGGTCAACACGGCACCAGCAGGGCCGCCTGCGCGCCCGCTTCCAGTAACCGCTTCGCGGCCGCCGGGGCGGTTTCTTTCAGCAGTTGCCGCGTCTCCGGCAGATACCCGGAGAAGCTGATTGCCGGATCCACAAACCGCCTGATGATGCCTTCGGCATCCAAAGCACGCAGGTGACCAAGCGGGAAACCGACGTTCGCGTCTTGCGCGACGTGGGCGTGATCGTAGTGTGCATGGGCAAAGTCCAAGGCCGCGGGCGGCGTATCGTGCGGGATTTCTTTGAATGACGGATCGCCGTAATAGTTGGCCGCGTCGAAGGGGCAGTCCACGCCGCGCCGATGCGCGCCGCAGGTGCCGACGAGGGCCAGGGCGGTCTGAGCGAGCGGCTGCCAGAGAGGCGTCCACGGCGCGGACTCGTTCACGACCCATTCAAAGTGCGGATCCCATTTCTCGCGCACATTATTGTAACTGCGTTGCAAGGCTTCGGTGTTGATCATGACGATAGTTTTCCTTCACTCGCCAGTGAGAGGGTCAAGCGATGGAGTTCAAAATCCTCCGGCAGGCCGCGCAATTGGGCCGTCAACGGTTGTACTTGACCCAGGCCCTCGGCCAGCGCACAAGTCTGCGAGTCGTCCAGGATGGCGTGGCTCAACACCACGTCATCCCCCTTGGCCATTTCTCTCAGGCGCGCAGCAATATTGACGGTCTCGCCAAAATAATCCAGCCGTCCATTCAGAGTGACCACAATGCACGGTCCGGCATGCAAGCCGATCTTGAGCGCCAAACGATCATCGCCAGTCAGCCCGATGCGGGTGTTCAACTCGGCCATCCCAGCCAGCGCGTCGGCGATGCTGCGCAGCGCGTCGAGCGGATCGGCGAACACCCCCATCACGCCGTCGCCAATGGTCTTGACAGCCGTGCCATTGTGTCGCGCCGCAGCGTCGAACAATACCTTGAAGTGCTCACACACCCAACGATAAGCCTGCGCATCGCCGAACTTGTGATAAAGGGCCGTCGAGCCGCGCAGGTCGGAGAAGCAGATCGCCAGCCGTTTCACTCCGAGCCATTGGCCTTCAGGCAGGGTTTGCTGGCTGACGAGTTCGCGGAACGTTGGGACATTGATCAGCGCCAGCGCGGGGACCCGGCCAAAGCGGGCGTTGACCAACTCGCGAAACACCGGATCGAGGCGACGCGCCGGGGAGAGACGACGAAGCGTTTCGTTGACCGAAACGGCGACGACAATTTCCTCATCCAGATAGGCGTCAAAGTTGTGATCACATTTGTCGCAGTAATGCAATTGGGTGACGCCGCCCAACGACGAGGCGGTGCGGCCATAGTACTTGCAAATCGGGCAGACCGTCTGCCAGTCCAGGTCAAATAATCCCTCGGCCACACCGGCGACGATCAGGGTGAGCATGGTTCGTTCGTCGAGGCCGAGACGGTCGGCCCAATAGCGCGGGTTGGCCTGATACAGTTCGCGGTCCGCCGCCCGGGTCAAAAAGGGGCCCAACGCTCCAAGCGTCGCAGGGCTAAAGCCATGCCGCTCCAGCCGTTGGATGGCCCGGCGCAGGCGGCGCGCAGAAAGGAAATTGGAAACACTCATAACAGACGATCCTCAGGGCGCCAATCTCGGTGGACGGATAAGGGTGATGCTCGTGACGGTTGTGCGCCCACCCACCGAGCAGACGGTCACTTGTTCTTCGATTTGACTCCGGAGGATGCGATGAAACAATGACGGGTTGCGTCGAAAGCTCTGATGGAAACATCCCGGCGGGAGGGTGCTCGGCACAGGCAAGAGGCTGTCTTTGCCCTGATACCACTCAACTACATCCCGGTAGGCGCCCAATGCCTGATACCGACGGGCCACTCGCAGGCCGTCCGGCCAGGCGGCGTGTGCCGATTGGCTCAGCAGAACCACACTTGGGTAAGGCGCGTGAACCGAGAGAAATGCCGCGGCCTGACGACCCCGGCTGCCGACCAGCCAGGCTATGCTTAACACCGCCAATGCCAACCCGAGCCAGATCCCTATCCACATGCGTCGGCTCATCGAGTATTCTCTCATCTTCACCAGAAAAATTCACTGCGCCGGAGTGGCAGGCAAGTTCTCAGCTTCTGGACTTTTCCCAATCTCCTGCAAGATCAGAAGATTCGACATCTCACACCTCGCGCAGGGCTTGCAGAAATGTTTCGTAGCCAGGCTCTTCTTGATGCTCTGGCCAGCGTACGAACCAGCGGACGACCCCCTGCCGGTCTACAATGACGGCCACGGTATCGCCGCCGACGCCGATCATTTGGTAAGTGACGCGCTGGGGATCCGTCAGCACCGTGTATTCCAGCGGCGGGATAACGCTCGCCAGAAAGGTCGTGAGCGCCTCCAGATCATCACCCGTGATGACGACGATGTCCGCGCCGGTCACCTTGATCTGGGGCCGGTAGCGTTGCAGCAAATGGTATTGCCCAACACACTCCGGACACCACGTCCCGTGTAGAAAATATAACAGCGTCCTTTGCTGGCTCAGATGCGCCTGCACGGTGGTCGCTTTCCCATCGGCGGCCAGCACGCTCAGTTCAGGCAGCGGCTGGCCAATTTGAAGTGAGTTTGCCATAGGACTACCCTACTTTCTTCAGATACTCCCGCATCATGAGCGCCGCCGTCGCGCCCTCGCCCACGGCGGAAGCCGCCTGCTTGGTGGAACCGACGCGCACGTCTCCGGCGGCGAACAACCCGGGGAGCGATGTCGCCAGCGCTTTGTCCGTGACGACGAAGCCAAACTTGTCCAGCTCCACTTTGCCTTTCACCAGATCGCTGTTGGGTGACAGACCGATGAACACGAATACTCCGTCGTAGCGCCACTCTTTCAACTCACCCGTCGCGCGATCCTGTACGACGATGGCCTCCAATTTGCTCTTGCCCTTGAATTCCTTGACCGCATGATTGACGGTCACCGACATGTTCGGCTGCCCGGCCACTTTATCCTGCAAAATTTGGCTGGCCTTCACCTGCGGTGAAAACTCCACAATGTCCACGCGCGACGCGAATTTGGTCAGGAACAAGCCTTCTTCAAAGCCGCTGTTGCCCCCGCCGACGACGAGCGCCTGCTTGCCTTTATAAAATGCGCCGTCGCACGTGGCACAGAAATGGATGTTGATGCCGATCAGGTCATCCTCGCCCGGCACGCCCAACTTGCGGTAATGTGCGCCGGTCGCCAACAGCGCGGCCTTGGTGCCGTACTCTGAACCATCGCCCGTGGTGACGCACCAATACGGCCCATCGGGTGAGAGGGCTGTGACTTCCTGCGCCTGCATGATTTCGACGCCGAAGCGGCGGACCTGCCGCCCCAGTCGCGCGGCGAACTCCGCGCCAGGGATACCTTCGTCGAAGCCGGGGAAGTTGTCGAGCGTCTGCGTGATGCCCGCCTGCCCGCCCAACCCGGCCTTCTCGATCACGAGGGTGTCCATCCCCTCGCGGGCCATGTAAAGCGCGGCGGTCAGGCCCGCCGGGCCACCGCCGATGACGATGGAGTCGTAGAACGCACGCCGGGCCTTCGTCTGTAAGCCCAATTTCTTGGCCAATTCCGCATTCGAAGGCTCAACCAGCATCGAGCCGTCGGGGAAGACAATAGTGGGGATGATGCGTTTGCCGCCGTTGACGCGCTCGACGAACGCCATCGCTTCGGCGTCCTGCTCGATGTCCACGTTGATGTACGGCACGCGCTGCTCGCCGAAGAACTGCTTGGCGCGTTTGCAGTCCGGGCACCATACAGTGCTATACACGATGATCTGGTCTGACTTCTTTTGCTCCATCAATTTCTCCTTCAATTTACGCGGATGATGGTATCGTCGGCAAAGAGCGGGCCGATGTCCAGCCCCAATCGCCGATACAGTTCCGGCGGCACGCCGATGTCCGCGAGATACAGGTCGCCGATGAGAGGTCGAGCCGAGAGCGCGAGCAATCCGGTCTTGGGCAGGGCCAGTGTGAGCGTGGCCGATGCGCGAATGCAGGGGTGACCGGGAATGCCGGTCGTCGCGTCGAGGCCGGAAGGCGTATCCAGCGACAGGATCGGGCAGCCTGCCGCATTCGCGCGCTCAATCCACTCGGCCATTGTGCCGCGCGGGTCGCCGGTCAGGCCGTAGCCGATGAGGGCATCCACAATCAAATCGGCCTGCGCAAGGTCAGGGTCATCGTGATTCGCCAGCCCCATCATTTGCAGGATTCGCCATTGCTGCGCTGGAATATCCTTCAATCGCGCCGGGTCGCCGACGAATTTGACGTGCACATCTGCACCGCGATTGTGCAAGTGGCGAGCGGCCACCATTCCGCCACCCCCGTTGTTGCCCGCGCCGCACAGCACGACGCTTTTACGGTCGGTCAGTCGCCCATTCAGTATACGCCGCGAGAATTCGGC
>DATDRS010000191.1:0-2271 GCA_035291605.1 Anaerolineales bacterium | reverse complement strand
TGTTGATTCTCCTTGTGCGCGGGCTGGAAGGGGTGGGGGCCATGCCGCGCGTGAACACGAACCTGTGGGGCGGGCTGCTGCTCACGTTTTTGCTGGCCATCGTCGGCATCACCTTCTCGTTTCCGTTCGGCGTGCTGCTGGCGCTGGGGCGGCGCAGCCACCTGCCGGTGATTCGCGGCTTCTGCACCCTGTACATCGAAGTCATCCGGGGCGTGCCGCTGGTCAGCGTGCTCTACATGGCCTCGATCATGCTGCCGCTCTTTCTGCCGGAGCAAATCCGGGTGGACCGGGTCGTGCGGGCGATGATCGGTTTCGTGATGTTCATCGCGGCTTACGTCGCCGAGGACGTGCGCGGCGGGCTGCAGGCCGTGCCGCGCGGCCAGTACGAGGCCGCCGAGGCGCTGGGATTGTCCGGGCCGCTGGTCATGGGCTTGGTCGTCCTCCCGCAAGCCCTGCGCGCCGTCATCCCCTCGCTCGTCGGCCAGTTCATCAGCCTGTTCAAAGACACCTCGCTCGTCGCCATCGTCAGCCTGTTCGACCTGCTCAACATCGGCCAGAGCGTGCTGGCCAACCCGGCCTATCTGGGTTTGCACCGCGAGGTGTACGTCTTCCTCGCCGCGCTGTATTGGGTGTTCAGTTACGCCATGGCCTATGCCGCCCGGCGCTTGGAGAAGGCCCTCGGGGTGGGAGAGAGATAAATGGAGAACGACGCGATTATCATCTGCCGCGACGTGCACAAGTGGTTTGGCAACTTCCAGGCGCTCAAGGGCATCAGCCTGACCGTGAAGAAGGGCGAAGTCATCGTGATCTTCGGCCCGTCCGGTTCGGGCAAATCCACTTTCATCCGCACGCTCAACCGGCTGGAAGCGCACCAGCGCGGCCAGATCATCATTGACGGGATCGAGCTCACGCACGACATCCGCAACGTCGAGGCCGTCCGCAGCGAGATCGGGATGGTCTTTCAATCCTTCAACTTGTTCCCCCACCTGACGGTGATGCAAAACGTCACCCTTGCTCCCATCTGGGTGCGGCGCTGGCCCAAGAGCCAGGCCGAGGCTGCGGCGCTGAAACTCCTCGAGCGCATGGGCATCCCGGAGCAGGCGCACAAATATCCCGGCCAGCTCTCCGGCGGCCAGCAGCAGCGCGTGGCCATCGCCCGCGCGCTGGCGATGCAGCCCAAGATCATGCTCTTCGACGAGCCGACCTCCGCCCTCGACCCGGAGATGATCCGCGAAGTGCTCGACGCGATGCTCTGGCTGGCGCGCGAGGGGATGACGATGGTGGTCGTCTCGCACGAGATGGGCTTCGCCCGCGAGGTGGCCGACCGGATGTTCTTCTTCGACGGCGGTGTGATCGTGGAAGAGGGCACGCCCGATCAGATTTTCCATCAGCCTCAGCAAGAGCGCACCAAACTGTTCCTCTCGCAGGTGCTCAGCCCGCGCCGGAGCGCGCCGATGGCGAGCGCCTGAGCCTCCCCTACGTCCCGGCGACAACACGCTGGCTGTTCCATCTTGCCCTTCTCACCACTTTCAAACAGATCCAGAAAAATCGAATGCCAAAACAAGGCAACTGTCTATTCACTTGCCCCCCGAAAAGGTGTATAAAGTTGGTGAGGACCTTTCCTCGCTCAGGCCCGGATAAGCCACAACTTGGATTCGCACCTCACACCACAACGCCCTCGTTGTGGATGATGGAGCGGCGCTAACTTCTTCGCTGAATTGACGACGGAGGGGAGGGCAAGATGTATAACTCCACTCGCAATAAGGCTGGGAGTATTTTTCCCCTCCCGTTTGTCCTTCTCTTTTTGGGCTTCTCAAGTTTGAGAGCAGGCTCAGCGCCGGGAGCACAAGTCTAGTGGAGGCCCAAAATGGGCAGACCAACTCATACCATGTATATCCGGAAAGCCAAGAGTATATTTCTGGCAGTGGTTATTGTTACTGGGCTGCTCTGGCCCAGGGATCAGCAACCGACAGTTGCGCAAGTAACGGCCCCGACCCCGGATGCGACAGATACGCGCTCAGTCCTGGTTGCATTTCTTGTCCAAAGCGGGGCCACAATTTCATATCATGCCCAGACCGGCCAGGTGCGTTTCATCGGCGCGGCTCCGGGACGCCCCATCCCCCAGCCGTCCGTCCTGGCGCAGTCGGCCTCGCGGGAGGAGGCGGCGCGCGGGTTCCTGGCCTTCTATGGTCAATTGTTTGGCTTGGAAAACGCGAACAGCGAATTGGCCGTGATGAAGGAGCGAGCGCTTGACGATGGTCGGGCCTTTAT
>DATDRS010000190.1:0-2373 GCA_035291605.1 Anaerolineales bacterium | reverse complement strand
CTCGTGCCTGCAATGCCGGCCCCGATGATGATCGCGTCGTAGATATTCGTCGTCAATTTGTCACTCCAAAAGAGGGATTTCAGGCTCTCATCAGGCCTGCGGGCGGTTAATACGGATCAGTTTTCCGGCCAGCGGCTCATTCGCCAGGATTGCTTCATGGATGCGCTGGGCCTGGCCCTCCGTGTCCGGGTCTTGTGTGCAGACAATGATGCCCGCGTGATCTGGGGTTTTGGAATGCTCCCGGATGAAGTCACGCCGGTTGAGGGTCAGCAGGGCGCGGCCCAGGCTCGTGGCGAAAGCCAATACGACGCTATCGGCAATTGACTGGTTTGCTTGGCCCGCCTCAAAGCTGGTCAACACATCATGGCCCTGCACGCGCAGGGCCATGACCACTTGCTGGGGGAAGTTCTCGTTGGAGTAGAGCCGGGCCACGGATTATGCGGACACGTTCTCGGCAATCGTCTGATCAATCTCGTCCTTGTGGGCAGCCACATAAGCCCAGGCATTGACCAGATCGGCGGCCCGCAAAGTGGGGAAGTTCTCCAGGATACGGGCTTCGCTCCAGCCCAACCGCCGATAATTCTCCAATGTCCAGACCGGGATGCGTGTCCGAACAATACAGGCCGCGCCGCCCGCCACGCCCGGCGTGCGTTCGATGCCCGGCCAGGTGTTGGCGATTTCCAACGCGAAACGTTGGACAACTTCCGCCTTTTCGGCCCGGCTCAAGTTGGCCAGTTGGGCTTCGAGCTCACGCAGGGTCATGATAATTTACAGCCACGCAAACAAAGCACATTGGAGAGTATAGCACAATCGCGATGAGCAGGAAGCCAAGCTCGACATGAGGGTGCATTCCACTCAGTAATATTGGCGGATGTACTCAAACGCCCGGTCAAAAAGCTCCTGCTCGCGGTGGAGCTGATACTTGAGCAGGGTCTTGCGCAGGGCCTGCTTGACTTCGCGCCCGCCCCCACAAACCGCCGTTCCAGCACCACGGGCCGCCAGCCGCGCTGGCACAAATGGAAGGCCAGACTCGTCCCTGCAATGCCGGCCCCGATGATGATCGCGTCATAAGTATTCGTCGTCAATTTGCTGCTCCATGAGTAGAGATCGGCCGCGTCACAGATCGGCGAACGGCAGCGCCATCACGCCGGGCGCAAGGGGTAAGCGCACCTCGCCGGGATGCACCACAAATCCGGCCCCTGCTTTCGAGCCGAAGTCTTGCCGGAAATGCTGAATGGAGTTGGACATGCCAGGGCTGGGCGTAGCCGACAGCTTGACCTCTAACGGGATCAGGTGGTCGCCTGTGTCCAGGATCAAGTCCACCTCCACTCCCTTCGCCGTACGCCAGAAGTACATCTGCGGCTCCATCCCCCGGTGGGCGACCGTTTTGTAGACCTCGGCTAACACCGCCGACTCGAAGATCACCCCGCCCATCGGGCCGCTGGCCGCATGCTCTGGGTTTTTCAAGCCAACCAACGCGCACAGCGTCCCCGTGTCGGTAAAGTAGACTTTGGGGGTTTTGACCAGCCGCTTGCCCAGGTTGGCGAAGTAAGGCCGCAAGATAACCACCTGAAAGGTCGCCTCCAGAATGGACAGCCACGCCTTCACCGTATTCGCGGTCAATCCCAGATCGCGCGCCAGGTCGGAGAGATTGAGCAGCTGGCCGGAGCGCGCCGCCAGCGCCCGGAGAAAACTCTGGAACAGCGTGAGGTCGCCAATCTGGCGGAGGCTGCGGACATCGCGCTCCAGGTAGGTCTGGATGTAACTGGCCTGCCACAATCCGAAATCACGGTCCGGCTCTGCCGCCAGCTCAGGATAGCCGCCGCGCAGCAACTGCCTCCACAGCGCCAGGGAGGCCAGCGCGGGACGGCGAGCGCGCCCGCCTCCCGGTTCCCAGGGCAGAGGCGATTCCGGGGCGCGCGCCAACTCTCGAAACGAGAGCGGCAGCAAACGCAGCACGGCGGATCGGCCGGCGAGAGACTCGGTGATCTGTTGGGCGAGCAGAAGATTCTGCGAGCCGGTCAGCAGATATTGCCCCCGCGCCGACCGGCGAGCATCAATGCGCTCCTTGATGTACGGCAAGAGGTCCGGCGCGTGCTGGATTTCGTCGAAGATGACCGGCGGGGGATACAGGTCGAGGAAACCGCGTGGGTCGGCCGCCGCCGCGGCGCGGACGTCGGGCGGCTCGAGCGAGAGATAGCGATGGCTGGTCTCGAACAGGCGTCGGAGGAGCGTCGTCTTGCCGGACTGGCGTGGGCCGGTCAGCACAACCGCCGGAAACTGCCTGGCGGCTTTAAGCGCGACTGGTTCGAGCGAGCGGGGAATGTACATCCGGCGCGATGGTGAAATTTCGCATTTAAAATGCGAATTTGC
>DATDRS010000189.1:0-25387 GCA_035291605.1 Anaerolineales bacterium | reverse complement strand
CGCGAGGGCTTCATCCGCGCCGAAGTGTACAGTTACGCCGACCTGATCGAAGCCGGAAACGTGCACGAAGTGAAAGCCAAAGGCCGCTTCCGATTGGAAGGCAAAGAATACGTGGTGCAAGAAGGAGATATTCTGAACATCCGCTTTAGCCCGCCGGGCAAGAAATGACAGGGCCCCTTCTCCCAAAACCCAGCGCCTCAAAGAGCCTTCGCTTCAAGGCAGAGGCTCTTTTGCTCGCGTTTGGGGTTTGGCCATGGATTGGGGGTTGGGATTTCTACTTCGTAGCGGCCTCTATCAGCGCTTGAATCCTCCCCACCATCTCCGCCGGGTTGGGATGCAGGCCCTCCAGCAGCAGGCCATTTTCGTACAACTGCTCAATACAGTCATTCACGAGACTATCCGAACCGCCGGCCGTCACCAGACCCGCCAGGTTTTTGATGATCGGGTGGCGGCGGTTGATCTCCACGACCTTTTGGGGAATGGTGAAGTCCTTTTCCAGCAGGCGGCGGATGCGGTCCATCTCCCGCCCCTTCGCATCGTCCGGCGAGACGAGGCGGAGAGGGTTATCCACCAGCCGGTCGGAGGCGCGCACGTCGGCGATGCGCTCGCCCAATTGTGCTTTGAATCGCGCCACGAGCGCCTCGAACTCCGCCGGCGGGACCCCTTCTTCTTCTCCTTCTTTCGCTTTCTCAGCGGGCAGGTCGAGCGTAGGGTCATCCACGTTCTTCAGCGGGAAGCCCTCGTACGGCTGCAGGCCGGCCAGCATGAAAGAGTCGAGCGGGTCAACCAGGTACAGCACTTCGAGGCCGGCTTGGCGGAAGTAGTCGAGGTGCGGGCTGCGCGCGGCGGATTTCACGTCGCCGCCAAGGATGTAATAGATCGCGCGCTGTTCGGGCTTCATGCGCCCGGCGTACTCGGCCAGCGAGGTCAGTTCGCTTCCAGCGTCGCGCGAGGAATAGAAGCGCAGGAGCGGCGTCAACTTCTCGCGCGCGGAGAAATCGGTCGCCAGGCCCTCTTTGATGAAAGAACTGTATTCCTGCCAGAACGCGCGGTATTGGTCGGCCTCCTTCGCCGCCAGGTCTTTGAGCGTGTCAATGACCTTGTGCGTGAGCGCGGTCTTGATGCGCTCCATCACCCTGCTGGCCTGCACCGTCTCGCGGCTCACGTTCAGCGGCAGATCTTCTGACTCCACCACGCCCTGCACAAACCGCCCGTAATGCGGGAGCAGGTCTTTGCAGTAGTCCTGGATCAAAATCTTGCGCGAGTAAAGCTTCAGCCCGTGATCTTTGCGCAGGCTGAAGATACCGCGATCGGCTTTAGCCGGGATAAACAGCAGGGCGTAAATCTGCGTCGGCGCGTCGGTGTTCAGGTGGATGCGTGCGAGCGGCTTCTCAAAGTCCAGCGTGAGCTGCTTGTAGAAATCGTCGGCCGCCTCGTCGGCGATCTTCGCAGCCGCCTCGCGCCACAGCGCCGTCTGGCGGTTGACCGCCTGCGCGTTATCGCCCACGTAAATCGGGAAGGACACAAAATCCGAATGCTTGTGGACGACCTCCTGCAGGCGATAGATCTCGGCAAATTCCTGCGCATCTTCTTTGAGCTTGACCTGGATGGTCGTGCCCCGGTCGGTTTTTTCGGCGGGTTCGAGGGTGTAAGTCTCGCCGCCGCTCGAAACCCAGGTCCAGGCCGCTGCCTCGGGCCGGTACGAGCGCGAGGTCACGCGCACCTCTTCGGCGACCATGAAGACGGAGTAGAACCCCACTCCGAACTGGCCGATCAGGTCCGCGACTTTTTGCCCTTCTTCGAGTGATTCCAGGAAGGCCACCGCGCCGGAGTGCGCGATCGTGCCCAGGTTTTCCACCAGCTCCTCGCGGGTCATCCCCATCCCCGTGTCGCGGATGGTCAGGGTCCGCTCCTTCGGGTCGCCGCTGAGGCGGATGGCAAGTTCGGCCTCCGGGTCGAGCACGTCCCGGTTGGTCAGCAGCTCGAATTGCAGGCGGTTCAATGCGTCAGAGGCGTTCGAGATGAGCTCGCGGAGGAAGATTTCGCGGTCGGTGTAGAGGGAGTGAACCAGGATGTGAAGGAGTTGTCTGATCTCGGCGCGAAATTGAACGGCTTCGGGAGCGGGTGCAGATGTCATGCTCATCACCTCTTGCGGGAAAGGTCAGGGCGGCCATCTGGCCGTCCCTACAGTTTATGCCGAGAACATTAGAAAAACGCAAACGCGGCAACGGATGGCGGACCATGGATGAAACGGACGGGATGGAAAAAAATTTAGCGGATGAGCGCGCTCATCCGCTATCTCCATTACACCATCCGCTGCCAGGTTACTGGATAATGTACGTCACGCTGACCTGCAGGTTGACCTGGATTTGCCCGGTGGAGACCGGCACCGGCTCACCGCCGCCGACGCCGAGGGCGGGCGCGGCCTTGACCTCTGCCACGTACGGGATCGGGCCGGCAGTGTATTCGTTGATGCTCATCGGCTGGTCGAGCGTCACGCCGGCCGCCTTGGCCAACTGCTCGGCGCGGGCCTTGGCGTCGGCCATGGCTTTGTCGCGCGCCTCGGCTTCCAGCGCCGCCGTATCGCTCACGCTGAAGGTCACGCCGTTGATGCTGTTCGCCCCGGCCCCCACGGCTTTACCCAGCACATCACCCACCATCTTCAGGTCACGCACGGTCACGTTCAAGGTGTTGTTCACCACGTAGGTGTACGTCCCGGTGGGCCGGCCCGTCTCCGGCTCGAAGTCTTGCTGGGCATACACCGAGAAGTTGGTCGTCTGCAAATCCTTGTCCTCGACGCCCAGGCCCTTGATCGCGGACATGATGGAGGCCATCTTCTCGTTCGCTTTGTCCACCGCCGCCGCCGGGTCGGCGTCGCGCACTTCCACGCCGATCTGCGCCACGGCGATGTCAGGCGTGCCGTAGGCGATGCCATTGCCGGTGACTGAAATCGTGTGCGGCGGCTGCGTGGTATTGTCAGCCGCCAGGCCGCTGGCCGGGGCCCCGCAGGCGGATAAAGCCAGCGCCAGCAAGGCTGCCGCCGACAACACCGATGCGAATTTAATCTTGTTCATTCTTTGCTGCTCCTTGTCTGATCGAATTGTCACGCTACAGACGCTCAGGCAGGCGGTTTGGTTCCCAGTCGTTCCAGTGTGCTTTCCAGCTCGCCGAGCGTGCGGATGACCGGGCAGCCCGGGCTGTGGAAAATGCCCTTGGGGTCAATCAACACGGAATGCAGGCCGGCTCGGCGTGAGCCTTCGATGTCGGCATAGAAGTTGTCGCCGACGTATACCGCGTTTTCAGGTCGGCAACCGGCGAGTTCCACGGCCCTGAGGAAAATCCCTGGCGCGGGCTTCCAGCTTTGCGCCTGTCCCGCCGAGAGGGTGAAGTCAAAAGCCCCCTCCAGCCCTAGTTCCGTCGTCACTGAGTCGAGTGGTTCGGTGCGGTTCGAGACCAGCCCCAGCGTATAGCCATCGGCGCGCAAACACCCGAGGGTGGGCAGCACGTCGTCGGGGATGTGGTCGTCCGGCTCGTAGCGCTCATCGAAGAAACGATTGATGTTTACGGCGAGTTCCGTCAGGTCGTCGGGGGCTTCCAGCGCGCGCAATTGCCGCTCGGTCTGCCGCAGCCAGAAAGCCGCGTTTTCGCCGCCGAATTCCTGCAGGTCGGCCTGAAACTCAGGCGAGGCCGCCCAGTAATAATGCGTCCAGCGCTCGCCGTGCTGCAACTGTTCGAGCGTGAAGGTGCGGCCCAGTTCCTCGGCGTATTCGACGAGCGTCTCAAAACCGCCGGGACGGTTGTGCCGCAGCGTGCCGTCGAGGTCAAAGAGGACGGCGGTAATGTGATTGGAACGTGACATGCGGGGGATTATAACAGAGGCAAAATGGAGGCTGGATGTCAGAAGTCGGAGGTCAGAGAAGATCAATCTGGCTTCCGACCTCTGACTTCTAACTTCCGACTTCTACCCCCCGATCTCACTCATCACCCGGTTCATTGGCACGACATTGTGGGCGAGGCCATGGCCCCAGGGCTTGCGCCACACGGCTTTGGCGATGAGCGCCTTGAGGTCGTCCAACGTCGCGCCCGCGCGAAGCGGCGCGAGCAAGTCCACCTCGTACTCGCGCAGCAGGCACATGCGGAGCTTGCCGTCGGCGGTGAGGCGCGCACGGGTGCACGAGGCGCAGAAAGGCTCGGTGACCGAGCTGATGAAGCCAACATCCCCCAGGCCCTCCGGCAAATGGTAGAGCCGCGCCTCGCCGTCGAGTTTGCCGCCGTCCACCGGGGCGAGCGGCCCCAGTTTCGCCTCGATCCGGTCGCGCATCTCCTGCGCGGCGACGACCTGGGCCTGCTGAAATCCGGCGACCTCGCCGAAGGGCATCATCTCGATGAAGCGCATTTGCCAGTGGTGATCAAGCGTGAGGGCGGCGAGGTCCACCACGTCGTCTTCGTTGTAACCCCGCACGACGACGGCGTTGAGTTTCATAGGCGTCAGGCCGGCGGCCTCGGCCTCGACGATGCCCTCCCAGACGTCCTGCACGTCGCCCCAGCGGGTGAGGCGCTTGAACTTTACGGGATCGAGGGTGTCAATAGAGACGTTGACGCGCTGCAGGCCGGCCTCGGCGAGGGGGCGCGCAAGCTCCTTGAGCAGCAGGCCGTTGGTCGTCATCGAGAGCGAGCGCACGCCGGGCGTCTGGGCGATGCCGCGCACCAGCTCGACGATGTGCGCGCGCACCGTCGGCTCGCCGCCCGTCAGTCGGAATTTGTGGAAACCCAGTTCGGTGAACAGCCGGACGAGCAGGAGCAGCTCGTCGTCCTGCATCAATTCGGGGCGCGGGCGGAACTTGATGTCCTCCGGCATGCAGTAGACGCACCGCAGGTTGCAGCGGTCAGTGAGGCTGATGCGGAGGTAGTTGATGTCGCGACCAAAGCGATCGAGGGCCATGAGAGGCAAAAGAGAGAGAAAGAGAAAAAGATGAGCGTAATGTTATTCTAACATAGCGGTTAGTTTTGTCAAATAAACGTCTTCTTTATTATCTGGAAATCGCGCACGTTGCCCTCAGCCAATCGTCGGGCGCAGTGGGCGGGCGGCGCGCCGGGGCCAGAACACTCGGGTTCACAAAACCAGCGCGAGGATCAAGCCGATGCCAGCGCCAAAGAGCGCGCCCGCCGCGATGTCGGAGAGATAGTGGACGCCCATGGCTACGCGGGCGAGGGCGACGAGGGGAGCCCACAAGGTCAACAGCCCGGCGAACCAGGCCGGGCCAAGCGCCATCGCCAGGACCGCCAGCATCGCCATGCGCGCCGCGTGGCCGGACGGGAACGAGTGGGGATCGGTCATACGGTAGATGGTTCCCCATTCACCTTCGGGGCGTCGCCGCTTGATCACCCACTTGAGCGTTTGCACGATCACTGCCGTGACCGCGATGGCGACGACGAGCTTGACCGCGAGGGATTTCCAGGACACGTCGTCGCTCAGCAGCCATACGACGCCCAACCCGATGCCCCAGAACCAGCTGTCGCCGGAGTGGGCCAGGAAGATGGCGAGGTTGCGCAGCGGACCGGGCCTCTCGGCCACGCGCAGGCGGGCGGAAAGACGGACGTCCGTTTCGAGGAGTTGACCGATCATAGCGTTTGCCGCGCTTCGAGGTCGCGCCTGACAAGCTCGTATTGCGCGGGCTTGTCCACGTCCATTCCAGCCTCAGCGTGGGGACAAACCAGCACGTGGCCTTTAAGGCCCAGCCGCCGGCTGACCATCTGCTCGGTCTGCGCCAGCGAGAGCTGGCGCAGGGCCAGCAGCAGGAGGGTGTCGAACCCGATAATCGCCGCCTGCTTGAAGATGTTCTTGCGGGCCTCGACCAGCGCCTGGATCTGCGGCGGGACGTGCGTCACGACCCGCGTCGCCACCATGTTCATGTCGCCGGCCGTGAACGTGCCATCGGTGAAATGGAAGTAACTGCGCTTCGAGCCGGGGAAGCGGCGCTCCATCCGGTCCTGAGGAATCACCGAATAGTAGACTTCGTGATCAGTTTGCAGCGGGGTTTCCACGTGCCAGTTGACGACGTCGGGCGTGATCGTCGGGACATCGGAGCTGACGACCAGCGCGTGCGTGGCCGAGGCGTCCTGGCCGAGGACCCACCGCGCCCCGGCGGTGATGTTGTCAACCAGCGAACCCTGGCTGGGCAGGTAGCCCAGCGTTTTGCGGCAAGTCAGCGCCGTCCCCGCATCCGTGAGGCCCACGACCACCACCCGGCGGATCGTCTGCGCCTCGCCGAGAGCGTCGAGGATCCACTGGATCATCGGTTTCCCGGCGAGGTCCACGAGCGCCTTAGGCTTGCCCTGCGTGTACGGGTAAAGCGGTTCGTCAGGTTTGGGGATGCCCCCGGCGGTAACGATGGCGTCAACGAGTGTCATGGTCAGTTCTCACGGCTCAACGTGCATGGCTAATTAAGTTTCTGGATCGTCGGCTTGAGCCCCAACCTGTCCGTCAGTTCTTCCAACTCGGCGTAGGTGAGCTTGCGGCCTTTGCCCGCGACCGCCACCAGCGCCGCTTCCATCATGTTCGTGCCGAAAGTGCGCCCGTCGAGCGGAGGCGTGGTCGTGACGAGGTACCTGACGCCGCGCGCTCTCAGGAAGGCGACGTCGGTCTCGGTTGTGGTGTTGGTGACGATGACTTTGCCTTCCATGCCAGTCGCAGGCATGTGCTGTTTGACATACAGGAAATCGCCCGCCGTCACCGTGTTAGCCTGGTAGTACTTCACAAATTTAGGCGTCACCACTTCCTGCTGCTCGCCAGTGGGGTACAACATGGAGAACGGCAGGTAGCCCACGATGGGCAGGATGATTTTGGCCACGGTGTTGAGCGTTTTCACACTGCGGACTGGAACGGGAATGTCCAGACCGGACATCAGATCGCCGAACACGCAGGTGTAACCGGCGTCAACGAACGACCGCATCATCCCATAGCGCGAGATGGCCTGGACGATGAACGCGGTCTTGGGCTGGATCTCGGCGCCAATCTCCTTCTCCACGGACTGCATCACGCGCCGCTCGAGGGTCTGCTTCAATCCGTCGCCGTCCACGAACGGCGTGTGCTTCACGTCCGCCACGAGCCGCCAGGCGGTGTGCAGCGGGTAGTCCTTCCACGGCGTGTGCACGGCGAGGTCAATGCCCCCCACGCCAAGGGCATCCACCTTCCCGTCCAGCTCGGCGAACATCTGCCGCGCTCGTTTCTCGTCGCCGTCGGCGCCGATGCGCTCGATGCTCACCCGCTCGCCGAGCAGGGTCACCTCGACGGCTTTGTTGCGTTTGGACGATCCCAGGCTGATGCTGACGGCGCGCTTCATACGGTCAAATCCTCTCGTCAACGCATGGCGCAAATGGGGGAATGATAAATCTTTTCTCAATCCGCGCAATTCGCTCCATCCGTTGAGGCTAATCCGCCGCCGCGCCCTGCATGGCGAGCGGCCTCGCCTCCCGGCGATAGCGGCGCAGGGTGGGCGTCAGCCACGCGATCCACGCCGTAGCGAGCAGACAGCCGAGGCCCCCGCTGACGACTGAGAACGGTGCGCCCAGCCAGTTGGCGACCGCGCCCGCTTCCAGTTCGCCCAACTGCGGCCCGCCCATGAAGAAGATCATGTTCACGCTCGTCATGCGCCCGCGCAGGTGATCCGGCGTGGTCAACTGGCGGATGATGTTGCGCAGGACCATGCTCACCGTGTCGGCGGCGCCCGTGAGCGCGAGGCACAGGAACATCAGCCAGAAATGGCGCGAGAGGCCAAAGACGACCGTCGCCAGACCGTAAACAAAAACGCCCCAGATTAATACCCAACCCCGGCGCTCGATCCGGTCGGTCAGGCGGACCATGGCCAGGCTGGCGGCCACTGCGCCAATCGAAGGAGCGGCATAGAGCCAGCCGTAGCCCTGCGCGCCCACGCGGAGGATGTCCTGCGCGAAGAGGGGCAGCAGCGCCGTGGCCGAGGCGAAGAAGTTGGCGAAGAAATCCAGCACCATCGTCGAGCGGATGAGCGGCGCGGCGAATACGAACCGCAGCCCTTCGAGCGCGGCCCCGAGGCTGATCTCGCTTTTCTCTGCCTCCGGCCTCTCGGGCGCGTCGCGCATGAGCAGCAGCGCGACGATGACCGCGAGGAACGAGAGCATGTTGAAGGCGTACACCCACCCCACCCCCAGCCCGGCGATCATCACGCCCGCGAGCGAGGGGCCAAGCACGGAGGCCGTCTGGAACATGATCGCGTACAGGCTGATCGCGTTGGGCAGGTGCTCGCGGGGCACGAGATTGGGGACGAGCGACTGCCGCGCCGGATTGTCGAAGGCGCTGGCCGCGGCGCTGAGCGCCGTGAGCAGATAGACGGGCCAGGCGGCAGTAAGCCCGCGAAAAGTGATGAAAGCCAGCGCGGCAGCGGCTAGCGTCATGCCCGTTTGCGTGGCGAGCATCAATTTGCGCCGGTCCACCGCGTCGGCGACGACGCCGCTGATGAGCGAGAAGATGATGATGGGGATCACGCGCACCAGTCCGACCACGCCCAGGGCGAGGCCCTTCTGGTTCTCCGGAGCAAGCAGCGAGACGTGCCAGAGGATCGCCGCGCTCTGCATCGTCGAGCCGGACATGGAGATGAGCTGCCCCAGCCAGATCAGGCGGAAGTTGCGGTAGCGGAGGGCAGTGAGGGCAGGAGGGAGATTCAGCATGAGGGCATACAATAAGCGGGGGAGCAGAGGGGCAGCAGAGCAAGGGAGAGACGCACTTTCCCCCTGCGCCTCTGCTTCCCTGCCCCGCGGTACAATTACGTTCCCCAATCTCGCAAGTATAAAAAATCGTACCCAACCGTGCGGTTGCTCAGCTTGGCAATGATTGGCGGCATACGCTTGAACTGGTTCTGGCGCATCAGCCTGAGCACGCGCTCGACAAACATCTTTTCAAATCCTGCCTCCACGCATTCCTCCAGGCGGCAGCGCTGATCCACGAGCAGATACAACAACTGATCCACGCGCTCATAGGTGAGGCCCATCTCGCCTTCGTCGGTCTGGCCGGGCCAGAGGTCGGCCGAGGGGGGCTTGTCAAGGATCGGGGCGGGGACGCCGACCGCGCGGGAGAGTTGGCGCACCTGGGTTTTGTACAGGTCCCCCAGCGGGTTCAGCGCCGAGGCCGAGTCGCCGAAGAGCGTGGTGTAGCCGAGGAGAATCTCCGTCTTGTTGCTCGTGCCGATCACCAGCGCCTTCGCCGCCGCGCTGCGGTCATACCAGACGGTCATGCGCGTCCGCGCCATCACGTTGCCGCGCCGCTTCGCGTCTTCGGGCGGGATGGTCGCCAACAGGGGCTCGACCATGTCGGTGATGGAAAAGGTTTCGCTCTGGACGCCGAGCTGGTCAATCACCACCTGCGCGTGGGCCAGCGAGTCGGGCGAGGAGGATTTGTAAGGCAGGCGCAGGGCGAGCACGCTCTCCGGTCCCAGGGCTTCGGCGGCCAGAAAACACGCGAGGGCTGAATCAATCCCGCCGGAGAGGCCGATGACCACGCGCGATAGGCCGGTGCGCGTCACTTCCTCGCGGACAAAGGAAACCAGGATTTTACGGGCGAGGCTGGTATTGATGGCCAGGGAAATATTCATGCCGTCTGCACGCCAAGAGTTTGAGCTTTGGTGCTTGGGATTTGGGATTTTTTTTCAGCCTTTGTCCCGCGCGCCGCGCTCGCCCGCGATAATCCGCTGGATCTCGCGCAGGACCAGTGCATGGCGCTCGTCGCGCAGCAGGGGCAGCCGGGCGCGGGTGCGGCGCAACTGGCCGAGGTCGAGGCGGGTCACCGTCAACGCTTCCTCGTGATACGGCCCCTGCGCAATCAAATCGCCGTCGGGGTCGAACACCGTAGCGCCGCCCCAAAAGTTCAGCCCATCCTCGAAGCCGACCTTGTTCGTGTGCGCCACAAACGTCGTGAAGAGGCTGGCGTAGGCGCGGTTGACGTGCTCCACCCACCACGCCGATTCTAGTTTGTCGTCCTGCTTCAGCCCGCGCCCCGGCGAGGCCGAGGCGAAGAGCATCAGGTCTGCGCCGTCGAGCCAGAGCAGGTAAGGCGGCGAGGCGTGCCAGAAGTCCTCACAAATGAGCATCCCCACCCGGCCAAAGCGCGTGTCGAAAGCGCGGATGGAATCGCCCCATGCGAAGAAGCGCCCCTCGTCAAACAGCCCGTACGTGGGCAAATAGACCTTGTGATGCACGTGCAGGGCTTTGCCCCGCGAGAGATACGCCGCCGAGATGAAAAAGCGGTGGCGTTCGTCCTCGTCTACGAAGCCAACCATCAGATCCATGCGCTGCGAGGCCTCGAACAGGAGACGGAAAACAGGGTCGTCGGGTGTGGGCGCGTGGGCGAGCGTCGGCGCGAGGTCTTGCACGACATAGCCCGTGAGCGACAGCTCCGGGAAGACGAGCAGTTCCACCCCCTGTTTCGCCGCTTCGTCAATGTAAGCCAGGTGCTTTTCGAGGTTAGCCGGCACGTCGCCCAGCCTGGTTTTGATTTGCGCGAGGCCGAGCGTCACGCTCTTCGCGGCCCTCTTTTCTTCAGGCGCGACGTGGACCATGGTCTCGGGCCGCGCCGGTTTAACCTCACTCTGAATGACGGATGTCCCGGACAGATCAGACATGGCTTTCACTCCTGCGGGTGACTCTCACCAGAGTCTACCGCTAAACCCGGATGTTGGCGCTGGGAGAGCAGTCAACGGATGTTGAGATGGCGAGGCTCAACCATTTGCAACCGGTTCGGTTTGAGGTTGAGCGGGGCGGCTGCCCCGAGAAACGAGCCACGCCCACGCGCCGCTGGAAGCGACGAGGATCACCGCGCTGCCGATCACGTCGAGGCGGTAGCGACTTACAATCGGCGCCGGGTCGGCGCGGGTGAAACTGAGAAAGAACGCGCCGAGGGCGACGAGGCTCAGCGCATATGCGCCGTGCGCCCCGGCGAGCCAGCGGCGATCTCTCATTGTCCAGACGATCCCCAGGGCGATGAGACTCCACACCAGGCCTAGGGCTTGAGTAGGAAAGCGCAGCGCCGCGAGGCCGTAGATGTCCGGGGCTTCGAGAGCCAGCCAGGCGGGCAGTTGGCCGGGCGTGACTTCAAAGCCGTAGGCGCAACTCGCCGCAAGGCATCCCCCCCACCCCAACAGCCCCAGCAGGGCAATCGGCAGAGCCAGCGTATCGAGGAGGGGCGCGAGCGGTTCACGTTTGCGACGGCAATAGACCCATGCGCCCATTACTCCGCCGCCGACCGCGCCAGGCCACGCCAGGCCGCCTTTCCAGATCTCGAAGATCTCGATCAGGTGGCCGAAATAGTAGCCGCCGTTGACGAGGGCATAGAGCAGGCGCGCGCCGGCCAGCCCGCCGGCCGCCGCCGCGAGGCCTGCGTCGAGCCAGCGTTCACGCCTATCCTCCGGCGCGCGGAAATACAGCCAGCCCAACCCGGCGGCGATGCCCAGATCAATGAGGACGGTGTAGGTGTAGAACGTGAACGAACCCAGGCTGAAGAGAACGGGGAGCACGGCGCGCATATTATAGGCTAAAGCAGGCGGAACAGGCTACTCCCCCGGCGGCGCTCTGTTTGACGGCCTTCCCCAAAACCCATAGAATACAGCCATCCCCACCACAAGGACGAATTGCATGCCTGAATTCGCGGTCGAACTGCGCAACGTCAGCAAACGGTTTCCCGGCCCGTCCGGCGAAGAGGTCGTCGCCGTCAACCACGTGACCATGCAAATCCGCGACGGCGAGTTTTTCTCCATGCTCGGCCCCTCGGGCTGCGGCAAAACTACCAGCCTGCGCATGATCGCCGGGTTCGAGATGCCCACCAACGGCGAGGTCTTCATCCACGATCGCCCGATGGGTCAGACGCCGCCCTACCGGCGCCCGGTCAACACCGTCTTCCAGAACTACGCGCTCTTCCCGCACATGGCCATCGGCGAGAACGTGGCCTTCGGCCTCGAGATGAAAGGCGTGCCCAGGGCCGAGATCGGCCCGCGCGTAAAGCAGGCGCTGGAGATGGTGCGCCTGCCCGGCTACGAGAAACGCCGGCCCAAGCAGCTCTCCGGCGGCCAGCAGCAGCGCGTGGCGCTGGCGCGCGCCCTGGTCAACCGCCCCGAAGTGCTGCTGCTCGACGAGCCGCTCGGCGCGCTCGACCTGAAACTGCGCAAAGAGATGCAGCTGGAGCTCAAGACGCTCCAGCGCGAAGTCGGCATCACCTTCATCTACGTCACGCACGACCAGGAAGAAGCGCTGACAATGAGCGATCGCATCGCGGTGATGAGCCAGGGCGTGGTGCGGCAGGTGGGGGCGGCGGCGGAGATTTACGAGGAGCCTAACTCGCGCTTTGTAGCCGACTTCATCGGCGAAACGAATTTCATTGACGGCACGGTGCGCGCCGTGAACGGCGGCGAAGTGGAGTTCGAGGTCGGCGGGTTGACGATCATCGCTCACGCCCCGGCGGGCGTGACGCACGGCCAGAAGGCCACGCTGGCCGTGCGGCCCGAGCGCATCCGCCTCACGCCCGCCCGCCCGGCCGACACCGTCAATGCCTTCGCCGGCGAGGTGCGCGAGAGCATCTACCTGGGCACCGACACGCGCTATTTTGTGCAACTGGCGCCCACGGTCAGCGTGCGGGTGCGCCAGCAAAACGTGGTGCCGGTGGGCATGCCCGCGCTGGAAGGCCCGACGGGCGTGCAGGTGTGGGCGTCATGGACGTCCGACAGCGCGCAGGTGCTGGTGGAGTGACGCGATGACCGAAACGGCTCGCAGAGGATCGCGCTGGCAACTGGGGGGGCTGCTTGCCCCCGGCGCAGGGTGGCTGCTCCTGTTCTTCAACCTGCCGCTGGTCATCGTCCTGTTCATCAGTTTTGTCGAGCGTGGGCGCGCGGGCAGCATCAAATGGCCGCCCGTCTTCACCCTCGAGAATTACATTGACTTCTTTGACGCGCTCTACCTCGGCATCTTCGCCAATTCCGTCCGCATTGCGTTCATCGTCACCGCGATCTGCCTCCTCTTCGGCTACCCGCTGGCCTATTTCATCTCCCAACGCCACCCGCGCTGGCGCGACGCGCTCCTGCTGCTGGTGATGATCCCGTTCTGGACGAACTTCCTCGTGCGGACCTACGCCCTCAAACAAGTGCTCGGCGCGGAGGGCCTGATCAACTCTCTCCTGATCGGCGCCGGGTTGATCCCGGGGCCGCTCGACCTGCTCTTCAACGAGTTCGCCGTCATCGTGGGGCTGGTCTACGGCTACCTGCCCTTCGCCGTCCTGCCCATGTACGCCTCGATTGAAAAGTTCGACTTCGCGCTCATGGAAGCCGCGTCCGACCTGGGCGCGAATCAGGCGCGCGCCTTTCTGCGCGTCATGTTGCCCATGACGCTGCCCGGCGTCATCGCGGCCTTCGTGCTCACCTTTGTGCCGGTGGTGGGCGCGTTCATCACGCCCGACATCATGGGCGGCGGCAAAGTCGAAATGATCGCCACGCTCATCAACCGCCAGTTTGGCGTGGCGCGCAACTGGCCTTTCGGCTCCGCGATCTCGCTCGTCTTGATGCTGTTAGTGCTCATCGGCGTGATCGCCCAGTTCCGCTTCGGCGGCGAGGAGCGGCGGACCCTATGACGACCGAAACGCTGGTCGCCTCTGCGCCAACCCGCGCCGCCTCACGCGTCCGGCTCGGGCGCTGGGCGTTCGGCGCCAACGCGGCGCTGGTGTTCGGTTTTCTCTACCTGCCCGTCGCCATCCTCATCATTTTCTCCTTCAATGACACGCGCTCCGTCGCCGTGTTCACCGGCTTTTCCACCGAGTGGTACCTCAAACTCGCGGCCAACGACGAGCTGCTGGCGTCGGCGCGCAACAGCCTCGTCATCGGCCTCATCGTCACGGTCGCCGCCACCGTCATCGGCACCATGACCGCGCTGGCGATGGATCGTCACCGCTTCCGCCTGCGCACCGCCTTCGACGCGAACCTGTACCTGCCCATCGTCATTCCCGAAATCGTCATGGGCATCTCGCTCCTGCTGTTCTTCAACCAGGCCCTCTTTCCCTTCCTCGAAACGCTCACCCGCTATCGCGCCACGACCGGCCTGCACACCATCACCATTTCCCACATCGCCTTCGACATCCCCTTCGTGTATATCATCGTCCGCGCGCGCCTGGCGGATTTTGACCGGACGCTGGAAGAGGCCGCGCAGGACCTCGGCGCCGACGAATGGCTCACCTTCCGTCGCGTGACGCTGCCCCTGCTCATGCCGGGTATCATCGGCGGCGCGCTCATGGCGTTTACCCTCTCGCTCGACGACTACCTCATCACGGCCTTCACCAAAGGCGTGGGGTCGCAGACCATGCCGCTTTACATCTACAGCCTGGTGCGGCGCGGCGTCACGCCGGAGATTAACGCCCTCTCTACTGCGCTGCTGGTGGGCTCTATCGGCCTGGTGCTGCTCTCGCTCACGGCGCAAGGAGGCGTGCCCCTCTTCACCCGCGCGATGGGGATCGGCGGGGTGTTAGGCCTCATGGGCTACACCCTCCGCAATTTGATCACACTGCTCGGCGGCGGTGAGGCGGCCCTCGGGGGGGTGTTGTTCCGGCTGCTGCTCCTGGTCCCGGTCGCCTGGCTGTGGCGCGCCCTCCCCCGCTGGCGGAGCGACCTGCAGGAAGCCAACCCGGCCGGGCGCCTGCTGGCCGTTTTTTCCCTGCTCGCCGCGGGCGGGGCAGCTTACATTTCGGCCATCCTGTTGCTCGTATAAGGAATCTGTGCTTTACTCTTTTCAGCGCCTGGCGCCAAACTTTACGAATTCGGAGGAGAAATATGATGACACGGAAATTGCTCTACAGCCTGATCGCCTTGGCCCTGCTGCTGGCAGCCTGTCAGCCGGCGGCCACGCCCGTCCCGCCGACGGAGCCCCCCGCCGTCGTCGCCCCCACCGGCGACAACCCGTGCGGCGACCAAAGCAAGTTGTCCAAAGAATTGCAGCTCTACACCTGGGTGGAATACATTGACCCGGCCCTCAAAGAGCAGTTCGAGAAGGATTGCGGCGTGAAGGTCGTCGAGACCAACTTCGACTCCAACGAAACGCTGCTGGCAACGCTGCAGGCGGGCGGCGTGGGCTACGACATCATCGTGCCCTCGGACTACATGGTCCAGATCCTGATCAGTGAAGAGATGCTCATGCCGCTGGACTACAGCCTGATCCCCAACTATAAGAACATGGGCAAGGCGCACGTGGGGCAGTACTTCGACCCCGAGCAGAAGTACATCGTCCCGTACTTCTGGGGCACGTCCGGCTTGGCCGTGGACACCAACGTGATTCCCGATCCCGAGCCGACGTGGAAGCTGGTGTTCGAGGCTGGCCCGGAGGCCTGCGGCAAAATCAGCATGTTGGACGACGAGCGCGAGACCATCGGCGCGGCGCTCATGTACCTCGGCTATCCCATCAACGACACCGACCCGGCCCATCTTGAGGCAGCCAAGCAAGTGCTGATCGAGCAGGGGCAGAAATGCGTCAAGGCCTACGACAGCCAGACGAACGACGATCTGATCGTGCAGGGCGAAACGGTCATCGGTCACATCTGGACGGGCGACGCTATCCTCGCGGGCGATCCCGCAACCGGCGGGCGCGAGGGCATTGTGTATGTGATCCCGAGCGAGGGGTGCACCATCTGGCAGGACAACATGGCCATCCCGGAAGGCGCGCCCAACGTGTACACCGCCCACGTCTTCATGAACTACGTGCACGACGCGGAGCGCGCAGCGCAGAACGCCATGTTCGTAGGTTACGGCACGCCCAATGAAGCCGCCAAAGCCCATATTGACGCGGAGATGCTGAACGATCCCGCCATCTATCCGCCGCCGGAGGTCTTCTCCCAACTGCAGTGGATTGAGGACGTCGGCGACGCGCTGGAACTGTACGACCGCGTGTGGACGGAGATCAAGGCCGCCGTCGGCGGCTAGCCCGCCCCCGCGCTTTTCCTCCTTGCAGACGCCCCACCCAACAGGGGGCGCGGCCATGGCCGCGCCCCCTGTTCGTTTGGCGCAGTGGGAGTTCGTGGCTATACTCAGCCTTGAAGCGACGCAAGGAGCGCTCCCGTCGCTGCCGCCAAACTGGTCAATGAGCTATCCTCAGCGGCCTCATTCCATTCAGTGTCTCGGTGATTCAAAGGAGCTTCGCATGAAGGTCTTACTGGTTGGCGTGGGGGGCGTGGGCGAGGCGATGGCCGTGATCGCCCAGAACCGTCCCTGGCTGGAAAAGATGGTCCTGGCGGATTACAACGTCAAACGCGCGCGCCAGGTGCGCCGCAAACTCGGCGCGCCGCGCCAGTTCCCGGTGGAATGGGTTGACGCCGGCGACAGACAGCAGATTGCCGCGCTGGCGAAAAAGCACAAGGTGGACCTGATCATGAACGCGGTTGACCCCGTGTTCAACGAGAAAATCTTCGACGCCGCCTATCAGTGCGGCTGCCTCTATCTGGATATGGCGATGACCCTCTCGCAGCCGCACCCGACGCGCCCCTACCAGGAATGCGGCGTGAAACTCGGCGACTATCAGTTTGAGCGCGCCGAGAAATGGGCGAAGAAGGGATTGCTAGCCCTGGCCGGGATCGGCGTCGAGCCGGGGTTGTCCGATGTCTTCGCCAAACACGCCGAGAAACACCTCTTCGACGAGATTGACGAGATCGGCGTGCGCGACGGCTCGAACATCGAGGTGCGCGGCTACGCGTTCGCCCCCACTTTCTCGATCTGGACGACTATCGAGGAGTGCCTGAACCCGCCCGTCATCTGGGAAAAGGCGCGGGGCTGGTTCACGACTGAGACTTTCTCTGAGCCGGAGACCTTCGACTTCCCGGGGGGCATCGGGCCGGTCGAGTGCGTCAACGTCGAGCACGAGGAAGTCCTGTTGATCCCGCGCTGGGTCAAATGCAAGCGCGTCACGTTCAAATACGGGCTTGGCGTCCAATTCATCAACGTGCTCAGGACGCTGCACCTGCTCGGCCTCGACAACAAGGAGCCGATCAAAGTCAAAGGCGTGCCAGTCGCGCCGCGCGACGTGGTGGCCGCCTGCCTCCCCGACCCGGCCCGCCTGGGCGACCGCATGGTTGGCAAGACCTGCGCCGGGACCTGGGTGAAGGGGATGAAGGAGGGCAGGCCCCGCGAGGTTTATCTGTATCAAGTCGCCGACAACGCAACGTGCATGAAGAAATACGGCGTGCAAGCCGTCGTCTGGCAGACGGCGGTCAACCCCGTCATCGCCATGGAGCTGCTGGAAACCGGCGTGTGGCGCGGGAGCGGCGTGCTGGGGCCGGAAGCCTTTGACCCTGACCCGTTCCTGGAATTGATGCCCGCTTATGATTTTCCGTACGGAATAAAGGAGATGTGAGGCTGTCAATGAGGCAGGGGAGCAAGGGGCGGGGAGCAGAGGAGAGTCTCCCTAACCCCAGCTCCTTCGCGCCTCCGCAAATTCGAAACAGGAGACGATGAAAATGGAATACGCTCAACTCGGACGCACAGGATTAAAAGTGAGCCGCCTGTGCCTGGGCACGATGAATTTCGGGCCGCTCACCAACGAAGAAGATAGCTTCGCCATCATGGACCGGGCGCTGGAGGTGGGCATCAACTTCTTCGACACCGCCAATGTCTATGGGGGGAAACTGGGCGAGGGCATCACGGAGCAAATCGTGGGCGGCTGGTTCGCGCAGGGAGGGGGTAGACGTGAGAAAGTAGTCATCGCCACGAAAGCCTACGGGCGCATGGGCGAGTGGCCGAATGAGTCGCGCCTCTCCGCCTTATACCTTCGCCGCGCGTGCGAGGAGAGTTTGCGCCGCATGCGGACCGACCACATTGACCTTTATCAAATGCACCACGTTGACCGAAGCGCCCCCTGGGAAGAAATCTGGCAGGCGATGGACGTGCTGGTGCAACAGGGCAAGGTACTCTATGTGGGGAGCAGCAACTTCGCGGGCTGGCACATCGCGCAGGCGCAGAGTCTCGCGGAGGACAGGCATTTCATGGGCCTGGTTTCGGAGCAGTGCCTCTACAACCTCAAAGACCGCATGGTCGAGATGGAAGTTTTGCCGGCGTGCCGCAGTTACGGGTTGGGCGTGATTACGTATAGCCCGCTCGCAGGCGGGTTGCTGGGCGGCGCGTTGAAGAAAGTCACGGAGGGCCGCCGCGCCAATGCGGAACGGCAGAAACAAATCAAAGCGCACCTCCCGCAGTTAAAGAAGTACGAAGCCCTGTGCCGCAGATTGGGCGAGCCGCCGGCGGATGTGGCGCTGACGTGGCTCTTGTGTAACCCGGATGTCACCGCCCCGATCATCGGTCCGCGCACGCTGGAGCAACTCGACGGCTCGCTCCGCACCATCGAAATCAAGCTGGGGGACGAGACGCTGAAGAAGTTAGATGAGATTTGGCCGGGGCCGGGGGGCGAAGCCCCAGAGTCTTTTGCCTGGTGAGGCTTTGAAAAATGCAGGGACGCCAGGGCGCAGAGACCAGGGGAGAATCAATCACCCTTTCCCCCGGCTCCCTGCAAAGGCAGGGACGGTGTGGATCCACGACCCGCTCACCGACAATTACGCGGGGCCGTTCGGCGGGATGAAGATGTCCGGCGGCGCGCGCGAGCTCGGGCAGGAGGGGTTGGATGAGTTTCGCGAGACCAAGCATGTGCACTGGGACTTCAAGATGGAAAACAAGGCGTATTGGTATCCGTACGGGAAGGAGTGAGAGACCTCACCGGTCTTACCTCCAGGCATGATTCGGCCAGCATCCATCCACAGCGCGATCTTTGGCGCCGGCCTCGGCGTGCCGCTTCTGGCCATCATGTATTTGGGCTGGCAAGCCGCGCGCTTGCCTTTCGCGCCCTTTGACCTGTTTGGCCTCGTCGTGCGCGTGTTGCCCGGCGCTGTGGTGAACGCTGCGCTTGAAATGATCGTCGGCGGACTGCAAACGTGGCGCTTGGGAGACACGGACGATCTCGCGAAGTCCTTGCAAGCGGCGATGGCTGTCGCCCTTCTGCTCGTCGTGCTGGCGGCGCTCGGCGCACTTCACGATGCGCTGGCCCGGCGGCTGTCTGTGCGGGCCGCGGCGCGGGGCGCGGCGACTGGTTTCAGCCTGTGGCTATTGCTTGTGCCCAGCGGCCTGCTCGCAGGCTGGAATCTCGGCGGCCTCCTTTGGACTTTGGCGCTGTGCATGTGCTGGGGCACGGCGCTGATTTGCATCGCCCGCCAATGGGCCGCGCTCTCCCAGAGTCCTGTGGACACGGCGCGGCGCAATTTTCTCACTCAACTAGGGATCGGCCTCGTCGCGCTTACTGCGCTCGGCCTCGGATTAGGACGTGGATTGAAACGCCCCGAGGCCACCGCCGCCTCGCCCGGCGCTGTCCCTGCACCCTCCGATGGCTTCACGCCCGTCGAGGGCACGCGACCCGAAGTCACATCTCTTCCAGACTTTTATCGCGTGGACATCAAACTCGATCCCCCGCGCCTTGACGCCAACACCTGGCGGCTTGAACTCAGAGGCGCGGTCGAGAGGCCGGTCACGCTGTCTTACGCCAATCTCACCACCTTGCCCTCCGAAAGCTTCTACGCCACGCTCGAATGCATCTCGAACCGCGTCGGCGGCGACTTGATCAGCACAACGCTTTTCACCGGAGTCGCTCTGCGCGACGTCCTGGCGCTCGCCCGGCCCAACCCCGGAACGGCAGAAATTAAGTTCGTCTGTGCGGATGGCTACAGCGAGTCACTCCCGTTGGAGGCTGCGCTCGATCCGGACACGCGACTGTGCTATGCCATGGGCGGAGCCGCGCTGCTCCCCGAGCACGGCTTCCCGGTTCGGCTATTTGCCCCCCATCGCTACGGGATGAAGAATCCAAAATGGATCACCAAAATTGAGGCGGTGGCCGATGACTATTTGGGTTTCTGGGAGCAGCGCGGCTGGAGCGATGCGGCGTGGGTGCGGGCCACTTCGGTGATCGACGTCGCGCGCTCGATTGGGGCGGGGGAGCTGGAAGCGGGCGGCATCGCCTACGCGGGCGCCCGCGGGATCAGCAAAGTGGAAGTGCGTGTAGGCGAGGGCGACTGGGCTGAAGCCGAACGCAAGTCGGAACTCTCGCCGTTAACGTGGGTCGTGTGGCGCGTTACGCTTAAGGCCGGCCCCGGCCAGCATCGCCTCATCGTCCGCGCTACCGATGGCATGGGCAAGCTCCAATCCACCCGCACGGCCGAGGCGTTTCCCAACGGCGCGACGGGTTATCACAAAATCACAGTGCGCGTAGAACAGGAGATCATGCAATGAGCCACAAAGTTTACTTCCAACGCCCGCTTGCCCCGGATGCACTGCTCGGCCGCGTGGAAGCCGATGGCAAAGTGTACGAGAGCCGCTTCGGCCCGGACAAATACGTGGGCCGGGTGGAGCTCGACACCGGCAAGATTTACGAAGCCCGTCTCGGGCCGGATAAATACGTAGGCCAGGTGATGCTCGACAGCGGCAAGGTCTATCGCCACAAGCCGATGGCGGCCGACGAATACCTGGGTTCGGTGGACGGCGACGGCAAGTTCTTCCGCCATAGGCCGCTGGCGGCCGACGAGTATTTGGGCCAGGTCGTCGAGATGACTTCCTACGCCCACGGCGGGGCGGCGTTTCTCCTGCTGATCTGGCCGATGGTGGAGGAGGAGATGGAAGCGCGGGAAAGAGATCCAGAGGGAAAAGAGAAGGCCGAGGCGGAAGAAAAGAAAGCTGATCCTTGAGTTCCCTCATTTCTCTGATTTCCCACCCCTCCCTGCCTCAAAGGACATCCCATGCCCACCCTCGACACCTCCCACATCTCCCCCATCTGGGGGCGCGCGGTCCCTGAGATGCTCGTCGCCGAGCGCGGCGAGGGCGCGTATCTGTACACGACCGATGGGCGCAAACTGCTCGACTTCACGTGCGGCATCGGCGTGACAAACACCGGCCACGCGCACCCCAAAGTCGTCAAAGCCATTCAGGAACAGGCGGCCAGGCTCCTGCACGGGCAGGCCAACATCGTCTATCACCTCCCGTTGATTGAACTCACGCACGAGCTGGCCTCCATCCTGCCGCTCCAACTGGATTCGTATTACTTCTCCAATTCGGGCGCGGAAATCCTGGAAGGGGCGGTCAAGCTCGCCAAGCAGGCCACCCGGCGACCCAACCTCATTGTCTTTCAAGGTTCTTTCCACGGGCGCACGCACCTGACAATGGCGATGACGACCTCCAAGACCATCTACCGGATCGGCTACCAGCCGCTTGTCCCCGGCATCTTCGTCGCGCCGTTTCCCTACGCCTACAAGTATGGCTGGGACGAGCAAACCACCGTGGATTACTGCCTGAAGGAGCTTAAACTCCTGCTCAAATCGCAGACGGCGCCGGAGGAGACGGCGGCTATCGTCATCGAGTCGGTGCTGGGCGAGGGCGGTTACGTCCCGCCGCCCGCGCGCTTTATGCAGGAGCTCCGCGAGCTGTGCGATCACTACGGCATCCTGCTCATCGCCGACGAAATACAGTCGGGCTTCGGACGCACGGGCCAATGGTTCGGGTTCGAGCACTACGGCATCGTACCGGACGTGATCACTCTGGCGAAGGGGCTGGCCTCGGGCCTGCCGCTCTCCGGCCTGGCCGCCTCGCGCGCCCTGATGAGCAAGTGGATTCCCGGCTCGCACGGCGGCACTTACGGCGGGAACGCCGTCGCGTGCGCCGCGGCCGTGGCGACGATTCAAGTCATGAAAGAAGAAGGCCTGCCGGAGAACGCGCGCAAGATGGGCGCGGTGCTGATGACCGGCCTGCGCAAGCTGCAGGAAGAGCATCCTGAGATCGGCGACGTGCGCGGCCTGGGCCTGATGGTCGCCACCGAGTTCACCCGCCAGGATGGCGCCGCGCGCGAGCCGTGGACCGATCGGGCCAAGGGGGTGATCAAGGCCGCTCTCGCAGAAGGCTTGCTGCTGCTGACCTGCGGCGCTTACGACAATACGATCCGCTGGATACCGCCGCTGACCGTCAACGAGGCGCAGGTGAAAGATGCGCTGGGGATGTTTGAAAGCGCATTGAAAAGCGCCGCGTGACGAGCGACGGGTGACGGGGCCAATCTCGTCACCCGACCCACGCCCCCGTCACCGTGCCGGAGACAGGATGTTCCAACTCGCCTCCTCCCTGGACATTCGCAAATTCATCTCCGCTGGAGTGATCGGTGCGGCCACGATCTGCCTGGCGCTGGGGAGTTGGGCGTGGTCTCTCGCACAGTGCGATATGCGCGACTACCTCGACCGGGCAGCGGCCTCGCCGGCTAATCCCCGGGAAATGTATCTCTTTGCCTGCGGTCACGTCTGGCGCAGCATGGATCGCGGCCGGGCGTGGGCGCAAGTGCCTGCTCGGGGACTGCCTATCGGGCTGCGGGACGCGCACATCGCCGCGGATCGCCGGCCGGGTCTGCTCTACCTCGGCGTCGTCGCCAATCCGCGCCTTGCCCCGAACCTCAAATGCCTGAGCTGCGCGTGGGTCAGAGTGGAGCCGGCCCTCTACATCAGCCACGACGGCGGCGTCCAGTGGAGGCTGGCTTACAGATTCAAACCCAGTGCGATGGGCAATACCTGGTTCCTTGCCGTCAACGCGGATCCCGACTACGCGAGCGCAGCGTGGGTGATCCTCAAACGAGGCGATGAGGTGGCCTATTACGCTACCAACACGGCCGGGCGCCTGTGGCAAAAGACGTGTGTGGAAGAAAACCCCGCCATCCCGCGCTGTGATCCGCCCGACGAATTGCTAAGCGCCCGGCATGAGAGGTCGCCTTCAATGGATACCGATCAGCCTTAAGGCCCAAGAGACAGGGGCCGGGCACGGCCCAAAGGCCCTCTTGATCCCAAGCGCGCGTCAGTAGCTGCCCGTAGAGTTAGGCCCTATCGCGCCCCGCCGGAGGTCGCCATGTTCCATCTTGCCTCCCCTGCTTACACTCGCCGCTTCATTCTCGCCGGATTGATCGGCGCGGTTGTGCTCTGCCTGGGGCTGGGCAGTGCGGCGTGGTACCTCACGCGCTGCGATATGCGCGACTATCTCAACCGGGCGGCCGTCTCCCCCGCCAGTCTGCAGGAGCGCTACCTCTTCGCCTGCGGTCACGTCTGGCACAGCCGCGATGCCGGGCGCGTGTGGGTGCGCATGGCCTCAACCGGGTTGCCCTTTGGGACCCGTGACGGCCATATCGCCGCTGACCGCAAAGCGGGCTACCTGTATCTCGGCCTCTTGATCAATACCCAAGGCTCGATTTACTGCCCGCTGTGCGCGTGGACGAATTTGCGGCCGGCGATCTATATCAGCACGGACGGTGGCCGACGCTGGACCTTTGCCTACAAATTCAAACGCGGCCCCGCTGGGGATGGCGGTTTCCTGGGGCTGTTCGCCGACCCCGATCGCACAGGCGCAGCCTATGCGGTCATTAAAAACAGCGATGAGATCACCTACTACGCGACCGGCACCTCCGGGCATTTCTGGAAGCAAAACTGCGTCGAGTATTACTTCATCGGGTCCGGCCGATGTAAACTGCCGGAGAAAGTCATCCGGCTGCAATTCCACGACGCGCCCGCCGCAGGCGTGACCGGCGAGTAGTCCGATGGGTATATACTACGGGTCATCTCCTGTCGAGCAGAAAGGATGCCCGTATGACCCCCGAAACCTCCCCTAACCCTACGCCGCTCCCCCCCTCGTCCCCGCCCACCCCCCGCGCCGAAAACCCAACTTTCTGGCGCATGTTCGTTGTGATGTTCACCGGCTTTGCGCTGCCCGTGCTGGCCTGCTATGGGCTGATCATCGTCTCTGCCCTCGCCCTGCAGATTCTCTCGGCCGGTTCCGGGACGTCGTCGTTCGACTTTCCCGCCTCGAGCAGCGCTTCTGGCCCGGCGGTCGCGATCATCCGCGTGGAGGGCGTCATCGCCTCCGGGGAAAGCGACCCATTTAATACCGGCGCCACCGCCGGGACCAAGACCATCCTCAAGAATATCGAAAAGGCCAAAGACGACGACGATGTGAAAGCCATCCTCCTCGCCGTCAACAGCCCCGGCGGCGGGGTGGTGGCCTCGGACGTGATTTACCACGCGCTCCGGGGAGCAGGGAAACCGATTGTGGTGGTGATGGGCGACCTCGCGGCAAGCGGCGGCTACTACATCAGCATGGCCGCCGATTGGATCATCGCTAATCCCCACTCGCTCACCGGCTCTATCGGCGTGATCAGCGAGTTCCCCAGTGCCGAGGGCCTGCTGGATAAAGTGGGCGTGGAGTTCGTCGTCATCACCTCCGGCCCGCGCAAGGACTTCGGCTCGCCCTACCGGGAGATGACCGAGGCCGAAAGGCAATACTGGCAAAAGACGATTGATGAAATTTACGAAAGTTTCGTGCAAATCGTGGCGGAGGGACGCGGCCTGACGGTCGAGGCGGTGCGGCCTTTGGCCGATGGCGGCGTCTACACCGGGCGGCAGGCGCTGGAGTTGAAGCTGGTTGACCAACTGGGCTACGAGGAAGACGCCGTGAACAAGGCCGCCGAGTTGGGCGGGATCTCCGGCGAACCGCGTATCATCGAATACAGAGAACGCCCCGCGCTGTTTGAACTGCTCTCACAATCCGCAGCGCAGCGCTCACTCCTTCCCTCGCTGGCGGAGATGATGAACTTTGTCGGCCATCCAACGGTGTCGCTGAGGTGGATTGGACAGTAACACGGCTCAGCCTTGCGCCTTACACCTTAAGCCGCGCCAGGAGTTCCTATGAGATTATTTGATAAAGTTGCGCTGATCACCGGCGGCACCTCCGGCATTGGTAGAGAGACGGCGCGGCTGTTCGCCGCCGAGGGCGCCCGCGTGGCCTTCACCGGGCGGAGAAAAGACAAGGGCGAAGCGCTCGTAGACAAAATCCAGGCGCAGGGCGGCGAGGCCCAGTACATCTGCGCCGACCACACCCGGCTGGAGGACTGCCGGCGCTCGGTGGACGAGACGCTGCTTGCCTTCAGGCGCATTGACGTTCTGTTCAACAACGCCGGCGTCGTCACGGGCGGCACCGCCGAAAACACGACCGAAGAAGATTGGGCCGAGACTCTGCTGCTCAACGTGACGGGCGTGTGGCGGATGAGCAAGATCGTCATTCCGGTCATGCGCGCCCAGGGCGGCGGGGTGATCGTGAACAACGCCTCCGACTGGGGGCTAGTCGCCGGGCGCAATTCGGTCGCTTACTGCGCCTCGAAGGGCGCGGTGGTGCAAATGACGCGCGCGATGGCGGTTGACCACGCCCGGGAAGGCATCCGCATCAACGCCGTGTGCCCCGGCGATACCTTTGTGGAACGCTGGATGGAGCAGGGCTATCACCGCGACATGGACGGCGACATG